>NZ_KZ819075.1:0-303894 GCF_003115855.1 Brenneria corticis
AGATCAAAGTCCTGGCTGAGAGGCCAGGACTTTGTCATCAGTCTGAGCCATCCGCATGGATGGCTTCAGAACGTCGACGACCTTGGCTTATTACCCTTTCGCCCCGTCTACCGCTGCGCGCGCCAGTTCGGTGATACGCGCATAGTCGCCGCTTTCCAGCGCATCGTTCGGCACCAGCCAGGAGCCGCCGACGCACAGTACGCTTTTCAGCGCCAGATAATCACGGTAGTTGTTGGGCGTAATCCCCCCGGTGGGACAGAAGCGAATTTGCGCGAACGGCCCGGCGATCGCCTGTAACGCTTTAACGCCGCCGTTGGCTTCCGCCGGGAAGAATTTAAACTCGCGTAAACCGTAATCCATCCCCAGCATCAGTTCAGAGACGGTGCTGATCCCAGGGATCAACGGAATGCTGCCCGCCGTTGCCGCCCGCAGCAAAGGTTCCGTCAGTCCCGGACTGATGGCGAATTGCGCCCCGGCCTCGGTTACCGCGGCCAGCTGTTGCGGATTGGTTACCGTACCGGCGCCGACAATCGCTTCAGGCACCGCTTTAGCAATGGCGCGGATAGCGTCTACGGCGCAGTCGGTGCGCAATGTCAGTTCCAGAACGCGAACGCCGCCGGCAACCAGGGCTTTTGCCATCGGCACCGCATGTTCCAGCTTGTTGACCACGATAACGGGAACCACGGGGCCCGCCGTCAAAATTTGTTCCGCGCTCGTTTGCCAGTTTTTCATCAAGAGTTATCTCCAGTCATGCCCGCAGGCACTATTAACGATATAGCGCGCCCCTGCCACAGGGGTCTGCATTAGCAGCAGACATCCGACCGCACCGTTAGTCACACAGATATAAAACCGCTATTCAAATTCGTTCCAGGAACGCCCGTCGCGGGTGATCATCGCCACCGACGCCACCGGCCCCCAGGTGCCGGCCTGATAAGGCTTGGGCGCGTCGTTGTCCATCGACCAGGCATCCATAATCGAATCAACCCACTTCCAGGCTTCCTCAACTTCATCACGGCGCACGAACAGCGCCTGGATGCCGCGCATGGTTTCCAGCAACAGCCGCTCGTAGGCGTCCGCCAGATGCTGCTGATTAAACGTTTCGGAGAAGCTCAGATCCAGCTTCACCGTCTGCAAACGGTGTTTGTGCTCCAGGCCGGGAATTTTATTCAGGATCTGAATTTCAATGCCCTCATCCGGCTGCAGGCGGATAATCAGCTTGTTCTGCGGCAGTTGCTGATAGGAGTCGCGGAACAGGTTCAGCGCCGGGTTTTTAAAGTACACCACCACTTCGGAACATTTGGTTGGCAGGCGTTTACCGGTACGCAGGTAAAAAGGCACGCCCGACCAGCGCCAGTCATCGATATCGACACGGATCGAGACAAAGGTTTCCGTATCGCTGATTTTATTCGCCCCTTCCTCTTCCAGATAGCCCGGCACTTTTTTGCCCTGAACAAACCCCGCCGTATACTGGCCGCGCACGGTGGTTTCATGCACGTTGCTGCGATCGATGCGGCGCAATGAGCGCAGTACTTTCACTTTTTCATCACGGATGCGATCGGTGGTCAGGTCGGAAGGCGGCGACATGGCGATCATGGTCAGAATCTGCAGCAGATGGTTCTGGATCATATCGCGCATCTGACCCGCTTTATCAAAATAGCCCCAGCGCCCTTCGATTCCCACCTCTTCGGCCACCGTGATTTGCACGTGGTCGATCGTCCGGTTGTCCCAGTTGGCGGAGAACAGCGAGTTGGCAAAACGCAGCGCCAGCAGGTTCAGCACCGTCTCTTTGCCCAGATAGTGGTCGATACGGTAAACCTGGCACTCGTCAAAATACTCGGCGACTCGATCGTTAATCAGCCGCGAGGAGGCCAAATCCGTCCCCAGCGGTTTTTCCATCACCACGCGCGACGGCTCTTTATTCAACCCCGCGGCGCCCAGTCCCCGGCAGATGGCCCCAAACGTACTGGGCGGCATGGCGAAGTAGTTAATGGTGGTGCGATTTTTCTGGTCGAGCATTTTGCCCAGTTTGCTAAAACCTGACGTATCTTCAACATCGAGATTGCAGAACTCCAACCGCGCGCTTAACGTTTGCCACAGCCCCTCGTCAATGGGTTCTTTCATAAACGTATCCAGCGCATCGCGGATGACGCGGGTATATTCCGCTTTATCCCATTCGGCTCGTCCGACGCCAATAATCCGCGTTTCCGGATGGATATGACCCGCTTTTTCCAACTGGTACAGGGAAGGCAGCAATTTACGGCGCGCCAAATCGCCCTTCGCGCCGAAAATAACCAGGTCGCATGCCTGGGCTGTTGAAGTTACCGCCATGTTCATCTCCTCGTTGCAGGACACTGTAATTTTATTACAGCAGTAATGTACTCTTTTTAACTCCGGCCAGTAAACCCGTTCCCCACGGCAAAATTAGGTCTAAACTGACTAAGCGCCACATAAAAGCTGGCTTGCAACCTGGATGAAAGCGCATGCCGCCTATGGCTGAAAGAGAAATTTTGCATCGTTTCTGACAACAGATTACTTTTCTGAAAGTTAGACACATGTCATGTTCTGGCAAAAAAAGCGCGCAACTTCACGTTTTGCCCTCTGCCAACCTTTACAGGGTCGTAGTATATTTTCACGAAATCCGCATCGATTGCTGCTTATAGTTGAAATCGGGAAAACTTACATGGACTTTGTTATATGAATATGCTGGAAAAAATTCAGAGTCGCCTGGAAATTCTGAGCAAATCGGAAAGAAAAGTCGCTGAAGTGATCCTGAGCGCGCCGCAAACGGCAATCCATTCGAGTATTGCAACCCTGGCCAGAATGGCGGTGGTGAGCGAACCCACCGTCAACCGCTTTTGCCGCCGTCTTGAAACCAAAGGTTTTCCCGATTTTAAACTGCATCTGGCGCAAAGTCTGGCGAACGGCACACCTTATGTGAATCGCAACGTCGAAGAAGATGATAGTGTCGATTCCTATACCAGCAAAATTTTTGAATCGACGATGGCCGGTCTGGAGCATGTGAAATCCTGTCTGGATATTGCCGCGGTTAACCGGGCGGTGGACCTGCTTACCCAGGCGAAAAAGATCTCCTTCTTCGGTTTTGGCGCCTCGGCGGCGGTCGCCCATGACGCCATGAACAAGTTCTTTCGCTTCAATATTCCCGTGGTCTACTTTGATGACATCGTGATGCAACGCATGAGCTGCATGAACTCCAGCGATGGGGATGTCGTGGTGCTTATTTCACACACCGGAAGGACCAAGGGCCTGGTTGAGATGGCGCGACTGGCGCGCGAGAACGATGCGACGGTGATCGCCATCACCTCCGCGGCAACGCCTTTGGCCCATGAAGCCTCTCTGGTTCTCCGGGTCGATGTCCCGGAAGATACGGATGTTTATATGCCGATGGTATCCCGTATTGCGCAACTTACGCTGATCGACGTGCTGGCCACCGGCTTCACGCTGCGGCGCGGAGCAAAATTCAGAGATAACTTGAAGCGAGTCAAAGAAGCGCTGCGGGAATCACGCTTTGATAAAGGCGAAGGTTTTAGCAACCCTTTCAGCTGATTTTTTAACGCTTAACCTATTTTATTATCAAGTTATAATCGATTGGCATAAAAGATATAATAACCATAAACAGATCAGGCTCAATACGGAATTCGGGTAACTCAGATGAAATAGTTTGGTTGTAAAGTTACACTTTACCCTGTTACCTGACATTAATCGCACCACTACCGCTTCACAAGTCAACGGAGTTATACATGTCCAGACGGCTCAGAAGAACCAAAATCGTCACTACGCTGGGGCCAGCTACGGACCGCGACAATAATCTGGAAAAGATCATTGCCGCAGGCGCAAACGTAGTACGCCTGAATTTTTCTCACGGCACAGCAGAAGACCATCAATTACGTGCCGATAAAGTGCGTGAAATTGCGGCAAAATTAGGCCGCCATGTTGCCATTCTTGGCGATTTGCAGGGACCCAAAATCCGCGTTTCCACCTTCAAGGAAGGTAAAATTTTCCTCAATATCGGGGATAAATTCCTGTTGGACGCCAATTTGTCCAAAGGCGAAGGAGATAAAGAAAAAGTCGGTATCGATTATAAAGGTCTGCCCGGCGACGTTGTTCCCGGCGATATTCTGCTGCTGGACGACGGCCGCGTACAATTGAAAGTCCTTCAGGTTGAAGGCATGAAGGTTTATACCGAAGTTACCGTCGGCGGGCCGTTGTCCAACAACAAAGGGATCAACAAGCTCGGCGGCGGGCTTTCCGCCGAAGCGCTAACGGAAAAAGATAAGCAAGATATCCTTACCGCGGCAAAAATCGGCGTTGACTATCTGGCGATCTCCTTCCCCCGCACCGGCGAGGATCTGAATTACGCCCGCCGGCTGGCGCGCGACGCCGGCTGTCATGCGAAAATCGTCTCCAAGGTTGAACGCGCGGAAGCGGTTGCCTCCGATGAGGCCATGGACGACATCATTCTGGCTTCCGACGTGGTTATGGTGGCCCGCGGTGATTTGGGCGTTGAAATCGGCGATCCCGAACTGGTTGGTATTCAGAAGAAACTTATCCGCCGCGCCCGTAAGCTCAACCGCGCGGTAATCACCGCCACGCAGATGATGGAATCCATGATCACCAATCCGATGCCGACGCGCGCCGAGGTGATGGACGTGGCCAACGCCGTGCTGGACGGCACCGACGCCGTGATGCTTTCCGCTGAAACCGCCGCGGGACAGTATCCGGCTGAAACGGTGGAGGCGATGGCCAAGGTTTGTCTTGGCGCGGAGAAAATCCCCAGCATCAACGTCTCCAAACATCGTCTTGATACGCAGTTCGATAATACCGAAGAGTCAATCGCCATGTCGGCGATGTACGCCGCTAACCATCTGAAAGGGGTGACGGCGCTGATCGCCATGACGGAATCGGGGCGCACCGCGCTGATGATGTCGCGCATCAGTTCCGGCCTGCCCATTTTCGCCATGTCGCGCCATGAGCACACGCTGAATCTGGCCGCGCTTTATCGCGGCGTGACGCCGGTCCATTTTGACAGCTATACCGACGGCGTCGCCGCCGCCAATGATGCGGTGATCCGACTGCGCGACAAGGGATTCTTGATGTCCGGGGATCTGGTTATTGTCACCCAGGGCGACGTGATGGGCACGGTTGGCACCACCAATACCATCCGCATTTTGCGCGTGGAATAACCGGCGGCGCACTTATCCCCTGAATAGATAACAAGCCGGACGGGTCGCAGCCTGTCCGGCTTTTTTTATGGCGGGCTATCCTTGCCCGCCACCCTGCGGGCCGTCGCGAGGCGACGTTGAAAAACGCTCCTGCGTTTTTTTATCTCCGCGTCCCCTGCCCGCCCCGCGCTCCCCCCTGGCGGGTGAAATATTTTTCCAGATAGTGGAAAACAAAGGTGAAGATAATGCTTATGCCCCAGTAAATAAGGGCGGCGGCGAGATAAGCTTCGATATAGCCAAAATTTTCCACCCCCAGTAATTTCGCCTGGGCGAAAATATCGACAACGCCGACGGTAAAGACCAGCGCCAGCCCTTTGATGGTGGACAGGTAGGTGTTAAAGAAAATCGGCACGGCAACCATCAGCGCCTGGGGGAAAACAACGCGCAGCATGGTTTGCGTGCGCGTCATACCGATGGAGTAGCCGGCTTCGAATTGCCCTTTATCCACCGAGCGCAGCGCGGCTCGAATATTCTCGGTCTGGCTCGCCCCTACATAGAACGAATAAATGATAATAACGATAACCAACTGCGGCAGTAGCTGGCCGGGAAACATTCGTTGCAGAATTTGAAACAGTATATAGATATGGATAAGCATCGGCATGGAACGCACGTAGCTAACATAGAGCGTCGGGATCCGGCGGGTAAAGCGTCCGCCGAACATTCTCAGGCATGAGAGCAGCGAGCCGATAATAATACTCATCACAAGCACCAGCAGCGCCATCAGCAGCGTGCCCGGCACCACCCGCAATATAGCCCATACGTCGCTGAAAAATAGGTGCGGATTAAACAGCATCGCCATGCTCTGCGGACTTAATCGCCAGGAACTTGCTGTAACGCCGTTCAATACGGTGCATCAGATAGGTGGTGGCGAGGATCAGGCCCGCATAGGTCAATCCGCCGGCAATGTAGACCTCAAGTTTCTTGACGCCATAATCCGTGGCAACGATGCTGTTGATTCTGCCCATAATATCGGGCAGCCCGATAATAAACAGAATAGAGGTGTCCTTCAGCATATCAATGACCGCATTGTTCAACGAGGGCAAGGCCACCGGGAAAGCGAGGGGAATGATGATACGCCTCGTTTTTTGCCATTTGGTCATGCCGATGGATTCCGCGGCGTCATGAACCTTGCGCTCCACCGAAAGCCAGGCGGGACGTAAATATTCCGCCACGAAACTGCCGTAGATCAGCACCAGCGCAACAATACAGAAGGTGGACTTCTCCCAGTTGACGACCATGCCCAGGCTCTCCAGAGCGACCGGAAGACCGTAATAAATCAGCAGGATATTCAATATGTTGGGAATCGAACGGAAAAAGGACAGGCACAGACTGGAGAGTTCATAAAGCACGGGCGTCCGCCGGATACGCACGATGGCGATCAGACTGCCGAGCAGCAGCGAAAAAAAGCAGGAAATCGTCAGAATATAAAGCGTCAGGGGAACGCTACGCGCGATGCGGGGAAAGACATCCATCATATAAGAGAAATCAAGCAATAACGTCATTCAGCCTTCCCGGTATTTCCTGGTGCGATCCCCGTGCGGCGCAGGCTTGTCCAATGGACGCCCGCGCCGATTCGTCATACCGATTTTTGCCAGCGCGGCGCGCCATCATTACAGAAAAGCGAGGTTATCCACGCCGTACCATTTTTCATTGAGCCGGGTCAGGGTGCCGTTGTCATGCAGGGTATTCAATCCGTCATCAAGCGCCTTTTTCAGGGCGGTTTCCTTCTTGTTCAAGACAAAATAGGTGGGATTAACCTGAACCGGTTCTTTGGCGGCCTCGACCTTAAGATTCAGTTCTTTCCTGATGTCATCAAAGCCAAGATTGTTGGGCAGCACCAGCGCATCATAGGTGCCGTCGTCTATCTGGCGATATCTGTCGGCCACGGAAACGCCTTCGGCGGTAGTGATCTTTATCTGCTTGTCGGGAGAGCCTTTGTGCTGCGCGTTATAGCTGGTCAGCAGGTTAAAAATACCGCCATTAGGAGAGACGGGAGAAACCTTCTTCCCGACCAAATCGTCCAATTTGTTGATATCGTTGCGCCCCTGCTTGATATAGATGGTAATAATGCTGGCGCCGTTGGGCTGTTCCGGGAACAAATAACGCTCTTGCCGTTTGGGATTCTTGAACAGCCCTCCGCCGATAAAGGCATAACGCCCGGTGGTTAACCCGACTTCGGCCGCGGAAGCATCCACGGCTTCGACTTTAAAGTCATAATCGGCCACCACTTCATCGAGAGCCTTGAGAACATCGACCTCATAGCCGGACAGAACACCTTTTTCATCCTCGAAGCTTAGAGGTTTGGAGCCCGCCTCCACGGCGACATTCACCGTTTTCGGGGCCGCGTACGCAGAGGAAACCGCCAAGCTCAGCGCGAGAGAGAGCGATAGTACGGATAATAATTTCATGTGTTCATATCCTTATAAAAAAAGATTATGCACGTTTTAGCATGGCATAGCGGTTATATTCGCATATTCAAAACATGCAAAGGGAGTATATTCAAAATAGTAAAAAGCTTATATCTTAAAAATTAAGAAGCTTATGCAAAAAAAACTCGAATTATTATAATTCCCTTTCGTTGGCAGAAAATAAAAAATCACCACATAAAGTTATCCTGTGATATTAAGTAATTTTTCAAATGCAATCCTGCAGTTTAATTATTTTTGCATAAGCGTTTTATCAAATATTGTAATCAATCACCCTATCCAATAGCCCGCTGCCTTTCAGATGCCGGGAAAGAAATTGTATTGTGCGCGCTTCCTGGGGATGAAAGAAAATATCTTCCGGCTTGCCCTGTTCCAGAATAACGCCCTGGTCCATAAACGCGACGCGGGTTGCCACATCGCTGGCGAAGCCCATCTCATGGGTGACAACCATCATGGTAATACCCGATTCGGCCACTTTGCGCATCGCCTTCAACACGTCGTCCACCAGTTCAGGGTCGAGGGCGGAGGTAGGTTCATCGAACAAAATCACTTCCGGTTTCAACGCCATAGCCCTGGCAATTCCCACACGCTGTTGCTGTCCTCCTGATAGCTGGGACGGGTAGTAGTGGGCGAAAGATCCCAATCCGACATTATCCAGATGATTAAGGGCCAGCTCCTTTGCTTCGGTTTTGGAATACCCCTGGACGGTAACAAGACCTTCGGTGATATTTCCCAGCGCGGTTTGATGAGCGAAAAGATTATAATGTTGAAATACCATGGCCGTTTTGCGGCGCAATGCCAATATTTCTTTCATTTTCGCACCGGCTTTGACGG
Source organism: Brenneria corticis (assembly GCF_003115855.1). Classification (GTDB taxonomy): domain Bacteria; phylum Pseudomonadota; class Gammaproteobacteria; order Enterobacterales; family Enterobacteriaceae; genus Brenneria; species Brenneria corticis. The sequence continues at coordinate 8,501 of NZ_KZ819075.1, forward strand.
TAATGTCTCCCACGCGGATCTCACCGCTGGTGGGTTGTTCAAGATAATTAATGCAGCGCAACAGGGTGGTTTTACCGGCGCCGCTGCCGCCGATAATGGCGACGACGTCACCTTGGGAAACAGTGAGATCGACGCCGCGCAATATTTCTTTATTGCCAAACGATTTACATAGATTCTTTACCTCTATCATGTTTCTCACAGCCCCTTTCATTAAGGAAACGCGCCGAACCCCATAACCGGAATAATTACCGACGTAAAAACCTTTCAATATCGCTTTAAGCTAAAATAAAATGAGGAAAAACAAAACGATGTTTTTCTCCAATGCATATATAATTTTGCTATTGAAGATAGAGGGGAAACGCTATTTTTAAGGCGGGCATGGCGCGTTTTGCCGTTATTGGCGGGCTATCCCTGCCCGCGCCTTTCACTGCCTGGCGGATAAAAGCGGGAAAACTAATCGCGGTAAAGATCGTCCCGGCGATAAGGTTCAATCTCTCCCGGCTTGCGGGTTTTCAGCAATTTTAAAATCCAGGTGTATTGCTCGGGGTGCGGTCCGACAAAGATTTCTATTTCCTCGTTCATGCGCCGGGCAATATAGTCATCCCCGGCGTCGGCCAGATCGTTCATCGGCGGGCGGATAAATACCTCCAGACAACACTCCTTGGCATTATATACCGGGAACAGCGGCACAATATCCGCACGACACACCTTCATCAGACGGCCGACCACGGGTAACGTCGCCTTATAGGTGGCAAAAAAATCGACAAATTCGCTGTGCTCCTCGCCATGATCCTGATCGGGAAGATAATATCCCCAATATCCCTGTCGTACAGAGCTGATAAAGGGTTTGATGCCATCGTTACGGGCGTGCATATGTCCGCCAAAGCGGCGGCGCAGTTTGTTCCACCAGTAGTCCACCAGCGCGTTTTTCTGGTTGTGGAACATGGCGGCCATAGGCTGTCCGCGGGAGCTAAGCAGCATGGCCGGAATATCCACCGCCCAACCGTGCGGCACCAGAAAAATCACGTTCCGGCCCTGCTCCTTCAACTGATTCAAAATCTCTTCGCCGTGCCAGCGGACGTGTTTTTCCACCGCTTCGGGGGCGCGCAGCCCTACTTCCACCATCATGACCATCGCCTGCGGGGCGGTGGCGAACATATTGTCGATAATAGCTTCGCGCTGCGCCTCGCTTAACTCGGGCATGCAGTACAGCAGGTTAATGCGCGCGCGCCGGCGGGCACCCTTGGCCAATCGCCCGACCAAACGGCCCAATCCGCCCAGAACAGGATTTCTCAAACCGGCAGGCACATACGCGATAAGCGCCATGGCCCCGACACCCAGCCAGGTGCCCCAGTACCGTGGATGATAAAAAGCCTTCTGAAACTGAGGAATAAACTCAGCGCGCGTTTTTTTCTCTTTTTCCATACATCAACTCTTCAGATAAATTATGGATAGCTCGCCATTATCATCACCGACGTGTCGCAAAAGGCAATAAAGAGCGCAACCCATAAATAAAAACGCCGGCGGCGCAGGGCCACCGGCTGAAAACTCGCCATCGGGAATTAATCAAACTGAAGCTGCGGAACAACCTCTTTCACCTGCGCCAGGTAATCACGGCGCTCTTTACCGCTCAGGCCTTCAGAACGCGGCAGTTTAGCCGTTAATGGGTTGACCGCCTGCTGGTTTACCCAGAATTCATAGTGCAGGTGCGGCCCGGTAGAGCGCCCGGTATTGCCGGATAAACCAATGCGATCGCCGCGTTTAACCTTTTGCCCCGGTTTCACCAGGATGCGGTTCAGGTGCATATAGCGCGTGGTGTACTGACGACCGTGGCGGATCGCGACATAGTTGCCCGCCGCGCCGCTGCGCTTGGCGATGACCACTTCCCCATCGCCTACCGACAGCACCGGCGAACCCACCGGCATCGCGAAATCGACGCCCTTGTGCGGCGCGACGCGACCGGTAACGGGATTAAGACGACGGGGATTGAAATTCGAAGAGATACGGAACTGTTTCATGGTGGGGAAACGCATAAACCCGCGCGTCAAGCCGGAACCTTCACGATCGTAGAATTTACCGTCCTCGGCGCGGATGGCGAAATAATCCTTACCGCCGGTATTCAGGCGAACGCCGAGCAGTTCGCTCTGTTCGCTGCGGCCGTCCAGTATCTCGCGGGACAGCAGCACGGAAAAGGTGTCATCTTTGCGCAGCTTGCGAAAATCCAGTTGCCATTGCAGCGCCTTGATGACCGCGCTGACTTCACTGCTGGTTAACCCCGCGTTTCTGGCGCTATTGACGAAACTGCCATTCAGCCGGCCGTTCAACACGCTGTTGCGCCACTCTCCCTTCAGCATTTCAATCCGTTCTTTAAAATCGGAGCCGGCGCGTTCATAAATCCGCGTTTCACGGCGGGACATCTGCCAGGTCAAGCTCTGCAATTCGCCATTCTCCCCCAACACCCAGGATATTTGCTGACCGATCTTGAGATTACGCAGATCGCGATTCTGTTCGGCAAGTCGGGTAACGTCCGCGATATCGATGCCGTACTGGGTAAGAATGCTGCTTAAGGTATCACCGGTTGAAACCACATATTCATGCACCCCGCCGTCGTCAGCGACCTTATCATCCAGTTCATCCTGCGGAATTTCATCATCCGGCGTGGGTTGATCGATAGGCTCGCTGGCCTCCGGCGTCAGCGTGCGCAACTGCTGGCTGGCTTCCAGAGCGATATCTTTCACTATCACCGGAGCATCATTAACGGGGGGATAAACAAAAGGCCGCCAAACAGCAACGGCCAATGTGATAACGGTAAGCGACCCCAGCATGACGCGGTGGGGTCTTGGTAAGCTGTTATACGCCAGAGCGATAGTTCGGACTATCTGCTGCACTTATTCGTATCCTCATGATTTTTCCTCCAGGCAGCTCAGATACTGGCTCGACAACCGTGACAGGAAATTCACATAGCTGTCTTTACCCAGTGCGATATCGCTTCCCAATGGATCCAGCACGCCCGAGCGCACGTCAGTTCCCTTGGCGACAGCATTAATAACGGCCGGCCTGAATTGTGGCTCAGCAAAAACACATACGGCTTTATGCTCAACCAACTGTGTTCGAATTTGATGTAAGCGCTGTGCGCCGGGTTGAATCGCCGGGTTGATGGTAAAATAGCCTAATGGGCTTAAACCATAGCGTTGCTCAAAGTAGCCATAGGCGTCATGAAAAACAAAATAACCCTTACCCCGCACAGGCGCTAGCATGTTAGCAATTTTTTCATCTGTTTGCGCGATTTTATCTGTGAAATAAAGCAGATTCGCGTCTAGTTTGTCTTTATTTTGAGGCATAAGTTCCAATAATTTTTCATGAATAGCGATCGCGGCCTGTTTTGCCATCTCCGGCGACAGCCAAATGTGCATATTATGCTCACCATGGTGATGCCCTTCGCTCTCTTCCTCATACGCCGCATCGACCGTATGATGGTGCTCGGCCGCGTGCGATTCACCATCATGATGGTGATGCGAATCATCATGGTCGTCGCCGTCTTCGTGCCCGGCTTCTTTTACCAGCTGCGCTTTTACTGCCGGTAATTCCGCCAGAGTAATCTTCCTGGCCGGATCAATCTGCGATAGCGGCTTGCCGAGAAAGGCTTCCATTTCCGGCCCCACCCAAATAATCAGCTCGGCGGATTGTAAACGCTGGACATCAGTCGGGCGCAGGGCATAATCATGGGGCGAAGCGCCGTTGGGCAGCAGCACTTCAGTTGGCGTAATCCCTTCCGTTATCGCCGAGGCGATAAACCCCAGCGGACGGATAGAGGCCACCACCGCGGCGCAGGCGGCGTTAATCGACGCACCGGAAACCATCAGTGCGCTGGCGGCAAACACACTTTTTAACCATTTATGTTGTTGAATAGGCATTCGCATGTCATCTCATCGATTTAATGTGCAGTTTGTTATATTATAACGTCACAGAATCTCTGCAAACCGAATTCTATGTCCACATTGGTATCACTCAATAATATTTCAGTATCATTTGGCAGCAGGAAAGTCCTGTCGGATATTTCCCTGTCTCTCCAACCGGGGCGCATTCTTACGCTTCTGGGCCCCAACGGCGCGGGAAAATCAACGCTGGTGCGGGTTGTTTTGGGCCTGCTGTCGCCCACCGCCGGCACCTTGCAAAAAACGCCGGGGCTGCGTATTGGCTACGTCCCGCAAAAGCTCCATCTGGATCCTACGCTGCCGCTGACCGTCAGCCGTTTTATGCGCCTGCGTCCCGGCATTAAGCAGCAGGATATATTACCGGCGCTGAAACGCGTTCAGGCGGCGCACCTGCTGCAACAGCCGATGCAGAGACTGTCCGGCGGCGAAAATCAGCGGGTTCTGCTGGCGCGCGCGTTGATGAACCATCCGCAGCTGCTGGTGTTGGACGAGCCGACGCAGGGAGTGGACGTCAACGGCCAGCTCGCGCTGTATGACCTGATCGACCAGCTGCGTCAGGAGTTTAACTGCGGCGTGCTGATGGTTTCCCACGATCTCCACCTGGTGATGGCCAAAACCGATGAAGTGCTGTGTCTCAACCAGCACGTCTGTTGTTCCGGCACCCCGGAAGTGGTCTCTCTGCATCCCGAATTTTTAGCCATGTTCGGCCAGCGCGGCGCCGAGCAGTTGGCGGTTTACCGGCATCATCATAATCATCGTCACGATTTAAACGGACGCATCATCCTGAAAAGACAAGGCGGAAACGACGCATGATTGAACTTCTGTTTCCTGGCTGGCTGGCCGGTATATTCCTCGCCGCGGCCGCCGGCCCGCTGGGGTCGTTCGTCGTCTGGCGGCGCATGTCCTATTTCGGCGATACCCTGGCGCATGCCTCCCTGCTGGGCGTGGCCTTCGGCCTGCTGCTGGACGTCAATCTGTTCTATGCCGTTATCGCCGTTACCCTGGCGCTGGCGCTCGGACTGGTCTGGCTGGAGCGTCGTCCCTATCTGGCGATTGATACCCTGCTGGGCATTATGGCGCACAGCGCCCTTTCGCTCGGTCTGGTGGTGGTCAGCCTGATGAATAACGTGCGAGTGGATTTGATGGCGTATCTGTTCGGGGATTTACTTTCCGTCACCCGCGACGATTTGTGGATTATCGGCGGCGGCGTCGCCGTGGTGATTGCGGTGCTGAGCTGGCAATGGCGGCCGTTATTGTCCATGACCATCAGCCCCGAACTGGCGCATGTGGATGGCGTTAACCTGCAGCGCAGCAAGCTTGTCCTGATGCTGGTGACCGCCTTGACCATTGGCATCGCCATGAAGTTCGTCGGGGCGTTAATCATCACCTCGCTGCTGATTATTCCCGCCGCCAGCGCCCGCCGCTTTGCGCGTACGCCGGAGCAAATGGCCGGTTTCGCCATCGGCGCCGGAATGATCGCCATTACCGGCGGCCTGGCCTTTTCCGCCGTTTACAATACCCCCGCCGGGCCGTCGGTGGTGCTTTGCGCGTCGCTGCTGTTTATCGCCAGTTTAATCAAGAAACAGCCTGCGTAGAGCAGGCTATTCCTCCCGCGTCAGGCCGAAATGGCGGTAGGCGTGCTGCGTCGCCATTCTCCCGCGCGGGGTGCGTTGAATAAAGCCTTGCTGGATCAGATAAGGCTCCAGCACATCCTCAATGGTTTCCCGCTCTTCGCCGATCGCCGCCGCCAGATTATCCAGCCCGACCGGGCCGCCCATAAATTTATCGATAATCGCCAGCAGCAGTTTGCGGTCCATATAGTCGAAGCCTTCGGTATCCACCGCCAGCATATCCAGCGCCAGCGTGGCGACTTCGGCGGTGATCGCCCCGGCGGATTTGACCTCGGAAAAGTCGCGCACGCGGCGCAGCAGCCGGTTGGCGATACGCGGCGTGCCGCGCGAGCGCCGGGCGACTTCCAGCGCCCCGTCGTGGGTGAGATCCAGCCCCAGGCACTGCGCGCTGCGGCTGACGATATGTTGCAGATCGGCGACGTTATAAAACTCCAGCCGTTGGACGATGCCAAAACGATCGCGCAGCGGCGAGGTGAGCGAACCGGCGCGGGTGGTGGCGCCAATCAGGGTAAACGGCGGCAGATCAAGCTTGATCGAACGGGCGGCCGGCCCCTCGCCAATCATGATATCCAGTTGGTAATCTTCCATCGCCGGATACAGAATTTCCTCCACCACCGGCGACAAACGGTGGATTTCATCGATAAACAAAACGTCGTGAGGTTCCAGATTGGTGAGCAACGCGGCCAAATCCCCGGCTTTTTCCAGTATCGGGCCGGAGGTGGTGCGCAGATTAACCCCCATTTCGTTGGCCACGATGTTTGCCAGCGTGGTTTTCCCCAAACCGGGAGGGCCGAAAATCAGCAGATGATCCAGGGCGTCCCCGCGTTGGCGCGCCGCCTGAATAAAAATCTCCATCTGTTCGCAGACCTGGGGCTGACCGACGTATTCCGCCAACAGTTTCGGGCGAATGGCGCGGTCGATAAACTCCTCTTCAGGAACGGCCTCGGCGGAAATCAAACGATCTGCTTCAATCATGCATACCTCACAGCGCAGCGCGTAGTGCGTCCCTGATCAGGGTTTCGCAATCTGAATCCGGACGGACGACTTTGGCGATCAGGCGGCTGGCCTCCTGCGGCTTATAGCCCAGGGCAATCAACGCCGATGCGGCCTCCGCCTCGGGATCGCCGGCTTCGCTATCGGCGGAGGAGGATGGCGTCGGGGGGACATCGCCCGTCGAATTAAACAGTTCGCCGCTCAATCCCTTGAAGCGGTCTTTCATTTCAACCACCAGACGTTCGGCCGTTTTTTTGCCGACGCCGGGCAGCTTGATCAACGCGCCGATCTCTTCCCGCTCCACCGCGCTGACAAACTGCGCGGCGGACATACCGGAGAGAATGGCCAGCGCCAGCTTCGGCCCCACGCCGTTGACCTTAATCAGTTCACGGAACAGCGCCCTCTCCTGCTTATCATTAAAGCCGAACAGCAGCTGGGCGTCTTCGCGCACCACAAAATGCGTGAAGATGACGGCTTCCTGAGAAAGCGCCGGCAGTTCGTAAAAGCAAGTCATCGGCATGTGAACTTCATAGCCGACGCCGTTGGCTTCTATCAGTACCTGCGGCGGTTGTTTTTCCAGAATAATGCCTCTGAGACGACCTATCACCTTCTCTTCCTTTACGTTTTATCAACCAAGAATCTTGTATATACCCGTCATACTTCAAGCTGCATGTGCGTTGGCTGCGCTCAGTCACCCGAATCACTTACTTTAGTAAGCTCATCGGGATTCCTTCCCTTGCCGCCTTCCTGCAACTCGAATTATCTAGGGTATAGCTTATAACATAAAAAAAGCTGGATGAATATCCAGCCTTAAGTTTCAGCGCAGGCGCCCCGGCGCCGGATAACGTTTCTCAACGCCAAGGCGGATCAGCTTCTGATTGAAATGGCAGTGGGTGATGGCTATCGCCAGCGCATCGGCGGCATCCGCCTGCGGGCTGGCGGATAACTTGAGCAGCGAGCGAACCATATGCTGCACCTGTTTTTTATCCGCCGCGCCGGTGCCCACCACGGTCTGCTTCACCAGCCGGGCGGCGTACTCATACACCGGCAGATCCTGATTCACCGCCGCCACAATCGCCGCGCCGCGCGCCTGCCCCAGCTTAAGCGCCGAGTCGGGATTCTTGGCCATAAACACCTGCTCAATGGCGAAACAATCCGGGTGAAACTGGGTGATGATTTCACTCACCCCGGCGTAAATCAGCTTGAGGCGCGTGGGCAAATCGTCGACCACGGTACGAATGCAGCCGCTGCCGAGATAAGCAAGCTGACGCCCCTGCTGGCGGATGATGCCGTAACCCGTCACGCGCGAACCGGGGTCGATGCCGAGTATGATTGTCATCGTAACGCTCCGCCGGTTCGCCAGACAGAAAGGAACAACCTTTCCATCACCGTGCCGCCATTATAGTAATGCCGCCACCTCATCGGAGATCTCGCCGTTGTGGTAAACCTCCTGCACGTCGTCGCAATCTTCCAGCATATCGATCAGGCGCATCAGCTTCGGCGCGGTTTCCGCGTCCATGTCCGCTTTGGTTGAAGGCACCATGGAAACTTCCGCCGCTTCGGCCACCAGGCCCGCCGCATCCAGCGCATCCTTGACTTCGCCGAAGGTTTCCCACGGCGTGAAAACGTCAATGGCGCCGTCGTCATAGGTTACGACATCGTCCGCGCCGGCTTCCAGCGCGGCATCCATCACCGTATCCTCATCCAGGCCCGGCGCGTAGGAAATCACGCCCTTTTTGCTGAACAGGTACGCCACCGAACCATCGGTGCCCAGGTTGCCGCCGCTCTTGGTGAAAGCATGGCGCACCTCGGAAACGGTACGGTTGCGGTTGTCGCTCAGGCACTCCACCATCACCGCCGTGCCGCCGGGGCCGTAGCCTTCATAAATGATGGTTTCCATATTGTTGTCGTCATCGCCGCCCACGCCGCGGGCGATGGCGCGGTTCAGGGTATCGCGCGTCATGTTGTTGGACAGGGCCTTATCGATGGCGGCGCGCAGACGCGGGTTCGCCCCCGGATCGCCGCCGCCCAGCCGGGCGGCGGTAACCAATTCGCGGATAATTTTGGTAAAGATTTTGCCGCGTTTCGCGTCCTGTGCTGCTTTACGATGCTTGGTATTGGCCCACTTACTATGACCTGCCATAAAAATCTCCGAAAAAAGCCTGTTCAGGCCGGATAAATAACAAATTCCTCAATCGCCTGCCGGTTACTCCACGACTTGGTAAGCTGCGCCGCATTGGGCGCTTCCAGCCACTGGTAAGCGAGATGTTCGGTAATGACCACCTCGCGTTCCTCAGGCAGCGCCAGACAGAACCAGTGTTCCGTGTTGCGCGTCACCCCCGGCGCGTAGCGACGTCTTAAATGAGCAAAAAGCTCAAACTCAATACAGCGCTGACAGTCAAAGAGTGATAATGCCTCAGCGGATATATCAATATTAACCTCTTCTTTAACTTCACGCTGTGCGGCGCACGCCGTGCTTTCCCCCTCCTCCAGGCTGCCGGTAACGGATTGCCAGAAGTCGGGATCGTCACGCCGTTGCAGCATCAGCACCCGCCCGGTGTCGCGGGCATAAATCACCACCAGAACCGAAACGGGTCGCTTGTATGCCATCTCACTGGTTCTCGAATTTTTCGTCCTGCGCCGCTTTCCCTTTTCCCACCACCGCGATGGACAACTCCTCCAGCGCGACGGGATTGGCGAAGCTGGGGGCTTCGGTCATCAGACAGGCCGCGGCCGTGGTTTTCGGGAAAGCGATGACGTCACGAATATTATCGGTGCCGGTCAGCAACATCACCAGACGATCCAGACCGAAAGCCAGACCGGCGTGCGGCGGCGTGCCGAACTTCAGCGCATCCAGCAGGAAGCCGAATTTCTCGCGCTGGTCCCGTTCATTGATGCCCAGGATGCCGAACACCGTTTGCTGCATATCGCCGTTATGAATACGCACGGAGCCGCCGCCCACTTCATAACCGTTCAACACCATGTCATAGGCGTTGGCGATGGCGGATGCCGGATTGGCCGCCAGTTCGGCGGGCGTCATATCGCGCGGCGCGGTGAACGGATGGTGCATGGCGGTCAGGCCGCCTTCGCCGTCGTCTTCGAACATCGGGAAGTCGATAACCCACAGCGGCCGCCAGCTGTCTTCGCTGGTCAGTTTCAGATCGCGCCCCAGCTTCAGACGCAGCGCGCCGAGCGCGTCGGTCACCACATTGGCGCGATCCGCGCCGAAGAACAGAATGTCGCCATCGGCGGCGCCGACGCGATCCAGCAGCGCGGACAGCAGATCTGCGCCGAGGAATTTGGCGACAGGGCTCTGTACGCCGTCAAGACCTTTGGCGCGCTCGTTGACCTTGATATAGGCCAGCCCTTTGGCGCCATAGATTTCGATAAACTTGGCGTACTCGTCGATCTGTTTGCGGCTCAGCTGCGCCCCGCCCGGAACGCGGATCGCCGCCACGCGGCCTTTGGCGTCGTTTGCCGGGCCGGAGAACACCTTGAATTCGATATCTTTTACCAGGTCCGCCACATCCACCAGCTCCAGCGGGTTACGCAGATCCGGCTTGTCGGAACCGAAGCGGCGCATGGCTTCGGCGAAGGTCATGATCGGGAAATTCCCCAGCTCCACGCCTTTGATTTCCAGCCACAGCTCGCGCACCAGTTTTTCCATCACTTCACGCACCTGCGGCGCGGTCATGAACGAGGTTTCCACATCGATCTGGGTAAATTCCGGTTGACGATCGGCGCGCAAATCTTCATCACGGAAACATTTGACGATTTGATAGTAGCGATCGAAACCGGACATCATCAGCAGCTGTTTGAACAACTGGGGCGACTGCGGCAATGCGTAGAATTTGCCTTTATGCACCCGGCTCGGCACCAGATAGTCGCGCGCGCCTTCCGGCGTCGCCTTGGTCAGCATCGGCGTTTCAATATCCAGAAAACCGTGCCCGTCCATAAAACGGCGGACAAAACTGGTGATGCGCGCGCGGGTTTTCAGACGCCGGGCCATTTCCGGGCGGCGCAGATCGAGATAACGGTACTTGAGGCGCGCTTCTTCGGTGTTGGTCTGGTTGGAATCCAGCGGCAGCGGCTCGGCGCGGTTGATGATGGTCAGCGCCGTGGCCAGCACCTCGATTTCACCGGTAGCCATATCTTTGTTGATTTGACTGTCTGGACGGGCACGGACGACGCCCTTCAGTTGAATACAGAATTCGTTGCGCAGTTCGGACGCCTGTTTCAGTACGTCCTGGCGGTCCGGATCAAAGAACACCTGCGCCAGACCTTCGCGGTCGCGCATATCGATAAAAATCAAACCACCCAGATCGCGGCGGCGGTTAACCCAACCGCACAATGTCACTTCCTGGCCCACGTGGGACAAATTCAACTGTCCGCAATATTCAGTACGCATCACTATGTCCTTTTACTCAGCCGCACAACCCACTCTTTTTCGCCGCGCCTGGCAACGGAAAAAGCCGTGGTGTCTTTGCTGAACGGCATGGTTTTTCTGGATTACTGTCCGGTGAAAAAAGGCGGCTATTATAAAGGAAATTCCCCCGGACGATAAGTATGAAGGTAACGCTCTGCGGTTTGCCCGCACACTCTTTTTGACAATTTTCATTATCGGTTAATGAAATGATCGCTAATATAGCCTTAATTTGTTACCGGAACAGAATAATGTATATCGGATTACCTCAATGGCAACATCCTGCCTGGAGTCGTTTAGGATTGCACGATCTGGCTGATTATTCCCGCTACTTTAACTGCGTGGAAGGGAATACCACGTTTTACGCCTTACCCGGCCGCGAGCTGGTGACGCGCTGGCGCGATATGACCACGGACGAGTTCCGTTTCTGCTTTAAATTTCCCTCCGCCATCAGCCATCAGGCCGCCTTGCAGCATTGTGAACAGGAGGTAGCCGCCTTCTTTCACTGTCTGGAACCGCTGGCGGGACGCATCGGGCAACTCTGGGTGCAACTGCCCGCCGCCTTCGGTCCGCCTCAGCTTGAGGTACTGTGGCGCTTTCTTGATGCGCTGCCGCAGGGATTCAGCTACGGCGTGGAGGTGCGCCACCCGCAGTTTTTTGCTAAAGGCGACAGCGAGCGCGCCTTGAATCAGGGTTTACAGCTGCGCGGGATTAACCGCGTCATCATGGACAGCCGCCCGGTACATCATGCCGCGCCGGACAGCCCCGCCATGCGCGAAGCGCAACGCAAAAAGCCGCGTCTGCCGGTTCATGCGCTGTTGACCGCCGCCCAGCCTTTGATTCGCTTTATCGGCAGTGAAAATTTGCAGGAAAATCTGCACTGGTTTCAGCCGTGGCTGAAAAAACTGCCGCAGTGGTCGCACGCCGAGCCTTTTCTGTTTATTCACACCCCCGATATCGGCGATGCGCCGGCGCTGGCGCAACGGCTGTGGCCGCTGCTGAGCGACATTATTCCCGCCTTGCCGCCGCAGCCGGACTGGCCCCGGCAGGAGTCGCTATTTTAACGGCCGCGCTCCGGCGGTCGGCGAATAGCGCCGCCGCCGCTCATTAGTCCTATTTCTTATAAACAATGCCTTACCCCTCCTCATTTCAGATAAAAAAAGTTGCCTTGTACAGGCGACAGTTGCGCTGCGGGAAGCTATTATTCTGCAAGCCGTTTTCGGTCAGGTCACGGAGTTAAAAATGGTAAGCGCGCTCTATGTGGTGTTTGGCGCATTGTTGTTGATAAAGTTGTCTGTCGACGTGGTTAAACTCAGAATGCAGTACCGTGTAGCCTATGGCGACGGTGGGTTTTATGAACTTCAGACGGCCATTCGGGTTCATGGCAATGCGGTGGAATATATTCCTATCGGCGCCATTCTGCTGGTTTTGATGGAAATGAACGGCGCCATCGCCGCGATGCTCCACCTGTGCGGCATGCTGTTGATCGTCGGGCGCCTGTTTCATTACTACGGCCTGCGCCAGCGTGAATTCCGCTGGCGACGCTCGGGCATGGCGGCGACCTACGCCTCGCTGCTCCTGATGTCCCTGGCCAATCTCTACTATCTGCCGTGGGAAATGGTTTTTACCCTGTATTAGAACGCGTCGGGCGATGGGATGAAAAGGATGACGGCGCCGGCTTCATCCGTTCTCTCGCTGCAGGCCCCGCAACTCGAAAGGTGAAGGGGATACATGCTTTATCGCGTCATTCTGCTAGAATACGCCCCCTTGATTACCTATCTCAGCCATTATTTTTACCATGCCAAACCGCGACCTGCTTTTTTCCGCTCCTATCGCCAATCTGGGCGACTGGACATTCGATGAACGCGTTGCTGAAGTCTTTCCCGATATGATTCAGCGCTCCGTTCCCGGCTATTCCAACATCATTTCGATGATTGGCATGCTGGCGGAACGTTTCGTGCAGCCGCATAGCCAGGTTTACGATCTGGGCTGTTCGCTGGGTGCCGCCACCTTGTCGATGCGCCGCAATATTCACGTGCCGGGCTGTAAAATCATCGCGGTGGATAATTCGCCGGCGATGATAAAACGCTGTCGCCATCATATCGAAGCTTTCCGCTCCGACACGCCGGTAGAGGTACTTGAAACCGATATTCTGGATATTGAAATAGCAAACGCCTCCATGGCGGTGCTGAACTTCACCATTCAGTTTCTGGAGCCGGCCAACCGCCAGTTGTTGCTCGACCGGGTCTATCAAGGGTTAAAGCCGGGCGGCGTACTGGTGCTGTCCGAAAAATTCAGCTTTGCCGATGGCAGAGTGGATGAGCTGTTGTTCAACATGCACCACGACTTCAAGCGCGCCAACGGCTACAGCGAATTGGAAATCAGCCAGAAACGCAGCATGCTGGAAAACGTCATGCTGACGGATACCGTGGACACGCATAAAAATCGACTCAAACTGGCAGGCTTTGAGCACGTCGATCTGTGGTTCCAATGTTTTAACTTTGGTTCATTACTGGCGCTCAAGACGGAAGGATAGGTTGTGATCGATTTCGGCAATTTTTATCAGCAAATCGCCAAAGGCCCGCTGAGCCACTGGCTTAATACCCTGCCCCCGCAGTTGAGCCGCTGGCAGCAGGAGTCGCTGCACGGTAAGTTCAAACTGTGGTTTAACACCCTGGAACATCTTCCCGCCCTCTCCCCCACTCAGTTGGATCTGGCCGACGGCGTAACCGCCGGCATGACGCCGGATATTTCCGTCGGCCAGCGCGAAGGGATAGAAATGCTGCTGCGCAACCTGATGCCGTGGCGCAAAGGGCCGTTTTCGCTTTATGGGGTAGATATCGACACCGAATGGCGCTCTGACTGGAAATGGCGGCGCGTGCTCCCCCATATCAGTCCGCTGCGCGATCGTCTGGTTCTCGACGTCGGCTGCGGCAGCGGCTACCACCTGTGGCGCATGGTGGGCGCGGGCGCGCGCCTGGCGGTGGGTATCGATCCCATGCAGCTGTTTTTATGCCAGTTCGAAGCGGTGCGAAAACTGTTGGGCGACGATCGGCGCGCCCATGTCCTGCCCCTCGGTATCGAACAGTTACCGGAACTGGCGGCGTTCGACACGGTTTTTTCCATGGGCGTGTTGTACCACCGCCGCTCGCCGCTCGACCATCTATGGCAGTTGAAAAACCAGCTGGTGTCCGGCGGCGAACTGGTGCTGGAGACGCTGGTCGTCGAAGGCGATGAAAATCAGGTGCTGGTGCCGGGAGAACGCTACGCGCAGATGCGTAACGTCTACTTTATCCCTTCCGCCGCCGCGCTGACCCAGTGGCTGCGAAAATGCGGATTTGCCGATGTTCGGGTGGTGGATATCTGCACAACCACGCCGCAGGAACAGCGCAGAACCGACTGGATGATCAGCGAATCGCTGGCCGATTTTCTCGATCCGCACGACCAAAGTAAAACCGTGGAGGGCTACCCGGCGCCGGTACGCGCGGTATTGGTCGCCCGCAAGCCCTGATACGGCGCAGAAATAGCGCTAAAGGGAGCCGGATGGAACGCTAGACTCCGTCCGGCAGCTTGGAGCGCATCATCTCCTTTCTGTCAATCCTGCGGCCATCCACAATAAACGTGCCATCGCCGACGGCGTGGATGGTTCTCTGCTCGGCACGCGTGTCATCGTAATACGCCGCAACGCCGTCGAGCACGATGATGCCGTATTGATCGATGATATCGGTAACCCGGCACTCTATGTTGGCAAGGCTCTCCTTGATCAGCGGCGCGCGGACATGCCGGCCCGGTAAGGGCGTAAGTCCGAAGCGGTCAAACTTGTCGGTGTCTTGCCCCGAGCATGTCCCTATACCGACAACGGTATCGATCATATCGACCGTGGGGATTGAAATCACACATTCTTTCGAGGTTTGCAGTGCGGCATAGGAATAGTTCCACGATCCGGTCGTTATGGCGAATGAGGCCGAGAAATCCAGCACCATCGTCCAGGTGATGGTCATCACGTTATCTTTCCGACCATCGTTCGTGGTGACCAGCACAACCGGTCCCGGCTCTAGCAGAGTGAACGCTTTCTCAATAGGAAGACTTTGCATATTTGCCTCCATCTTTTATTTTGCGCCCCCGGGTATGAGAATGACGTCTGGCATCATTACAAAACATCGTCCAGCGACTTACCATACCGAGAAGCCTTTACTTAAAGATACACCACTCTCCTGTTATCGCCTCATAGGCGTTCACATCAACGACGCCCGGTTTACTAAAGTAACAACGACACTTATTATCGAGAGCAAAAAACAAATCAAGGAAAGGTGCTTATGGAATGGGACTTCATTCTTTTATTGATTGCGTTGTGTGTCGTCGGATGTTTTTACACTATCCATTCATTAAAATCCCTGCGAACCGGTGTGTTCAAGGCGTGGTACAACGGTACTTTTAAGGACTATTTCGTCTATCGAGAAAGATCACCAGTCAACTTTTACTGGCACGTTGTTTCCTGGTGTCTGATTGGTTTGTGCATGATTGGGCTCGCTGCATATTTACTGAACAAACATTACCCACTATTACCCTGATCTCTTAGCTATCACGCCCCGCTCTTGCTGCGCCCGCTCTGATTCAGCCTCGCGTATCCCGCATAGCTGACTATCATCCTGGTCTATCACCATCGGCAGCTAGTCAATCCAGTAAACTGCCTGCCCATAACCAAAGGCTTTATTGAATTATGCATCCTAGGCCAGCTCAGATGTCAGGCCGAATCTAACTCATTGATATGGTAATATTCGCTATTCAAACGGGGTCTGAAGGACGAGATATGCGCTTTAACACAAAAGTCAGGATTGCCCTGCTTGCCTACCTTGTTATGGCATTTGCCGTGGCACTTCCAGTCGTCGCGTTCGTTTGTGACCTGATTATCAATGGAGTAATTATTGATCTATTGAAAAGTACGTATTCTTTTTCCGATTTTTACAATTTTAGGCGAATCATATATCTAAGGCTTTCTCTTATCGGAGCAATACTGGGTGGCGTTCTTTGGCTATTTTTTTATCGCAAATACACATACCATGACCCGCTAGATCGGTACTTCACGAAAAAATAGCCCTGCAGCTACTGCGCAGCTATAGCATGTACAACGCAGCAGCCTTAACGCATAGTGATTTAGGTTAACACATTAAGCAGCAACCAATTCCAGACGCTTACCCAGCACGGTGAGCGCTTTCTGAATTGTGTCTATTTTCGTTGAGTGGTGCAGATCAAACAACCGCGTTACTTCCTGCTTTTTAATCCCCATACGCGAAGCCAACTCAACCTGAGTTAAACCGGAATCGACAAAGGCATTCAGCATGATGACTTTTGCCGCCACGCTGGATGGAATCTCAACATAATCACCGGTAGTTTCTCCCGGTAATGGAATGCGCTGGTTATCCTCAAAGTAAAAATCAAAGGATGTTACCAGCGCATCAAGCGCCATCGCTAATGCTTCCTCTTTCGTATCCCCCTGAGTTAATGCTTCAGGGATATCAGGAAAACTCACAACATAACCGCCGCTGTCTGGCTCTAATTTTACAGGATATCGCATATCGTTATGATGAATCTCCGCGAGTACCAGCCCCGAAGGACTGGTTTGTTATTTAAGCCCTAACTGCTTGAGTATGGCCTGTCTAAGAGGTTCTTTTATCTCAGCGCTTGGGTGTCTTGGCATTACGCTTCGCTTCCCGTTGAATCTCAGCTTCAAGTGGTTGGTAGCGTTTGAAACTTCGACTCCCTGAGATTCAAGCCACCGCCTGAACTCGCTTTGCTTCACCAGTCCTCCATTCTGTTGAACATGTCATTACAGTAAACATTTATGCTTACCGTGTAAACATTTTTGTTTACTGGGCAGTGGTGTTTCCTGCTGTGTAAATTGAAATATTTCTGTTTCCAACCCCATAAGAGCTTTGCGGTTTATTGCCCGCTCGCCCTGCTCGGCAACGCCTTCTATGCGGTTCTTGTCCATCGGCTCGCGATTTACGCTCCACGCTTCCTCCGCACGTTCGGTCGCCCTCACGCACTTGCGCTTCACTTCGTTCGTCATAACCAACTTACGGGAGGACTTGCACCTCCAGGAGTGCGCCCATGCCGGGCGCACATAAAAAAAGCCCCGGCAACACGCCGGGGCTTGGTACTCGCAAGCAACCTGTTGGTATGCTGCGCGGCAAGGGTGCTCTGGCAGGCCGAGTATGACTCAACCTGAAAAACGTTATGAAACCGATGAGATTTCATAGTCCGAACTCAATGCCCGTTTCATCGCGGCCACGATATCGCCGTCAACGCCGTACTGGCTGAACTCATCCATCTCGCTATCCGAACACATGGACACGCCAATTTTGCGATACCGCATCACGGATGAAGACCACTGCCCGGCGGAGCTGTGCAGCTCCTGAATACCGCTTTGCCGAAACTTATGAAGGTTGGTTAATCGCACACCGGATCCGGCCATAATGATTGGACCACGGCTAGCCTGAGTTAGTTCACGTAATAATACCAATCCGTTTTCCGCGGTCTGCTGCTGCCCGGAGGTCAGGATCCGTGAAACGCCCAGATCGGTCAGCTGTTCCAGCGCCAGGTAAGGGTTCAGACACAGATCGAAGGCGCGGTGAAAGGTCACCGCCATGCCCTGAGTCAGCGACATGATTTCTTTCATCCGCGGTAAATCGATATGTCCTTCGGCATCCAGAATGCCCACCACCACGCCGGGAAACCCCATATCGCGGATTTGCTCGATATCATATTTAATCGCCGCGAATTCCGTTGCATCGTAGCAAAAATCACCGCCGCGCGGCCGAACAATAGGATGAACGGGAATCGCTATTTTTTCGTCCGCCAGCCGCAAAACGCCGTATCCCGGCGTTAACCCGCCGTCGCGTAGCCCGGAACAGAGTTCGATCCGATCTGCGCCGGCCTGCTCGGCGGTTATTGCGCATTCAATGCTATAGCAACATACCTCCAGCTTGGGCATATCCACCTCCATTTAAAACCGCTAAATATCACTCAATTACATTTCCCCTAATTATATGAAGATCGTCGGCCCCTTCTTAATTACGAGAATAGCTAATCACTATGGCATTCAAGGGCGCATCGTGAGGAGATGACGATCACAATGAACGCGATATAATGGAAATAAATATGACATAAACCATCGTTCTATTAATGTATTAAACGGTTGAAAAACCATGCAACGCAAAAAAACTCAATCGCCACGATTTTCATCCGCCACAATATCCCGAATATCAAACGGATGAAACTTTATGGTTATTTTTCCATTGGTTACAGCCGTTGTCGGATTAGGTATCCGTTCTTTTTCACCCTGCGGCGAACTGAAATGAAGTTTGACGCCGGAGGTACGCAGAGCCTGGTCGGATAAACAGGCCAGCGCTCTCTGATGCAGCGAATCCGCATCGCCCGGCAATAGCAGCTCCACGTGTTCCCATCCTTCATGGGGATAGCTCTTCTTTCCCGGCCAGGGCAGCTCGATGCAATCAATCCGCCAGGGGCCGACTTTTATCGCCGTGTCTAATATAAACAAGCAGATAGTACGCCCGTTAATCAGGTTTTCGGAAAGCAGCGTGCCGACGCGCAATAATTGTGTTTTCCAGCGCTCAGCGGTCGAATTTTGATGACAGCGCAGCGAAATATGATCGGCGCTGAATCTGGTCAAATCCAGCTGAAGTACCGCGGCAAACTCATTTAACTCCCGCTCAAAACGAACTAAATCCATCGTTAACTCTTCTGGTAACATACCGGGTATGAACTCCTCACTATCCACGCAAACCGTCAGGCATTAATTTACATGGTGATAATATCGCATCCATGTTTTTTTAACGCAGTTCTATTTCGACTTTTTTTTAGTTATTGGTTCTTTTAGTTATTCGTGCTTTCAGCACTAAACGCCATAGTAAAATCTAAAGAAAGCAAAGTAACCAGGTGGAATTAACAAACAAAAAACCCACCGGTAGTTGGCATCGGCTACCTTACGCAACTTTTATTGAGAGTTGTCTTAAATAAAAAAATGTCCATTGAATGAAGAAAGGAAAAAGGATAATTTGAACTTCTTAATAATAAGGTCGAGTTATCATCATGGTGCTATTAATCATTTCAATTCTGCTGATCGTCATTGCGGCGTACGCTATTTTTCGTCATTTTAAAACCAAAAATGAACACAAAATCGGGGTGAACTCCAAAACCAGGAAACGTTAACCAAGCGCGCTTAGCGTTTCCCCTTACTATACATAAAAAATTGCAGCAGCCCTCGCGAATATCATCCGGTTTACCTTACTCCTCCCCCCTTCTAATCCAAGCATGTCACCCGCCGCGTATGCCATCTGCTGACTCGTAAAGGCAAATATGGTATAAGCAGGGCTTGATTTTTTATTTAAGGTAAACCGGTGAATATTCAGGCTCTTCTCTCCGAAAAAGTCAGCCAGGCATTGGCTGCGGCGGGTGCCCCTGTTGGCAGCGAGGCGCAGGTCCGCCAGTCGGCAAAAGTACAGTTTGGCGATTATCAGGCCAACGGCGTGATGGCCGTTGCCAAAAAACTCGGCATGCCGCCGCGTCTGTTGGCTGAAAAAGTGGTCCAGCTTTTAGCGCTGGACGGCATCGCCGCCAAAACAGAAATCGCCGGCCCTGGCTTTATCAATATTTTCCTTGATAAACAATGGGTCGCCAGCCAGGCAGAGAAGGCACTGAATGCCCCGAAACTGGGCGTAACACCGGTTGAACCACAAACTATCGTTGTCGATTATTCCGCCCCCAACGTGGCGAAAGAAATGCACGTCGGTCACCTGCGTTCCACCATTATCGGCGATGCGGCCGTTCGTACCCTGGAATTCCTCGGCCACCATGTTATTCGCGCCAACCACGTCGGCGACTGGGGCACGCAGTTCGGCATGCTGATCGCCTATCTCGAAAAAGTGCAGAATGACAGCGCCGGCGAGATGGCGCTGTCCGATCTCGAAGCGTTCTACCGTGAAGCGAAGAAGCACTATGACGACGATGCCGCATTTGCCGAACGCGCCAGAGGCTATGTGGTCAAGCTACAGGGGGGGGACGAATATTGCCGCCAACTGTGGCGCAAGCTTATCGACATCACCATGACGCAAAATCAGCTCACTTACGATCGTCTCAACGTCACGCTGACCAAAGATGACGTTATGGGCGAAAGTTTGTATAACAGCATGCTGCCGGAGATAGTCGCCGACCTGAAAGCGAAAGGTCTGGCGGTGGAGAGCGAAGGCGCGACGGTGGTTTTCCTGGATGAGTTCAAGAACAAGGAAGGCGAGCCGATGGGCGTTATCATCCAGAAGAAGGATGGCGGCTACCTCTACACCACCACCGATATCGCCTGTGCGAAATACCGCTATGAGACGCTGAACGCCGACCGCGTGCTTTACTATATCGACTCTCGCCAGCACCAGCATCTGATGCAGGCCTGGGCCATTGTGCGCAAGGCCGGTTACGTACCGGATTCCGTCAGCCTGGAACACCATATGTTCGGCATGATGCTGGGCAAGGACGGCAAACCGTTTAAAACCCGCGCCGGCGGCACCATCAAGCTTTCCGATCTGCTGGACGAGGCTTATGAGCGCGCTTGCCGGCTCATCGCCGAAAAAAATCCGCAAATGGAGAGCGATGAGCTGCAACAGCTCGCCAGGGTGGTTTCCATCGGCGCGGTAAAATATGCCGACCTGTCCAAAAACCGCACCACCGATTACATTTTTGACTGGGATAACATGCTGGCATTCGAAGGCAACACCGCGCCTTATATGCAATATGCCTATACCCGCGTTATCTCGATTTTTAAACGCGCCGGCATTCAGGAAAACAGCCTGACTCAGCCCATTACCCTGCACGAGGAGCGTGAATTTGTTCTCGCCGCTCGCCTGCTGCAATTTGAAGAAACCGTCACCACCGTCGCCCGTGACGGCACTCCGCATGTGATGTGCGCCTATTTGTATGATTTAGCGGGCCTGTTCTCCGGTTTTTACGAGCATTGCCCGATTTTGAATGCGGAAAATGACGAACTGCGTCAAAGCCGCCTGAAACTGGCGCTGCTGACGGCCAAAACGCTGAAACAGGGTTTGGATACCCTGGGGATTGATACCGTAGAGAAGATGTAATCCTTCGCCGCACCAGCGTGACAAACGCCCGAACTCCGGGCGTTTGTTATTTCACGCCGCGCCGGGCGAAATCCCGCGGACGGAACCCCAGCAGGGCCAGCGTGGCGAAGTACGCCCCCGCGCCGACCATCACCAACGCCGTCAGCCGCAGCAGCCTGAAAGCCATAGTGCCGCTGTCCCAGGCGGGCATCCACCACAGCATGCCGATCAACGCCAGCGACATCACCACAACCGCCGCGGCCAGTTTCAGCAGAAAACGGCGCCAGCCGGGTTGGGGATGGAAAATATCCTGTTTACGCAGTTGCCAGAACAGCAGTCCGGCATTCAGACAGGACGCCAGGCCGATGGAAAGCGCCAGCCCCGCATGTTGCAGCGGACCGATAAAGATCAGGTTCATGACCTGCGTCAGCACCAGCGTTACCACGGCGATTTTTACCGGCGTCTTGATATCCTGCCGCGAATAAAAACCGGGCACCAGCACCTTGACGACGATAAGCCCCATCAGCCCCACGGAATAGGCAATTAACGCACGCTGCGTCATCGCCGCATCAAAGGCGCTGAATTTCCCATATTGGAACAGCGAAACCGTCAACGGCTGCGCCAGAATCCCCAAGGCGACCGCGCTGGGGAGCGCCAGCAAAAAGCACAGACGCAATCCCCAGTCCATCAGACGCGAGTATTCGTCATGGTTGCCGCTGGAGAAGCTTTTCGCCAGCGAAGGCAGAAGAATGGTGCCCAACGCCACGCCCAGCACCCCCGACGGAAACTCCATTAACCGATCGGCGTAGTACATCCACGACACCGCCCCTTCGCTGAGAAACGAGGCGAAAATCGTATTGATGATCAGCGATATCTGGCTGACGGACACCCCCAGAACCGCCGGGCCCATCAGTTTCATCACCCGCCAGACGCGGGGATCGCGCCATTTGAGGCGCGGCAATACCAGCATGCCGATCTTTTTCAGATGCGGCAACTGGTAGCCGAGCTGAAGCATCCCCCCCACCAGCACCGCCCAGGCCAGCGCCATTACCGGCGGGTCAAAATAGGGCGTGGCAAACAGGGCGAAACCGATCATGCTGACGTTTAACAGCGTCGGCGCAAACGCCGGAACCGAGAAGCGGTTCCAGGTATTCAGCACCGACCCCACCATCGACGTCAGGGAGATCAGCAGGATGTAGGGGAACGTCACCCGCAGCAGCGCCGATGTCAGTTCAAAGCGATCGGGCGTCGCCGCGAAACCCGGCGCGGTGACCATAATCACCCACGGCGCCGCCAGCATCCCCGCCACGGTGACTAACGCCAGAATCAACGTCAACATGCCGGAAACGTAAGCCAAAAAGGTGCGGGTCGCCTCGTCGCCCTGCTGGCTTTTATATTCGGCCAGGATAGGAACGAAAGCCTGAGAGAACGCGCCCTCGGCAAAAATACGGCGCAGCAGGTTCGGCAGCTTAAAGGCGACGAAAAAGGCGTCCGTCGCCATGCCCGCACCGAAAACCCGCGCCACTATCGCATCACGCACGAAACCCAACAGGCGCGAAAGCATGGTCATTGAACTGACGGCCGCCAGTGATTTAAGTAAATTCATCCGATTATATTCTGAAATGTCCGGGGACTATTATCGACCGTTCTGCGGTCATCCTGATTGCGCGGTGCGACTAGTCTACGCATTGCGCGCCCAATAGCCACCAGCTATTGCGATAAGCGCCGAACTTTTCAGCGCTTTCTCAGCCGTCCTTTAATGCCGCGCCGGGTCATCGGGCGTTCAGGCCAACAGCTCCGCCAGTTGGCGCTTAAGCTCGGCGACCTCTTTCTCCAGTACCGCGACCCTGTCGGCCAGCGGGTGTTCCTCGGCCGCGCGGTCATCCGTATCCGGCGCCGTCTCTTCACTGGGTTCGCCGCTGAAAAGATGCATATAGCGGCTTTCCCGCTTACCGGGTTCACGCGCCAGCCGCACCACGAACGGCCCGTCTTCCCGTTGCTGTAGCTGCGCCAGCACGTTTTCCACTTCATTGACGTCGGCAAATTCATGCAGACGGCCGGCCCGGGTGCGCAACTCGCCGGGCGTTTGCGCGCCGCGCAGCAGCAATGTCGCCACCAGAGCCACCTCTGCCGGGGAAAACTTCAGATCGCCGAACTCAGAATTGCAAAAGCGATGCTCATATTTCATCACCCGATTGCCGAAACCGCTGAGGGTGCGCAGGAAATGTTTTTTTACCAGCAAATCCAGCGTTTGCTGGACGTCGCTTTCGCTCAGATCCATCACCGGTTCGCGGTTGGTTTTCTGATTGCAGGCCGTCGTCACGCCGTTTAACGACATCGGATACTGTTCCGGCGTGGTGATCTGCTTTTCCAACATACAGCCAATCACTCTGGCCTCGCGGGCCGTCAGCTGATATTTCATCACAATTCCTTAGCGCTGTGGCGTCCAGTCATTGTTAGTGAGGGCGGTCAGAACGTGGTCCTGCCATTTACCGTCAATAAGCAGATAATTTTTCGCATACCCCTCGCGCACAAACCCCAGACGGGACAGTAGATTTCCGCTGCGATGATTATGCGGCATATAGTTAGCCATAATTCGATGCATGCGCTGTTGACGCTGCATATAGCGTAAAGCGGGCTGGAGCGCTTCGTACATCAACCCCTTCCCTTGCCATTTTTCGCCCAGAGAGTACCCCAGATAGCAGGCATGGAACGATCCCCGCAGCACATTACTGAAATTCGCCACCCCCCAGACCTCGTTTTCATTCGGGTCGAGCAGCAGAAAATAGTAGGCGCTGCCCTGCTTGTGCATATCATTAATCACGCTCAGGCGCGCCTGCCAGCCAGAGGGATAGCAATGGCTGACATCCCGCACCGGCTCCCAGGGCTTAAGAAAATCACGATTCTCCGCATAGTATTCAGCAAGACGCCAGGCATCTCGCTCATGAGCCAAACGCACCACCAGCCGATCGGTCGTTAAATGAACTTTTGCTGGCGTAGAACGATAGCCAAACATTCCTCCCCCCTGGGTTGCGGGTTGTTCGATAAGTAAAATTCATCGGATATAGACAGAGCAATACTTCCTGTAAGCAGAAAATATCGTATACCGCCGGTAAGCTTACTATAACCGGATAAATTCTCTGCCGTAAAACCCCCGTCGCTGAGTTATTGTGCGATCGGTTCGGTAAAGCCGATGTTTTTACGCAATACCTACTCGGATAGCGCTCAGACGATAAAAAAATATTATCCAGCAACAGGCTATTCGAAACCGGAAATAGAGTACAAAATAGTCACGTCCGTTATTTTTTCTCCCTTATTCCTCGTGGTGAAACATGCCCCTGATGTCGCAAGCTCGGAGCTTGGGTAAATATTTTCTATTACTCGATAATATGCTGGTGGTACTGGGATTCTTTGTGGTGTTTCCCCTTATTTCCATTCGCTTTGTCGATCAGTTGGGGTGGGCCGCGTTATTAGTCGGTATTGCGTTGGGATTACGCCAGCTGATTCAACAAGGACTGGGGATTTTCTCCGGCGCCATTGCCGACCGGTTCGGTGCGAAACCGATGATTATCGCCGGCATGCTGTTACGCGCCGCGGGTTTCGTTTTTATGGCTATAGCCGATCAGCCCTGGATTTTATGGCTGTCCTGCGCCCTTTCCGGGCTGGGCGGCACGCTGTTCGATCCGCCGCGAACGGCGCTGGTGGTTAAGCTGGTCCGCCCCCAGGAGCGCGGCCGTTTCTATTCCCTGCTGATGATGCAGGACAGCGCCGGGGCGGTGCTCGGCGCGCTGATCGGCAGTTGGCTGCTCAAGTACGACTTCGAGGTGGTTTGCTGGGTCGGCGCGGTTATTTTCGTGTTGGCGGCGGCGCTGAACGGATGGCTGTTGCCGGCGTATCGCACCTCGACGATCAGAACGCCGATGCTGGAAGGCATGACGCGCGTTATCCGCGATCGTCGTTTCCTGACCTATGTGTTAACGCTGACCGGCTATTACATGCTCTCCGTGCAGGTATTGCTGATGCTGCCGATCATGGTCAATGAAATCGCCGGTACGCCAACGGCGATAAAATGGATGTACGCCATTGAAGCCGCCCTGTCGCTGACCCTGCTTTACCCCATCGCGCGCTGGAGCGAAAAACGTTACCGCCTGGAACAACGCCTGATGGCCGGGTTGCTGATTATGACCGTCAGCCTGTTCCCCATCGGTCTGACGACCGGCTTGCAATCCCTGCTGATGTTAATCAGCCTGTTTTATGTGGGCGCGATTATCGCCGAACCGGCGCGCGAAACGCTGAGCGCCTCTCTGGCGGATGCCCGGGCAAGGGGCAGCTATATGGGGTTCAGCCGTCTGGGGCTGGCGTTGGGAGGAGCCGTCGGCTATAGCGGCGGCGGCTGGCTGTTCGACGCCGGGCATGCCCTGGAGCAGCCGGAATTGCCCTGGTTTATTTTGGGCGTTATCGGCCTGCTGACCCTGGGTGCGCTCTACTGGCAGTTCAACCAGCGCCGTATTGAACCGGCCATGCTCGGCGGTCACTGATCGTCGCCGTTTTGGCGACGCATTTGATCTCGCGGGTATTGCACCCCATACTTTCCCCATACATTCAATCGATTGTTATGCCGTCGCGGGACGGCAAACACCGTTTGCGGCCGCTTTGGCGGTCATTGTCTTCTCAGTGGATTAGAGGATAGCGAGTATGAAATTATACATTTACGATCACTGCCCTTACTGCGTAAAAGCGCGCATGATTTTCGGCCTGAAGAATATCCCTGTCGAACTGCAAATTTTAGCCAATGACGATGAAGAGACGCCTAAAAGGCTGATCGGCCAGAAAATGGTGCCGATCCTGCAAAAAGACGATGGCAGCTATATGCCTGAAAGTATGGATATCGTTCATTACATTGATAACTACGACAAGCAACCGCTGTTGACCGGCCCGTCGAATCCGGCGATCGACGCCTGGCTGCGTAAGGTATCCGACTATACCTCCCGCCTGATTATTCCGCGTTTTGCCCGCGCGGCGTTTGAGGAATTCGCCTCCGCGTCGGCCCGGCAGTACTTTATCAATAAGAAAGAGGCGCAGCTGGGCAGCTTTGACGATCATCTCAGCCACTCCGCCGGGCTGATTAAAAAGCTGAATAACGATCTGACGGATCTGGATCCGCTGATTGTCCAGCCCAACGCCTGTAACGGAGAATTATCCACCGACGATATTCATCTGTTCCCGCTGTTGCGTTCCCTCTCCATCGTCGCCGGCGTCACCCCGCCGTCACGCGTCGCCGCCTACCGTGACAATATGGCCAAACAAACGCAGATCACCTTGCTAAGCAGCCTGGCGCAATAAATAAAACGGCAGGCAACCTGATGAGCCGTTTGGCGCCGAAACGGCTCATCATTATGATTCACTTTCAGGGCTATCCGATTGGTGAACCCGTCCCTGGCGGTACAGACTGCAATGGCGAGATTACACACCGAGAAATAATCATTGAGGTTGGAAGAATGAAGAAGTTGGGATTCGCGGCCGCGGCATTGCTGCTGGCATTTACCCTGGGCGGCTGCAACAAGCTGACGCAGTACACGCTTAACGAGCAGGAAATCAACCAATATCTGCAAAAGCATAACGACTTTCAGAAGCAGCTGGGCATGCCGGGCGTGGTGGACGCCAATATTGTGTTAACCGATCTGGCCAGTCAAATCGGCAGAGCCGAACCGGGAAAAATCACCCTATCCGGCAACGCCAAGGTGGATATCGCCTCCCTGCTGGGCAACCAGACCGCCGACATGAAGCTGACGCTGAAGGCGCAGCCGGTGTTTGATAAAGCCCAGGGGGCTATCTACCTCAAAGAGATGGAGCTGGTGGATTACAGCGTGCAGCCCGAAAAGATGCAGGCCATCATCAAGACCCTGAGTCCCTATCTGAACCAGTCGCTGAAAAGCTATTTCGAACAGAAACCGGCCTATATTCTGAATGCGGATAACAGCACCACCGAGGCGTTGGCGAAGAAAATGGCCAAAGGTATCGAGATTAAACCGGGGCAAATCGTTATTCTGTTTACCGACTGACGCGCGCTTCAGGTGACGGCCTTGCCGTCACCTGATCCCCGCCTGAACTCGCTACTCGACGTTATCCGACGCTTCGTCGGCTTCATCCAGTTCATCACGCATGGCTTCAAGCGCTTCACGGCACACCACCGCCAGGGTGCGGTAAAACGCCGTGGCGGCATGGCTTTCCACTTTCCCTAAAAAGCGGCTGCTCCACGGCAGCAGATACTCGTCGAACAGGGCGATCTGCGCGGCGGTTTCGTCCTCCTCCGCCTGATCTTCCAGCCATGACGCCGCCAGCAGCAGCCCGCCGAAGTGGTCGACGGCCCCGTCGTTCAGCGGCATACCGCGCTGTTGCAAAAAGGACCGCACCTGCGCCGCGTCTGACGCCGTTTCATACGCCGAGCGCCAGGGGGATACCGCGCAATCCGCGCCGACAAACAGGGACTGGTAATCCGCCGCCATGGCGGCAATGTCATATCCCTTTTGCAAACGCGCCAGCAGCGCATCCTGTTCCAGCGGCCAATGCTGCTGGAGCTTGCCCTCTTTGAGCAGCGTAAACAGCGGCGCCACCAGCGGATCCTCAGGGTGACGATAAAACAGGGTGCCCAGGATGCGGCAGACAATCGAGAACTCATTCATGCAGAAAACCCGTCAATTATTACGTGACATTGTCACAAATCAGCAAATTCGGCGATGGCCGGCCTTCCCCGCTGTTCGAGGAAGTCCAACACCCGCCGGGGACTGGCGTTTAACACCCGCTCCGGCGGGAAATCCACTTCCTGCAAAATACGCGCGCAGTGGGTGAAATCGCCCAGGGAAAAGGCGATATGGGAGTCGGAACCTAAAGACAACCAGCCGCCGGCATCACGCACCGCGGCGGCGATGGCCCGGCAGTTGGGTTCGCTGCCTTTGCGCGAATGCATAAAGGAGGAGTTATTCAGTTCCAGAGCCACATTATATTGGGCGGCGGCTTCGGCGATGGCGCGAATATCGACGGGAAATTTAGGGTTGCCGGGATGGCTGATAATATGCGCATCGCCATTGGCCATCGTGGCGATCATCGCGGCGGTATGGGTCTCTTTATCCTGAGGCGGAAATACCGGCTCATGAAAACCGGCGATAATTAAATCCACCTGGTCCAGCATCGGTCCGGTGCAATCAATCTCCCCCGCCACGTTTTTAATATTGGCCTCGATTCCGCGCAAAATGCCCACGCCGTCCACCAGACGCGGCCAGACCCGCATGTTCATAAAGTGCCAGTAGTGCGGCGCATCAGCCATATCGGGGCCATGATCGGTAATGGCGAACAGGCGGATCTGCTTTTGCTTCGCCTCGGCGATATAGTCATGCAGCGTACTGTAGGCGTGAGTGCTGGCAACGGTATGCATATGTAAATCGACGGGATACATGATTTCTCCTCAGTCAGCGTTTAGCGGGCAGCATAACATTTTTGTGCTTTGCGCGCAGCCGGCGAACCATAAAGCAACCTTAATTTAACAAAAAACAAACATTTTACTGGGCGCATCAAAAGCGATTTTAAACGGACAAAGGGAAAAAATGGCTAGTAAAGCAACAAATTGCGTTAACTTTAGCTAAACGAACGCCACGGCGGCAGAAGTTTATTGACGCTGTTCGGCAATTTTCCTACATTAGCGCCGTCCGCCGCTAAGGCGACCCCCGGTGAGGTGTCCGAGAGGCTGAAGGAGCACGCCTGGAAAGTGTGTATACGTGAAAACGTATCGAGGGTTCGAATCCCTCCCTCACCGCCATATAAAAGAAAGCCCCCTTGAGCAAAGCTCAAGGGGGCTTTCTTTTATTCGTTGATGGGACTGACGAGAAGCCTCGCCAGGGTTCGACAAAACGGCAGGACTGCCGTTTTGGACCGCCAACGGCGGCCCGCAGGGCGAGCGCCATGGAGGGCGCGAGTCAATCCCGCCGCCGCCGCTGCAAGTCAGGGGTGTTTTCTTTTATTCGTTGATGGGACTGACGAGGAGCCTCGTCAGGGTTCGACAAAACGGCAGGACTGCCGTTTTGGACCGCCAACGGCGGCCCGCAGGGCGAGCGCCATGGAGGGCGCGAGTCAATCCCGCCGCCGCCGCTGCAAGTCAGGGGTGTTTTCTTTTATTCGTTGATGGGACTGACGAGGAGCCTCGTCAGGGTTCGACAAAACGGCAGGACTGCCGTTTTGGACCGCCAACGGCGGCCCGCAGGGCGAGCGCCATGGAGGGCGCGAGTCAATCCCACCGCCGCCGCCGCAAGTCAGGGGTGTTTTCTTTTATTCGTTGATGGGACGCCTCGCCAGGGCTACACGCGGGCTAACACATACTCCGCCTGACCCGCGTTCACCTCCACGCCATCAACAAACAGCCGACGCCGTTCATCTGCCGGCAGGGATATTTTCAGCTGACGCCATGCCGGCCGATAGTTGCCTTCAGCGTTAAAACCGATGCGAATGGCATCCGCATCGCTCTCCATCTGCCAGTTCAGCCACAGCGCGTCGCCCTGCTGATAGCCCCAGGATTCGCCATCATCTTCAAACAGCACGCCATCGTCACCCCTCTGCCCTGTAGCGGGAACAGCTGCAGTTCACGCTGGTCATCGGCCTGGGCATCAACATGGCGCAGACGCCGGCTTAATGGCAGCCCGGCGCCGGCACGTACCAGCAGGGGCAGTTTTTCCAGCGGCGCATCCAGCGTGATCCGCTGGCCGCCGCTGTACGATCGTCATTCCATGAATGGATGGTAAAACGCGGATGCATCACGCCATTCTGCACCCAGCGAACAAACAGTTCCGCATCGGGTTTATCGCCAGAGAAACCGCCGACATCGTGGCCGACATTGTACAGGCCCGACAGGCTCTGTGCCCGCCGCCACGGAAGAGAGTCTGCAGGAAAGCGCCGCGCTGCTCGGCGCATACGATCCCTGCGCCATCGCCTGCGAACCGTTTCGCCAGTGGGTGATTGAAGACAATTTCGTCAATGGCCGTCCGGACTGGGATCTGGTCGGTGCGCGGTTTGTTGCGGATGTCGCGCCGTTCGAACTGATGAAACTGCGTATGCTGAATGGCAGCCACTCATTTCTCGCCTACCTCGGTTATCTCGGCGGCTATCAGACCATCGCTGAAACCATGACTAATCCGGCGTACCGCCGGGCGGCGGCACGCGTCAGCGCCCTGCTCGCCATCAGCGCCGTTTTCGGCGCGGATTTACCGGCTAATACGGCCTTCGCCGCCGCGCTGCGGCAGGCTTACCAACAACTGTGCCAGTCCGGCGCGCGCGGCCGTCGAATCACTGAGCGCGCCCTTATGACCCCATTTACGCTACCGCAACGCAGAACGCTACTTTTCCTTGCCGGCGGCATAAGCCCGCTCCGGCCGCCTCATGCAGTAAAATGCGGCGACAGGGCAGATATCCGTCATGTCCGGTATGCTATAGTCTGGCGAAAGTAACCGAACTCATTAATCCATTAACCAGCAGAAAAACAACGCGATGAAAACACCGACCTCACCACAGCGCCCTTACCAGGAAGTGGGGGAAATGCTTCGTAATATGATTACGCAAAAACAGTATGCGGTGGGCGAACGGCTGCCGCCGGAACGTGAGATCGCCGCGCTGCTGGACGTCACCCGTACGCTGGTGCGTGAAGCGCTGATTATGCTGGAACTGGAAGGTTTGATCGAAGTGCGGCGCGGCGCGGGGATCTTTGTGATTAGCGACAGCCCGGCGCAGCCGACGACCCCGCCAGACAGCTGTAATGACGCAGGACCGTTTGAAATGTTGCAGGCGCGCCAGTTGCTGGAGAGCAATATCGCCGAGTTCGCCGCGCTGCAGGCGACGCGCGAAGACATTATCAAAATGCGTCAGGCGCTGGCGCTGGAAGAGAAAGAGCTGGCTTCCGGCGCGGTAAATGAAACCGAAAACGGCGACCGCAATTTTCATCTGGCAATCGCCGAAGCGACGCATAACAGCATGCTGGTCGAGCTATTTAAACAGTCGTGGCAGTGGCGCGAAAATAACGTGATGTGGAACCAGCTGCATCGGCATCTGGTAAATACCCACTATCGTAAACAGTGGCTGGAGGATCATAAAAAAATCCTCGCCGCGCTGATCAAAAAAGACGCGCGGGCGGCGAAATTCGCCATGTGGCAGCATCTGGAGAATGTAAAACAGCGACTGCTGGAGTTCTCCAATGTCGATGATATTGACTTCGATGGCTATCTGTTCGAATCCTGGCCGCTGGATGTCGCCAATAGCCAGGAAGTGCGTTAAGCGATCCGGCGGCGGGCAGTCGCCTGCGACGACCGCAGCCTATAAAAAAGCCCCCGCGATATGCGGAGGCTGCTCCCTCATTAATGACAAGGCACGTTAAGCGGTAACGGCCTTATCCTCCATGGCCTGTCGCCAGCCTCCCAACCAGTAGGACCGGGCGTTTATCGATTGATACGGACAAAGCTCTCTCGGTCTGCCGGAAATACCCGCTTGATAACCACGTGAATGAGCCCTTTCAAGGCGATCGCGTTTCTGTCTCTTCATGCCTTATTTCCCTCATTATTAATCTGGTGGAAAGAAAACAGTGATTACTTAATAAGCAACCACAGACTATGAATAGCCACTATGCGCTCAAAGGTCAAGGCGCAAAATTCACGCCAATGTCACATTTGTGAGCCAGAATGGGAGTTTTCCGTAACGGAAAATAGAGACGCAACGAACCGCTTGAGTAAGGCAAAAAAACGCCGGGAGCGTTTTTTGACGTCGCCCCCGGCGACGGCCCGTAAGAAGGCGGCCAGGGATGGCGCGCCACAAAAATAAAGCCTCTGAAAGCGATATGCC
Source organism: Brenneria corticis (assembly GCF_003115855.1). GTDB lineage: Bacteria > Pseudomonadota > Gammaproteobacteria > Enterobacterales > Enterobacteriaceae > Brenneria > Brenneria corticis. Next base: position 40,485 of record NZ_KZ819075.1, read on the forward strand.
GCGTCGCATATCCCCTCCAGAGGCATGGCGATGACGGATGTCAGTCTGCGGAGGCGGCCTGCCGGGCGATGGATTGAGCGACCTCCCGCCATCCCTGCGCCAATGTTCTGACCAGCGCATCATAGCCGTCTTCGGACTGCGGCAGCACCACATTAAACGGCTGTTTACGCACCTGACCCTGATGGTTCAGCACCCATTCCCCGCCGATGACGACGTTACCGTCGTAGCGGCCGTGAAAAGCGGTCACCGAGATATTCAGCACCGACTGCTCGCCGCCTTGCGGCTGCGTCGTCACCAGCCATCCCGGCATGCTGCGCCCCAGGTTCGCCACCAGCGATTGCTGAAGCTGCTGGTCCAGCGGACTGGCCCAGAGATTATTGCTGGCAATGACATACTGCACATCGTTGGTCTGGTAGACCAGACCGGCGTTAGCCAGATAGTCCGCCACGCTGACGTGTTCCAGCCACAGTTGCCGGCCGTTTTGCGTCTTCTCAACCGGCGCCACCGCCTCCGAAGTAGCCGGTAACTGGTAGTAGGTCTTTTGCGAGCCGCCGCCGCAGGCGGTCAGCAGCAGCGCCAACGCCAGAGTCCATCCTTTCATCATTGTTTTTTCGCCTTCTTCGGTTGAGGATCTTCGCTGCCCGATGCCTCAAACACCAGGGCGTTGCTCTTCTCATTCAGGGTGCGCAGCACCGGCTGTAGCTCGCGCAGTACCTGATCCAGGCGCTGCATATCGCCCAGCATCTTGTTATACGCCGGAGAACCCGGCTGGAAGCCCTTCATGCTGCGATTCAGCTCACGCAGGGTCTGCTGCATATCCTGCGGCAGATCCTGCATCGCCTTGCTGGCGGTGATCTTGTTCAGCGAAGCCAGCGTTTTTTGCATTTCCCGCAGCGTTGCCTGACTTTCCGCCAGCGTCCGGGTGGCTTCATTAACCATGGGATCGAGCGGCAACCCGTTGATCTTATCCAGCACCGCCATCAGTTTTTGCTGAATTTGCGACAGCCCTCCGCCAACGGTCGGCAATACCGGATAGCCGTCGATGGTGACCAGCTTACCGTTGGATTTTTCCTGCGGATAGAAATCAATATCGATAAACAGCGAGCCGGTAAGAAGATTGGCGCTTTTTAACGCCGCCCGCAATCCCAGCGGCTGAGACTGGGACAGATGCTGTTCAAAGTTGAAGTCGTCCCCCAGATCTTTGGCGAAGCGGTCCGGCTCGATGCGGATAAGCACCGGAATCCGGTAATCGTTATCAATATCCTGTTTCAGATCCTTGGTGAAAAACGGCACCTGAGCCACCGTTCCCAACCGAATGCCGCGGAATTCAACCGGCGCCCCCGCCTGCAAACCGCGCACCGATTCATTGAAGAACATCAGGTACTCCTTGTACTCGGTGTACAGGGAATCCTGAATGCTGCGCTGGTCGTCAAAGAGCTTATATTCGGCCAACGGCGTGGCGACATTGCCCAGCTCCCAGCCGGACGGCACGTCAAAGCTGACGCCGCCGCTGAACAGCGTGGCCAGCGATCCCATCTCCACCCGCATCCCCTGGGCGGACATATCGAACGCCACGCCGCTGTCTTTCCAGAAGCGAACGTTGCTGGTCACCAGGATGTCGTAAGGCGCGGAGATAAACAGCTGATAGCGAATTTTCCGCGCCTTGGGATCAAACTCGCTGGTTTCGACCGAGCCGACGCGGTAACCGCGAAACAGCACCGGATCGCCGACGTTTAGCTGACCGGACTGCTCGCTATCAAGGACAATGCGAATGCCTTTGGCGTCGGGAGATGCCAGAGGCGGGGTATCAAGCAGGGTGAATTCCTTTTTCTCCTCGCCGTGCGCCCCCGGCTGAATCTCGATATAAACGCCCGACAGCAAGGTGCCCAAACCGGAGATCCCCGCACGTCCCACCTGCGGTTTAACCACCCAGAACGCCGAATCCTCCTTCAGCAGCTTATCCATGCCATCATGCAGGCGCGCCTTGATTTCCACCTGGTGAAGATTGTCGCTCAGCGTCACGCTTTCCACCACGCCGACGTCAACGCTGCGGCTTTTGATGGTGGTTTTCCCGGCCTCGATGCCCTCGGCATTTTTGGTCAACAGGGTAATTTGCGGACCCTGATGGCTGAAATGATAAAATAATATCCACGCCCCGATCAGCACCGTAACAATGGGAACAATCCACACCGGCGACCAGCGTTTAATCGTTTCTACATCCGCAACGGCGTATTTATCTTTCGTCAACGGAGGACTCCTTATGAAAAACTTCACGGCGATCCCACAGTAACCGGGGATCAAATGTCATGGCGGCAACCATAGTCAGAATCACCACGGAAGCAAACAACAGCGCGCCAATGGCGGGATAAATGCTCATCAGACGCCCGATTCGCACCAGCGCCGACAGCACGGCAATCACAAACACATCAATCATTGACCAGCGTCCGACAAATTCGACGATTTCATACACCACATGCAAACGTTCACGATCCCGTTTTTCCCTGCCGTGCACGCTCCAGCACAACCACCCTAACGCCAGCATCTTCAGCGTCGGCACCATGATACTGGCGATAAAAATCACCAGCGCCACCGGATATGAGCCGCTTCCCCACAGCAGGATAACGCCGGACATAATGGTCGATCCCATTTGATTGCCCAGGGATTCGGTGATCATGATGGGCATCAGATTCGAAGGGATATAAAGCATTATCGAGGTTATCAATAGCGCCATCGTCCACTGCAAACTGTGCTTCCTGCGCGCATGTCCGCGGCTGTGACAGCGCGGGCAGACCAACCGTTCGGCAGGCAATATCGCCGTACAGCACGTACAGGAGCGCAATCCCTGCGACAACCCGCTGACGCCCGTTTGCGGCGCCGCATCCAAATCCGGCGGCGGAGCGATCTCATTCCATAGCCAGCGGCGATCCAGGCTTTGAAACGCCAGCAGTTGCAACACGCAAAACAGCACAAAAGGCATAAAGCTGGTGCCGATGCCGATGTCCCCGTAGGCCATCAGTTTGACGAAGCTGACCAATACGCCGGCGAGAAAAATTTCCGCCATACCCCAGCTTTTTAGCTGAAACAGCACCTTGGCCATCACTTTTTTCAACGGCAACGGCAAAGCGACATGCAGACAAAGCAGAATCGCCGTTAGCATACAAAAAGCGGGAACCAACTGCACAAATAGCATAAACAGCGTGGCGACGCTGGCGTAATCTTCCGCCACCATCACTTTGGCGATTTCCACCAGGTTGATTTCACTGGTGATTCCCGCCACCCGCATACTTACGAACGGAAAGAGGTTTGCCAGCAGCAGCATAAATAATGCGCCGATCGCATAACCGAGCGGGCGTTTACCGGGCTCCGCCTGATGACCGGTCAATGCCGCTTTACAACGGGGACAAACCGCTTTTTGCCCATGGGACAGCGCCGGCAGTTGCACCAACAAATCGCAGTGCGGGCAGAGCATGTAGTCATCATGATGGTGATGCTGGTGGGAACACACTTTTAGCCAATCTCCTTAAAGGAATACGCCTGATGTCGCCATCGCGGCGACATCAGGCCATCTGTTGCTAAATATTAGCCGTTCCTTTGCGCTTCAAGTTCTTCCCAACGTGCAAAGCAGGACTCCAGGTTTTTTTCCGCTTCCGCCAAAGCCGTCAGCACCGGCTGGGTCTCTTCATACGGACGGTTGTAAAAACCGGCATCGCTCATTTGTGTTTGCAGCGCGTCAATCCGCTGCTCCAACTGCTCGATTTGCAACGGCAGTTGATCCAACTCGCGCTGTTGGTTATAGCTCAGTTTTGCCGAATTGCGTTTAGCGGGCTGTGCGGAAGTGCTGCCGGACGCTGCAGATGAGTGATTCGGCGCGGATGACGCCGGCGCGCTACGCAACGGAATTGACTCGGCGCGCTGCTTCCGGGCGTCGTAGTAACCACCGACATAACGGGAGATCTCCCCGTCGCCTTCGAAGATCCAGCATTCCGTCACCGAATTATCGACAAACTGGCGATCGTGACTGACCAGCAGCACGGTTCCCTGATAGCCGTCGATCAACTCTTCCAGCAGCTCCAGCGTTTCCACATCCAGATCGTTGGTGGGCTCATCGAGGATCAGCAGATTACTGGGTTTCAGAAACAAGCGCGCCAGCAATAAGCGGTTGCGCTCGCCGCCGGAGAGGGCTTTAACCGGCGTCATCGCGCGTTTCGGGTGGAACAGAAAGTCCTGCAGGTATCCCAGCACATGACGCGGACGGCCGTTGACCATCACCTCCTGTTTGCCTTCCGTCAGGTTATCCATCACGGTACGTTCCGGATCCAGCTCGGCGCGGTGCTGATCGAAATAAGCCACTTCCAGTTTGGTGCCGCAGTGAACCCGTCCGCCGGTGGGCGTCAGTTCCCCCAGCATCAGCTTCAACAGCGTGGTTTTACCGCAGCCGTTCGGCCCCACCAGGGCGATTTTATCGCCGCGCTGCACCTGAGCGGAGAAATTGCGGGCCAGAATTTTGTTGTCAATCTGGTAGTTAACCGCTTCCAGTTCGAAAACAATCTTGCCGGAACGCGCCGCCTCTTCCACCTGCATTTTCGCGGAACCCATCACTTCACGGCGCTGGGAACGCTCCTGACGCATGGCTTTCAGCGCCCGCACCCGGCCCTCGTTACGGGTACGCCTCGCCTTGATGCCCTGGCGGATCCACACTTCTTCCTGCGCCAGTTTGCGATCGAACTCGGCGTTTTGCAGATCTTCCACCCGCAGGGCCTCTTCTTTCCCTTGCAGATACTTATCGTAGTTGCCCGGCCAGGAAACCAGCTTACCGCGATCCAGATCGACAATGCGGGTCGCCATATTGCGAATAAAGGAACGGTCGTGGGAGATAAATACGATGCTGCCCTGAAAGGTTTTCAGAAAGGTTTCCAGCCAGTCGATGGTTTCAATATCCAGATGGTTGGTGGGCTCATCCAGCAGCAGCACCCTGGGCGAACTGACCAGCGCGCGCCCCAGCGCCGCTTTACGCAGCCAGCCGCCGGACAGCGAGGCCAGCGGCGCGTCGGCGCTCAGACCGAGCTGCTCCAGCACTTCGTGGATGCGGCTTTCCAACTGCCACAGCCCCTGATGTTCAAGAATATCCTGCAATTTCGCCAGCTGATTCAGATTCTTTTCACTGGGATCCGTTTCCACCAGGCGCAGCGTCGCGTGGTAATTCTTCAGATAATCCGCCTGGGCGGCGACGCCTTCCGCCACAAAATCGAATACCGTGCCGGCGATATCACGCGGCGGATCCTGTTGCAAGCGCGCCACGATCAGGTCCTGCTCGTAGACGATCCGCCCGTCATCCAGCGGAATTTCCCGCGCCAGTATTTTCAGCAGCGTTGACTTGCCGGCGCCGTTACGGCCCACCAGACAGACGCGTTCGTTTTCTTCAATATGCAGTTCTGTGTTATCTAACAGCGGGGCATCGCTGAATGACAGCCATGCGCCCGATACGCTGATTAATGACATCTGTTACTTTTCCTCGCCGGCATGCGTCAGCAGCCAGCAGTTGTGAATCTGACGATTGCGGGCAAAATCCGCTGATTGCGTCGCGGCGGTAATCTCGCGCGCCGCCAGCCCTAACGCCGCCAGGCCCGGCATATCCATGCGGAATCCGCGCTTATTGTTGGAAAACATGATGGTGCCGCCGCGACGCAGCAGCCGCTTAAGATCCTTCATCAACGCCAGATGATCGCGCTGTACGTCAAACGACTCCTCCATCCGTTTCGAGTTGGAGAACGTGGGAGGATCGATAAAAATCACGTCAAACTGTTCGTTGGCCTCGCGCAGCCACGACAGGCAGTCGGCATGAATCAGACGGTGCTGGCGCCCGGTCAGGCCGTTGACCCGCAGGTTTTTTTCCGCCCACTCCAGATAGGTGCGCGACATATCCACCGTGGTGGTGCTGCGCGCCCCGCCCAGCCCCGCGTGTACGCTGGCGCTGCCGGTATAGGCGAACAGGTTGAGAAAATCCTTGCCCTGACTCATTTCACCCAGCGTTTTGCGGGCTACGCGGTGATCGAGAAACAGGCCGGTGTCCAGATAATCGGTCAGATTGACCCACAGCTTGGCGTTATACTCCGTTACCAGCAAAAATTCGCCCTTTTGCGCCAGTTTTTCATACTGGCTTTTGCCTTTCTGACGCTCACGGGTTTTTAAAATCAGCTGGTTCGACGGAATATCCAGCACGCTCAGCGTGGCGTTAATCACATCAAACAAACGCTGGCGCGCTTTCTGCGCATCCACGGTTTTCGGCGGCGCATACTCCTGCACCACCACCCAACTGCCGTAGCGGTCGACCGCCACGTTATAGTCGGGCAGATCGGCATCGTACAGGCGGTAGCATTCAATGCCTTGCTGCCTGGCCCATTTCTCCAGCTTGCGCAGATTTTTGCGCAGACGGTTGGCGAAATCCTCGGCGATGCGGCCGCTGTTTTCCTTTTCCCCCTGGCTCGCGGCAAGCTGATAGTTCTTCTGCACGCAGTCCAGCGGACCGTTTTTCGCCTTGAACTGGCGTTCGGCGCGCAGTTGCAGACAGCTGAGCAGTTCCGGCGAGGCGCTGAACAACGACAGTTGCCAGCCGCCGAACTCGCTTTTCATTTTGCGCCCCAGCAGATTGTGCAGCGCAACCAATGCCGGTTCGCTTTCCAGCCGCTCGCCGTACGGCGGATTGCTCACCACCGTGCCGACCGGTCCCTGCGGCAACGGATTCCGTAGCTGGGCGGCATCTTGCACCGCCAGGGTGATTAACTCGGCGACGCCGGCGCGGCGGGCATTAGCCCTGGCTATCTCAATCACCCGGCGGTCGTTGTCGGAGCCAAAAAAGCGCGCGGAGGTTTGCTGTAATCCCTGTCTCGCGCGCTGCTGCGCTTCCGTCAGCAATTCGCGCCACAGTTCGGCGTCGTGCCGCAGCCAGGCGTTAAAGCCCCAATGGGTGCGATGCAGACCGGGCGCGCGATCGGCGGCGATCATCGCCGCTTCAATCAGCAGCGTGCCGGAACCGCACATCGGGTCGACCAGCGGGGTGTCTTTTTGCCAGCCGGAACGCAGCACGATGGCCGCCGCCAGATTTTCTTTCAGCGGCGCCAGGCCGGCCTGCTGGCGATAACCGCGCTGATGCAACCCTTCGCCGCTCAGGTCCAACGCCACGCTGGCGGTATCGCGCTGTAAAAAGACGTTGATGCGGATATCCGGCTGCTGTTTCGCCACGTCCGGGCGCTGCCCCGTTTTGCGGGTAAAGCTGTCCACAATGGCGTCTTTGACCTTCAGCGCGCCATACTGGCTATTGCGGATATCGTCGTTGGTGCCGGTAAAATGCACGGCGAAGGTGTTGTCGACGCTGAAAATCGTCGACCAGTCGATGGCCTGTACGCCGAGGTACAAATCCAGATCGCTATGCACCTTGAACTCGTTCAGCGGCAGCAAAATGCGCGACGCCAGTCGGCTCCACAGCAGGCTTTGATACAACAGGCGATCATCGCCCTGAAAATGCACTCCTCCTTGCACCACGGCACAGGCCTGCGCGCCCAGCGCTTCAAGCTCATTTTTTAACAATTCTTCCAGACCACGGGCCGTGCTGGCAAACAGAGCATTCATATCTTCAACATCACCAAAAAGAAAATTGAGGCGCATTATAGCTAATCCGCGACGCTTGTCATAAAGTTGCCGTTTTACTTCGGCAAGGAGTCAGCGGTGATCGGCGTAACGCGGCTTTATATCCATCCGGTAAAATCCATGCGCGGTTTACAGTTATCCCACGCCGTGGCGTCGGCAAGCGGTCTGGCGCAGGATCGCGGCTTTATGGTGACGCAACCGGACGGCACCTTTATTACCGCCCGCCACTATCCGCAAATGGTGCTGTTTACCCCGGCCCTGCTGCCGGACGGCCTGTTTATCCGCGCCCCCGACGGGCAAACCGCCAGCGTACGCTTTAGCGATTTCGCCGGCGCGCCGCAGCCAACGGAAGTCTGGGGCAACCACTTTACGGCGCGAGTGGCCCCCGACGCCGTCAATAGCTGGCTGAGCCGCTACTTTCGGCGGCCGGTCCAGCTGCGCTGGGTGGGCGACAATCCATCACGCCGGGTTAAAAAACATCCCGACGTCGCGCTCTCTTTCGCCGACGGATACCCTTTCCTGTTAATCAATGAAGCCTCTTTGCAGACGCTGCGCCAACGCTGCCCGGCAGGCGTCAGGCTGGAGCAGTTCCGCCCTAATCTGGTGGTGGCCGGCGCTGCGGCGTTTGCCGAAGACAGCTGGCAAACCGTGCGGATCGGCGAGGTGATTTTCGACGTCGCCAAACCCTGTAGCCGCTGCGTGCTGACCACGGTCAGTATTGAACGCGGCAGAAAGCACCCGACGGCCGAGCCGCTGGCGACCCTGCAATCCTTCCGCAGCGCGGAAAACGGCGACGTCGATTTCGGCCTGAATCTTATTGCCCGCAACGACGGTATTATCCGCGTCGGCGATACGCTGGAAGTGCTGGCGACCAAACCGCCGCGCCCTTACGGTTCAGGCAAAGTCGTGGAGAGCGTCGCGCTCAAACCGCAAGGCGAACAGAGGATAACCATCGAATATCAGGGACAACGCCTGAAGGGAAACAATCAGCAAATCCTGCTGGAACAGCTGGAGCAGCATGGGGTGCGCATCCCCTACTCCTGCCGGGCCGGAATATGCGGCTGCTGTAAGCTGACGTTGATCGGCGGAGAGGTTGCGGCACTCAAGGAAAGCGCCGTTGGCGAAAATGGCGCCATTCTCGCCTGCAGCTGCATTCCGCAAAGCGATATCAGCCTGCAATAAAAAGGATGTCGGGCGTTACACCACGTTGGCGTACTGAAAAGGAGACGGCTTCTGTTCGTCCGCATCCTGAACGGCAACGGGCGATAATCTGTCGTGCATGATTTTTATCGCATCCCCCAGCGCCATCATTTTGCCATTCAGCATCAGCTGTTCCTGAGCCAGCAGACACAGGCTGGCTTTATCGCCGGCCTCGGCGACCAGAAAATACGCCGCGTCATTATTTTCCGTCAGCCGAACCTGAACAATATCGCCGGTTAGCGGCGCGGGCGCGGCGTCTGAAGGCTGCTGCACAAAATGCCAGCTTTTGGGCATCAGCGGTTTGAGAAAGCGGCTGGCGACCAGCGCATTCAATATTAACTCGCCCTGAAGATCCCGGTTCAATGCCATCTTTTGGCATTTTTCGTTATAGGTAAAAAATAAAGCCGCGTCCTCAACGCAGAATGCGCATTCATTAAAAGCATCCGGGGTTAGCATTTTAGACGGGAAACGCGAACGGAATAACATGCCGTTGGCGAGATCCAGCATCAGCCGATCGTGTTCGGTATCAAAATACCAGCGCCAGTTATCGTCAGGTTTCAACTTCATATTATTTACCCTTCGCCTTTTGTTACACCTATTAATAGGAAATGGCTGATTGCAAAACCATGCAATAAGAAACTATGCAATAAAAAAACCGGCAGGTGTTGATAGCTTATTTATGCAAACGAGTAAAATATAGACTAGCCGGGGGAATAAATAAACCCCCCGGAGATAAATGAAAGGCAGAAATGATTAAATATGTGTCACGATATCTTTAATCAGTCTCGGACCGCGGAAAATAAAGCCGGAATATATCTGGATCAAGGTGGCGCCGGCATCCAGCTTTTCCCGTGCGGCAATCAGAGAATCAATACCGCCTACGCCGATAATCGGCAGGCGTCCGGCTAATTCCCGCGATAACCGACGGATAATTTCCGTACTGGGCTGTTGTAAAGGACGACCGCTTAATCCCCCGGTCTGACCGCAATAATTTAATCCCTGGATCAATTTTCGATCGAGCGTGGTATTGGTGGCGATAACCCCGTCAATGTTATGACGCACCAGGCTATCCGCTATCTGGATCAATTCTTCCTCGGAAAGATCCGGCGCGATCTTTACCGCGACCGGAACATATTTCTGATATTTCTCATTTAACTCGGCCTGCTTATTTTTTATAGCCAGTAAAAGATCGTCCAGCGCCTCGCCATATTGCAGGCTGCGTAATCCCGGCGTATTAGGCGAAGAGATATTGATCGCAATATAGCCGGCATAAGGATAGATCTTATCCATGCAGATTAGATAATCCTCTTTTCCCTGCTCTACCGGCGTATCTTTATTTTTACCGATATTGATCCCTAATACGCCGCCGAAACGTGATTTTTTTACCTTCTCAACCAGATAGTCGACGCCCTGATTATTAAATCCCATGCGGTTAATCAGCCCTTCCGCTTCGACAATACGGAACAATCTCGGCTTGTCGTTTCCGGGTTGCGGACGCGGCGTTACGGTGCCCACTTCAATAAACCCGAACCCCATCGCGCCCAGCGCATCAATACAGTCGCCGTCTTTATCCAGCCCGGCGGCCAGGCCGAGCGGGTTTTTAAACGACAGCCCCATGCAGTTGACCGGCTTGGTGGGAACAGACTGACGGACGAGAAATTCGAGAGGGGTATTGGTGATACGGCGTAATTGCTGGAAGGTCAGTTCATGCGCTCGTTCTGGATCGAGCTGAAATAAAGCTTTCCTGATAACGGGATAGAACATATCGTCTCCTGAGATCCCAATCGCAAATAAACAAAGTCGGAATACGGCGAAATGGTAGTGCCATCACTGCGGAAAGTAAAACGTTTGCGCGCGGCGACTGGCGCTATTCCTACTTGGGCAGGAATAGCGCATTGGAAAACGCAGGCCAAACGGCCTGCGTATAGAGCAATATCGAACCCGGCTTTAATCCTGTAACGCTTTGCCGATCTTCTCGAACAGATCGCCGGACAGATTTTCCAGCGATTTTAACTGCTCCAGCGCCTGACGCATCAGCGCCTGCCGTTTGGCGTCATAGCGTTTTAAACGAATTAAAGGCTCGATTAATCGCGCCGCGACCTGCGGGTTGCGGGTATTGAGATCGGTCAGGATCTCGGTCAGGAAACGATAACCGCTGCCGTCTTGCGCGTGGAAGGCGGCGGGGTTTGAGGCGGTGAAAGCGCCGATCAGCGCGCGCAGGCGGTTGGGATTGTTCAGGCTGAACGAACGATGCTGCTGTAGTTCGCGCACCCGTTCCAGCACATCCGCCGCCGGGCTGGTGGCCTGAAGGGTAAACCATTTATCCATCACCAGACCGTCCTGATGCCAGCGCTCGTCAAAGTCGGCCAGCAACGCATCGCGCGCCGGCAACCGGGCGCTTACCGCGGCGGACAGCGCCGCCAGCGAATCGGTCATATTATCCGCCTGCCGATACTGCGCGTTCACCAGCTTATCCGCCTGGGTCTCATCGCCAAACGCCAGATAGTACAGGCAAATATTACGCAAGGCGCGTTTACCGATATCGCCGTGCTCAATACGGTATTGCGGCGTCAGGTTGGCGCGATAAACCGCCAGCCACTCATCCGCCATTTCTTTCGCCAGCGCCCTAACCATGCCGTCGCGCACGGCGGCGATGGCCGTCGGATCGATGGTTTCGAACAGTTCGGCGATCTCATTTTCGCTCGGCAGCGTCAGGATCTGCGACGCCAGCATGGGATCCAGCTTGTCGTCCAGCAAAATGGCGCGGAACGCGTCAACCACATGCATGGGCAATGAAAGCGCCTGCTGTTGCTGATAACGGGAGACATTCAGCCGCAGGTAATTCGCCAGCAGGCTCTGCGCCGCGTCCCAGCGGGAAAACGCATTGCTGGCGTGGCGCATCAGAAAGGTCAGCTGTGCGTCGCTCCAGGCATAGTTCAGTTTTACCGGCGCGGAAAACTCACGCAATAAAGAGGGAATCGGCTGACAGGGAACCCCATCGAAAATAAAGGTCTGTTCCGCTTCGGTAACGTTCAATACCGAAGACAACGGCTGCCCGTTTCTTTGCAGCGGGATCGCCTCGCCTTGAGCATCGTACAATTCAATATCCAGCGGAATATGCAGCGGCAGCTTCGGCTGCTTGTCGGCGCCTACCGGCGTCGCCTGGGCGACATGCAGCACATACTGCTGGGATTGCGCATCGTAATCGTCACGGATGGTCAGCACCGGGGTGCCCGACTGGCTGTACCAGCGGCGGAACTGTTTCAGATCCACGCCGGAAGCGTCTTCCATCGCCTGAACAAAATCGTCGCAGGTCGCCGCGCTGCCGTCATGGCGCTCAAAGTAAAGCCGCATGCCCGCCTGGAATTTTTCCTCGCCCAGCAGGGTGTGCAGCATGCGGATCACTTCCGATCCTTTTTCGTATACGGTCAGCGTATAGAAGTTATTCATTTCTATTACCTGATCGGGACGAATCGGGTGCGACATCGGGCTGGCGTCCTCGGCAAACTGCGCCCCTCTCATCACCCGCACATTATCAATGCGGTTAACCGCGCGGGAGCCCAGATCGGAGCTGAACTCCTGATCGCGGAACACCGTCAGCCCTTCTTTCAGGCTCAGTTGGAACCAGTCGCGGCAGGTCACGCGGTTGCCGGTCCAGTTATGGAAATATTCATGGCCGATCACCGCTTCAATATTCAGATAATCTTTATCGGTGGCGGTTTCGGCCTTGGCCAGCACATATTTGGAGTTGAATACGTTCAGCCCCTTATTTTCCATCGCCCCCATATTGAAGAAATCCACCGCGACAATCATATAAATGTCGAGGTCATACTCCAGTCCGAAGCGGGTTTCGTCCCACTTCATGGCATTCTTCAACGAGGCCATGGCCCAGCCGGCGCGATCCAGATTGCCGCGATCGACGTACAGCTCAAGCGCCACCTCGCGGCCGGAGCGGGTGGTAAAACGATCCTCCAGAAGATCAAAATCCCCGGCGACCAGCGCGAACAGGTAACAGGGCTTGGGGAACGGATCCTGCCATTCGATCCAGTGCCGGCCGTCGGCCAGCTCACCCTGGGCAATCCGGTTGCCGTTGGAAAGCAGATAGGGATAGCGCGACCTGTCGGCGGTGATGCGCGTGGTGAATTTCGCCAGCACGTCCGGGCGGTCCAGGTAATAAGTGATATGGCGAAAACCCTCCGCCTCGCACTGCGTGCACAGCGCGTCGCCCGACTGGTACAACCCTTCCAGGGCGCTATTGGCCGCCGGGTTGATCTCGGTTTCAATGCTCAGCGTAAACTCGGCCGGCAACTGCGTCAGTATCAACCCGCCATCCTGCTGCTGGTAATGCGGCCATGACGCGCCATCCACGCTCAGGCTCACCAGCTTCAGGCCTTCGCCGTCCAGCTTTAGCGGCGCCCCCTGCTCGCCCTGCAGCGTCACCTGGCTCACCGCCTTTACCCTGGTCTGCTCGGCGTGCAGGTCGAAATCCAGCGCTATCTCGCTGATGGTGTAATCCGGCGCCCGGTAGTCGTGGCGATATTTCACTTGCGGCTGTTGATTCATATAAAGTTTTCACCTCGTTATAAGCTTTATCCGTCAAGTCTATGCCTGTTGCATCAATGTTACCATGATAAAATAATGAGAATAATAATCATGCCACAGCACGTTTGAATCTCGCCTCGGGCACCCCCATATGTTGTGATAAGGTAATATTTGGCCAAGCAGGGTATACTGTTCAGACCTTGCCGATAGTCCCGCTAGTGGACATGCGTCTAACGAGGATGCTGTAACGCATTATGACTTTACACACTCCCCCGATCCTGACCTCAGTGCTGGATACCGATGCCTATAAGCTGCATATGCAACAGGCGGTATACCATCACTATTATCATGTCGATGTGGCGGCTGAATTCCGCTGCCGCGATGATGAGCTGTTAGGGATCTATGCTGAAGAGATCGCCGAACAGGTTAATTTTATGCAGCACCTGGTTTTGAGCGACGAAGAATTCAGCTATCTCTCTTCTTTACCTTTTTTCAAAGCGGATTATCTCGACTGGCTGCGGAAATTTCGTTTCAATCCCCAGCAGGTGAGTATAAAAAATCATCACGGCAGGCTGGATATCCGCATTGCCGGGCCGTGGCGCGAAGTGATCTTATGGGAAGTGCCGCTGCTGGCGGTAATCAGCGAGGTCGTCCACCGCAACCGCTCGCCGCGGATCGTGCCGCTTCAGGCGGTCGATCAACTGAATAAGACGCTGGATCACTTCCGTAAAATCAGCGCGGACGTGGATGCCAGCGGTTTCAGACTGATGGATTTCGGCACCCGCCGGCGCTTTTCCCGTGAAGTGCAGCGGATGATTGTCGCGACGTTGCAGGCCGAGTTTCCCTATTTAATCGGCACCAGCAACTATGATTTAGCCCGCCGTCTAAACCTGACGCCGGTCGGCACCCAGGCCCATGAGTGGTTTCAGGCGCATCAGCAAATCAGCCCGGAGCTTGCCAACAGCCAGCGCGCGGCGTTAGAGATGTGGCTGCGTGAATATCCCGACCAGTTAGGCATCGCGCTAACCGACTGCATTACCATGGACGCCTTTCTGCGCGACTTCGACCGCCCGTTCGCCGCCGCTTATCAGGGACTGCGGCATGACTCCGGCGATCCCATCGACTGGGGTGAAAAAGCCATCGCCCACTATCAGCGTCTGGACATCGATCCGCTAAGCAAGACGCTGGTGTTCTCCGACAATCTGAATCTCGATAAGGCGCTGCGCCTTTACCGTCATTTCCAGCAGCGCATCAATCTGGTATTCGGCATAGGAACGCGTCTGACCTGCGATATTCCCGGCGTTAAGCCATTGAATATCGTTATCAAGCTGGTGGAGTGCAACGGTAAGCCCGTCGCCAAACTTTCCGACAGCCCCGGTAAAACGATTTGTCAGGATCAGGCCTTCGTCAGTGAATTACGCAAGGCGTTCGACCTGCCCCGCGTTAAAAAAGCCAGTTGACCGCCGCATCGCGGCCCCGTTGATTGCCTGATCTTTAACCCGCCCGCGCCGGAATGCACAAAACTTATGGCATTCCGGCGATTTCTGCTTGTGTCCTGCTCGACGGCAAGTAACATAACGAATTACCCTTTTCAGGGTCATCCACTGTTTCTAAACAATATTTGATTGAAGAGAGAATTTTATGAGCGTAGTGCCTGTAGTCGACGTACTGCAAGGCCGTGTTGCCGTTGACAGCGAAGTCACCGTGCGCGGCTGGGTGCGTACCCGGAGAGATTCTAAAGCCGGTATCTCCTTTGTTGCCGTTTATGACGGCTCCTGCTTTAATCCATTACAGGCGGTGGTGAATAATAATCTCTCCAATTATCAGGACGACGTGCTGCGCCTGACCACCGGCTGCTCGGTGGAAATTACCGGTACAGTCGTGGCTTCTCCGGGCGAAGGCCAGAGCTTTGAGCTGCAGGCGTCCGAGGTCAAGGTTATCGGCTGGGTGGACGATCCCGATACCTACCCGATGGCGGCCAAACGCCACAGCATCGAATATCTGCGTGAAGTGGCGCATTTGCGTCCGCGCACCAACCTGATCGGCGCAGTGGCCCGCGTTCGTCATACGCTGGCTCAGGCTATTCACCGTTTCTTCCATGAAAACGGTTATTTTTGGGTTTCCACCCCGCTGATCACCGCTTCCGACACCGAAGGCGCCGGTGAAATGTTCCGCGTTTCCACCCTCGATCTGGAAAATCTGCCGCGTACCGAACAGGGCAAGGTGGATTTCAGCGCTGACTTTTTCGGCAAAGAAGCCTTTCTTACCGTATCCGGCCAGTTGAACGGCGAAACCTACGCCTGCGCCCTTTCCAAGGTGTATACCTTCGGACCGACGTTCCGCGCGGAAAACTCCAACACCAGCCGCCACCTGGCCGAATTCTGGATGATCGAGCCTGAAGTGGCCTTTGCTTCGCTGGATGATATCGCCGGTCTGGCGGAAAAACTGTTGAAATACGTGTTCCAGGCGGTGCTGGATGAGCGCGCGGACGATATGGCGTTTTTCGCCCAGCGCGTGGATAAGGACGCGGTCAGCCGTCTGGAAAACTTTATCACCGCTGATTTTGCCCAGGTCGACTATACCGACGCCGTGGAAATCCTGCAAAACTGCGATCAACGGTTTGAAAACCCGGTTTACTGGGGCGTCGACCTCTCTTCCGAGCACGAACGCTATCTGGCGGAGCAACACTTCAAAGCGCCGGTGGTGGTCAAAAACTATCCGAAAGATATCAAGGCATTCTATATGCGCATGAACAGCGACGGTAAAACCGTCGCCGCCATGGATGTGCTGGCGCCGGGAATCGGTGAAATTATCGGCGGTTCACAGCGCGAAGAGCGTCTGGAGCAGTTGGATAGCCGTCTGGAAGAGATGGGACTGAAGAAAGAAGACTACTGGTGGTATCGCGATCTGCGCCGTTACGGCACCATTCCGCATTCTGGTTTCGGCTTGGGCTTCGAACGGCTGATCGCCTATGTTACCGGAGTACAAAATGTGCGCGACGTTATCCCTTTCCCGCGTACGCCGAGGAACGCCAGTTTCTAAATAAAAATTTAATATAAGTAAAACAAATATGTAGAAAAGAAGAGCCGGGTCTCCCGGCTCTTCTTTTTTGATTTTAGTTATGGGTCACAAAGTTCCCTAAAATTTACATTTAGCAATACAATTTTTCCATTTGTTACCCGATTACGAAGTTAGTATCATTTTCGGGGTAGATTAACCGGCTGGTGAATGGAAAACTGCGTTCAGACACAGGACGACACCAAACTTTCAGTAATGGTTCCCTATACTTCGTATAGTTGCGTAAGGAATTGTTTATGGCAGTGGCAGGTGTCTGAATAACACCAATGAGGGTAATAATGATGAAGCGCAATATTCTTGCAGTGGTAATCCCGGCTCTGTTGGCTGCTGGTGCAGCAAACGCGGCAGAAATCTACAATAAAGATGGCAATAAGCTGGATCTGACTGGTAAAGTTAACGGCTTGCATTACTTCTCCGATAACGATGGCGACAGCGGCGACAAGACCTACGTTCGTCTGGGTTTCAAAGGCGAAACTCAGATCACCAGCGACCTCACTGGTTATGGCCGTTTCGAATATGAATTCAAAGGCAACAACGCCGAATCAGAGCAAACCGGCGATAAAACCCGTTATGCATTCGTCGGTCTGAAATTCAGCGACTACGGTTCTTTCGACTATGGCCGTAACCTGGGTATCGCTTACGACGGTCTCGCATATACCGACGTACTGCCGGAATTCGGCGGCGACTCCGCTTACACCGATAATCTGACCCAGCGCGTTGGCGGCGTGGCCACCTACCGTAACACCAATTTCTTCGGTCTGGTTGAGGGCTTGAACTTCGGCTTGCAGTATCAGGGTAAAAATGACGAAAATGCCAGTGGCCGTAACGCTCTTGGCAAACAGAACGGCGACGGCTGGGGTACTTCTCTGGAGTATAACACCGACATCGGCGTAAGCGTTGCTGGCTCCTATGCAAAATACGACCGTACTAACCGTCAATCTGCTGACGGTAAAGGACAAGATGCAGATGCTTGGGCTACCGGCTTGAAATATGATGCCAACAGCCTTTATCTTGCTGCGACTTACGGTCAATACCGTAACCTGACCTACACCAGCACCGACACTTACGGCGGATTTGCTGACAAAACCAAAGTTTTTGAAGCCGTTGCTCAATATACTTTTGATTTCGGTCTGACGCCTTCCCTGGCTTACGTTTCCGCTAAAGGAAAAGACGAGCAAAACGGCATTAACGACTATGTCACCAAGTATGTCAGCGTTGGCGGTACTTACGCGTTCAACAAAAACTTTTCTACCTATGTTGATTACCAAATCAATCTGCTCGACAGCGATAATGACTATGGCATCAGCGATGATGACATCGTTGCTGTTGGTCTGACTTACCAGTTCTAAGCTAATACCGCATCGCGCAACGGTTTAACCGTGCGCGGCGTATAAAAAAGACAGGGCTTCGGCCCTGTCTTTTTTGCTGCTAAATTCCCGTATTACCCTGTTAGCCAGTCTTTTATTTTGTCTCTCTGATTCCCCCGATTATTTCTCTTTCTTTTTTAACCCAGAGGTTGGCAAAGCCTTTTACTGGCGTTACTCTGAGAATTCTTGCTTAATCTCTGCCATGGAACACCCTACACATGTTTGAAAATATTACTGCCGCCCCCGCCGACCCTATTCTTGGGCTGACCGATCTTTTCCGCGCCGATGAACGTCCGCATAAAATCAATCTGGGCATCGGCGTCTATAAAGATGAAACCGGTAAAACGCCGGTATTGACCAGCGTTAAAAAAGCAGAACAATTTCTGTTGGAAAACGAAATCACCAAAAACTATCTGGGCATTGACGGTTTGCCGGCATTCAGTCAATACACTCAGGAATTGCTGTTCGGGAAACAAAACGACATTATCGCCGACAAGCGGGCGCGTACCGCGCAAACCCCGGGCGGTACGGGCGGCCTGCGCGTTGCCGCTGACTTTATCGCCAAGCAGACCGCCGCGCAGCGTATCTGGATAAGCAATCCGAGCTGGCCGAACCACAAAGGCGTATTCGCCGCCGCCGGTCTTGAAGTGCGCGAATATGCTTACTACGACGCCGCCAACCATGCCCTGGACTTCGACGGACTGTTAAGCAGCCTCAATGCGGCGCAGGCCGGCGATGTGGTGCTGTTCCACGGCTGTTGTCACAACCCTACCGGCATTGACCCCACGGCCGAACAGTGGACCCAACTGGCCGAACTTTCGCTAGCAAAAGGCTGGCTGCCGCTGTTTGACTTCGCCTATCAGGGTTTTGCCCGCGGGCTGGAAGAGGATGCGGAAGGCCTGCGGATCTTTGCCGCCAGGCATAAAGAACTGATCGTTTGCAGTTCCTATTCCAAAAACTTCGGCCTGTACAATGAGCGCGTGGGCGCCTGTACGCTGGTTGCCGCCGACGCCGCGACCGCCGATAAAGCCTTCAGCCAGGTAAAGGCGACCATCCGCGCCAACTACTCCAATCCGCCGGCTCACGGCGCCACCGTGGTGGCGACCATTCTGGCTGACGATGCCCTGCGGGCCATTTGGGAACAGGAACTGACGGCGATGCGCGAACGCATTCAGCGCATGCGCCAGCTGTTTGTCAATACCTTGCAGGAGAAAGGCGCCAGGCAGGACTTCTCTTTCATTATTGACCAGAACGGCATGTTCTCATTCAGCGGACTGACTAAAGATCAGGTACTGCGCCTGCGCGATGAATTCGGCGTTTACGCGGTTAACTCCGGTCGAATCAACGTAGCGGGCATGACGCCGGAAAATATGGCGCCGCTGTGCGAAGCCATCGTCGCCGTGCTTTAATCCTCTTCTTAGCCGGGTCACCTCATATTAAAAGTGACCCGGTTCACTTCTCCCCCACCTGTTGTCTAACGTCCAACGCAACTATAGAATCGTGCTATCAAGCGGGCATATGGATATATGATATGGCATCTATCAACCAGAAAATATTGAAAGCGCTGGCGCACAAATATATATGGTGGAAATCACCGGATGAAGCTATCGCCTATCCCCAGCGGATTATTGCTCAGGTAATGAATATCGGCGACTATTCCGACGTGCAAACGTTGGTCGCTCACATCGACGACGATACGCTGAGGGATGTGATGACGCATGCGGAAGCCGGGCAGTTCAACGCGCGCTCATGGGCATACTGGCACTACCGTCTGGATTTATGCGCATTCGATCAGGTGCCGCCGCTGCCCCTACGGAGATTTGCATGAAGCCGGTTTTCAAACCTTGTATGGATATGTTGCCGCTCGCACAGCAGCGACTCTGGCCCAGTCTGAACAATGCTGCCAAGCTTGGATTCGTACTATATGGCGGCACGGCCATTGCCCTACGCTTAGGTCATCGGCAATCCGTCGATTTTGATTTTTTTTCTGACAGGCCGCTTGACCGCGAGGCGATCAGAGCGGCATTTTCATTTGCCGCTCACTCGACTACTCTGCACGATCAAGAAAATAGCTGGACGCTATTAGTACCCGATAATGAAGCCGTAGAAACGCAGTCCGTTAAAGTTTCATTTTTTGGACCAATAGGATTTGGCCGAGTGGGTAACCCTGATATTACAGACGATCGCGTATTACAGGTCGCCTCATTTAACGACCTGATGGCGACCAAAGTAAAAGTCATACTTCAACGTGCTGAAGCTAAAGATTATCGCGATATTGCGGCCATGATAAACGCGGGAGTCAGTCTTTCATATGGGCTTGCCGCCGCCAGATTGATGTTTGGCGCTAATTTTCAACCTAGCGAAAGCCTGAAAGCACTGGTTTACTTCGACGATGGCGATCTGCAATCTCTGACTTCTGCGGAAAAAAGAACGCTAGTGAACGCAGCGAAAAGCGTACGGGACCTGCCAGTGACCATGCTACTCTCCACACGGCTCACCGCCGACTGACGTAGCAGACAGCGTTTTTTTACCACACCGCCGGCTCGTCGCGAATAAACGGATTGGTTTGGCGCTCCCGGCCGAAGGTGGATATCGGCCCATGGCCTGGAATAAAGGTTACATCATCCCCCAGCGGCAGCAGTTTATTACGGATTGAGGCGATCAATGCCTGATGATCACCCTGGGGAAAATCACTGCGCCCCACGCCGCCGTTAAAGATCACATCGCCGACTTGCGCCAGACGCGACGCCGCGTCAAAGAAGACGATATGCCCGGGCGTATGACCGGGACAATGGAATACCTCCAGGGTAATATCGCCGATCTCGACCTTGTCACCCTCTTTTAACCAGCGGGAAGGCGTTAAGGCTTTACATTCATCCAGCCCGAACATTCGGCTCTGCGCCGGCAAACCCTCAAGCCAGAACGCGTCTTCGATCTGCGGACCGATAATCGGCACCTGATAATACGCGCCCAGTTCGGCGGCGGCGCCGACGTGATCCAAATGTCCGTGGGTCAGCAGGATTTGCTTAACTGTAACGCCCGCGCCGGCGACCGCCCGTTTTATCTTATCCGCATCACCGCCGGGATCGACGATGGCCGCCTCATTGGTATGCTCGCACCATAGCAATGTGCAGTTCTGGCTGAACGCCGTAACGGGGATAATTTGATATTTCATACCGCTCCAAACAACATAATAACAGCCGGACAGTTTACCAGGCGCGCACCGGACCAGTATCGATATGCACAAAGTTACTGCGCGGATAATAACCGACTCCGCCGGCGCGCATTTTCATCGCCGCTTTACGCAGGTTGGCAAGCTGGACGCCTTCGATATGGAAGTCCATCGCCTGTCCTTTGGTATGGTAGCTTTGCTTCGCCACGCCTTTACGGTGCGCGCGCAGTTTATTATTGGTATCAATGGCGCGATAGCCGGAAATCAGCTGCACTGGTTTGCTGGTTCCCAGCATAACCTGCAGGCGGTAAAGCTGATCAAATAGCTGCGGGTCGATGGTTTTGATTTTGTTCGCTCGATAATCACGGAAAAAATGGTTCAGCCGCGATAGCTCTTCTTTATTATACCGCCTGCCGTCAAAAAACTCGGCTTTAAGGCGTTCTCCGGTATTAAGATTATTAAGCGTCAAAATTCGTGGTCGGGGCGTAGATAAGGTAGCCATTGCCTGACCGGGAAGGAGCGCAATACCTAATGCCGCACCACCCAGCGCAAGCCATTTACGGCGATGATTGTCGATGTCTTCCATAGAGCGGATTACCCAGGCTAAAAGAACGGTGTAAACGGAGGCGCGGCAAACGCGCCGTCTTGCACCTTAACCGCCTATGAAAAGTGAGTCAACCCGCTTTATTCAAGGGCTTGCGGGGGATCGCAATGATTCCCCCCATGGCGGATCCTCGGTCTATTTTGTTAAATCCCGAATTTATCGATAATTATTGCAACAACAGCCCGGCCTTAGGCAGAATCTGCGCCCCTGAGCGCGCCCTGTCGTCATAATTGTAAATATCTGTGCGGAACCGCGGCCTGCCGTCATCCGCCACCCATGCGGTTAAATAATAAAGGCTTACCGGGATGCGATGCTTCATCGGCACATAGGTGGTATTACCCTGCTCCAGCGTTGAGGAGATGCGTTGATTATTCCAGCCGGTGTCCTGCAATAACATGCCGGCAAGTTCCGAGGCTTTATTGACGCGAACGCAGCCGGAACTCAACGCGCGGATATCCCGCTGAAACAGATTATGGTTCGGCGTGTCGTGCAGATAGATCGCTTCAGAATTGGGCATATTGAACTTATAGCGCCCCAGCGAGTTATTCGCCCCCGGAGCCTGACGCAGGCGATAGGGAAAACGGCCCGGCGATACCATCGACCAATCAATCATCAGCGGGTCGATGGCTTGCGCATCCTGACTCCAGTCCGCCAGAATGGTGTAGCCGTGACGCTGCAAATACCCAGGGTCCTGAATAACCTTGGGAATAATATCCTGCCGCGTCAGCGAGGTAGGCACGTTCCACGGCGGATTGACCACCACATTATACAGCGAGCTGCGCATCAGCGGCGTTTTTCGCTTCGGCTGACCGACGATAACCCGCGACGACAGCCTATGCGCGCCATCCTGATAATAAATCAGCGAGTAATCAGGAATGTTGACCATAATTCCGGTATGGACATTATCCGGCAGCAAACGCAGGCGCTGGATATTGAGCGCCAGCAGCGTGGCGCGCACCTGCGGCGAGACATTCAGCCAGTCGCGGGTGCGTTTGCCAATTACGCCGTCATCCGCCAGTCCCTGCCAATGCTGGAAACGTTTTACCGCCGCCACCAGCTCATCACTGTAAAGATTTTCCGCGGCAGAGAGCCTATCCTCAGCCAGCGGGTCATCCGCCGCTTGGCTGGCCGCCGGGGGGACCGTGGTCGCCGCCGGTTCACTAAACAGCGTGATATCCCCGCTCGGCTCCAGCATCCCGCTGCGCAGCAGAATTTCACGCAGCGCCGGAATGGCCGGGCTCGACTGCCCCGGACGTAAGCTTTCCGACAAATTCAATCTCGGCCAGGGACGATTATCCGCCAGCATCTCCTTCAGGGCCTGATGCATTTTGGCATACTGCGAATGCTGCGGTGCCAGCGATGCGACATAAGCGGCGCTACCGCCCGACTTCACCGCCTGTTGCCACTGGCCGACCACGTTGGCGGCGGGCGACTGCAAACGGTAAGGCACATTACCGTACAACCAGCTGTTGCCGTTGCGCTCGACGCCGGAAACAAACTGCAAATAGCCCAGCATGGCGTCGGATAAGACGATATCGCGCGTTAGGCCCGTTATCTGCGGATCGGTAAGCCAGGTCACCCATCTGGTAAACTGCGGCTGTACGCCGGCAATCGCCAGTTCGGCCAATTGCTGTTGCAACTGCCGCGCCGCCTGGGCGTCCGTCCACATCGGCTGCATATGATGCTGGGCATATAATGATGACAAATCGGCAAGATAGTGAAGCGTCACGCCTTTAGGCAATGCGGCCAGCAGGGTCGCTCTGCTGCTTTCCACGGCAACGTATCCCGCAGGCTGGGATTCGCCCGGCAGCACCGCGGGTAATGCCGCCAGCGCTGAAAACGAAGGTGACAGGCTACATACCCAAATACAACCAGCACTCCATAGCAGCCTCTGCGTTTTTCGTTTATCTAACAACATCCATTCATCCCCTGTACCCATTAACCACAATGCCTTCCACAGCAAGCTTTTTGTTGGCAAAAATAAAATAACCCAGCTTAAATATTGCAGAGAAAAATAATTGTGCTTTTATGTATTGATATTTGCCTTGCCGGACTAACCTATTTCATCGGTCTTACCGTCAGTATATAAAGAGAAAAATATTTTTGCTTCTATTGTCGCGCGATTATTTTACCGTCCTGACGCGTGATTCATTAATAATCCGCCGCCGCAAAAACTAAAGCCGCTTTTAAAGCGGCTCAGAGCGTTGACTAAGTAGCCATGCGTAATAACGAATCCAAATCCGTCATTCCTACAGGCGCCCGCCTTCGCGAGGAGGCATCTCGGCAGCACGCGCCGCCAGTGAAAGCAGATCCCCGCCTACTGACGCGGGGATGACCGGTGGCGGTATGGTAAAGGCTAGGAGACCGGAGCCTGATGCTCGGCGTCGCTTCCCGCAAAGCCCCGCAGCCCGACCACGTGAACATGCTCGTTGTTCTGATAAACCTTGCGCACCAGTTTATAGGTGGTTCCTTTTTCCGGACTGATATTTTCCGGCGCGGCGATGATCAACTGCATTTCCAGCCGGTCGCACAGTTCGAACAGCGTGGCGATGGATTTGGCGTCCAGACGGGCGGCTTCATCAAGGAACAGCAGGCGGCAGGGGGATATATCCTTGCCGCGCAGACGCTTCGACTCCTCTTCCCAGCTCTGGACCACCATCACCAGAATCGACATCCCGGTGCCGATCGCCTCCCCGGTGGACAAGGCGCCGCTTTCGGCCCGCAGCCAGCCGTCCGCACCGCGGTTGACCTCCACTTCCATCTCCAGGTAGTTGCGGTAGTCCAGCAGCTCCTCGCCGATGGTTTGCGGCGTGCGCTGCCCCATATCAATTTCGGGGTTCAGCCGCTGATACAGCTTCGCCAACGCCTCGGAGAAGGTCAGCCGGTTGCTGTTAAACAGATCCTGATGCACTTCCTGCTGCTCGGACAGTACGTTAAGCAAGGTGGTATGGGTCTCGCGCACATTCACATTGAGCCGCACGCTTTTCACCTGTCCGAAAGCCACGGATTGCAGCCCCTGGTTAAGCATCCGAATGCGGTTTTGCTCGCGCTGAATGGTTTTGCGAATGATATTCGCCACGCTGCGCGAACTGATGGCCAGCGTCTGCTCGCGGGCGGTCAGCTCTTCGGTCAGCCGGTTCAGCTCGATCTCCATCTGCTCGATGGCCTCCACCGGGTCGTCGGTGCGGATGATATCCTGGCGAATGCGTTCGCGCAGATGCTGATAGACGGCGATGTAGAACTGAATCTTGCGCTCCGGACGCTTGGGATCTTCGGAAAGCCGCAGCACGTCGCGCAGGTGTTCGTTATCCGCCACCGCCAGACGCAGCGCCCCCAGCGCCTTATCCGACATGGAGCGCAGTTCGTCGCCGTCCATATAGGCCAGCTCGCGGCGGTGCAAACGCCGCTCGACGCCGTTATCCTTCACCAGCCGCATCACCGCGCACCAGCCCGCTTTGGCGGTCACCACCTGCTCGCGCATCTGGTGATAATCTCGTTCCAGCTTGCGCAGTTTTTTCTGCAGGCCGTCCATTTCCGCTTCGCAGAAGGTAAGCTGTTTTTCCAGCTGGTTGCGGCGCGAACGGTTGGCGCTTAACGCCGCATGCAGTTCATCGCGGCGCTGGCGGGCGCGGGATTCGGCATCCGCATCGGCGCGCACGCCGATATCCTGCAACTCTTGCGTCAGCTCCTTCAGCATATCGAGTTTGGCGTCGTAGGCGCTTTTCAGCGAAGCCTGAACCTGGCTGAACTGCGTTAGCTGCGCCTGATGCTGGCGCAGCTGTTCACGCGCCTTGCTACGCTCGACTTCCGCCTGTTCCAGACGATGGCGCAGCTTGTCGTTAAGATCGGCGTTTTCGCCCAGCATGCCGGCGGCGTCGGTATAGCTGAAGTGGGCGCGGCGCTGCACCACCTCGGTCAAGGCAAACGCCTGCTGCTGGGCCTGACGCTGGGCGTTTTGCGCCTGGGTATAATCTTCCTGTAGCTGCTCATGCTGCTGCGGATCGCTTTGCAGCACCGCCGCCAGCGGCTCCAGTTTTGCCAGCGTGGCGCCGTGCTGCTGGATAAAACGCACCGACTCTTCGGCCTCTTCCAGCTCCGCCCGAATTTCTTCGCCGCGATCCTGCAGGCTGTCGTCGCATAACAGGCTGATACGCGGGATCAGTTTGTTAAGCTGGGCGCTGCCCTCTTTGGCCTGTTCGTACTGCTGGCGCTGCTGCTGGTTTTCACCGTCAAAATTAACGATCGCCCGTTCCAGCTCGCCGCGGCGCGAATGCAAGGCGCGAATTTCCGCTTCGGGATCTTCATCAAACGCCACGGCCAGATGCGTGCCGATAAAGCGGCTGAAAGACTGATGCAGTCGCTGTGTTTTCTGCACGTCGAACGACAGCGTGGCGTAGTGCTCCGCCAGGGTTTCACGTTCGTCGCGCAGGGCTTCGAGGCGCGCTTCCCGCGCGGCGCGGCCGAACAACGGCACCTCAGGGAAACGCGAGTAGCGCCACTGGCGATCGGCGACTTTAACCACCACCGCCTTTTCCAGCTCCTCGACGGCGAACACGCTGTCGTCGAACGACTGCGGGTCGCCCTCAATCAGATAGAGATCTTCCGGACAATCCTCCAGCCCCGCCAGCTGTTCGCGCACCAGAGAAAGATCGGCGACCACGATTCCATGGCGGGAAGGACCGTACAGCGCCGAGAAGTAAGGCGCATCGTCCAGCGTTACGTCATCATAGATTTCCGACAGCAATACGCCGCCAAAACGCTCCGCCAGCGCATTCAGCCGCGGGTCTTCCGAACCGCCGGGCTGGCTGAGGCGCTCAATCTGCGCTTCAATATGCCGTTTGCGGGCGGCGAGATCGTCACGCTCAACCGTCGTTTCCCGCTCGCGCTCCAGCAGTTGCTGCATATATTCCGTAATCTGCCGGCTGTCTTCAAAGGTTTCGCCGCTCTGTTCGCTCAACTGCGTCAGCGCTTCCTGCGCCGCCAGCCAGACCGGCGCGCGCGCCGTCAACTGCTGAATACGCTGCTGAACCTGCTCCAGCTCCTGACGCAGCGCCATACGGCGCTCTCCGGCCTCCGCCACCAGCGCCGAGAGCGACTCGATGCGAGCCTCTAGCTCCTGCTGCAGCGACTCCAGATCTTCCGGCTGATAATCCTCCCCGCTGCGCTTACAGAAATCCTGCAACAGCCGCTCGGCGTCCTGCTGTTCGCGCAGGCGCTGCTCCACTTCCGCCAGGCGCATACGCAGCGGCTGCACCCGCTCGGCCTGATAGCGCTGCGACGAACTGTCGCGCAGCAGATCGCGCGCCACCTGCCAGGCGTCGCCGCGGCTGACCGCGCCGGCAATGCGCGTCACCAGCTGATAGGCTTGCTCAAACTGGCCGTGGGCCGCATCGGCGACGCTCAGCTTCTGCTCCAGCATCAGCAGAACGTCGGTGGTTTCCTGCGCTTTCGCCTGATAGCTTTCCAGCCACTCATGGGCGTTGTCGGCGGTCAGATCCGGCAGCTGGCATAAAGCCCGGGCGCGCTCCAGGGCCTGCTGCGCCTGCTGATACTGAATGGCGCGGGTTTGCTGAACGTCCAGCGCCTGCTGGTAGTCGGCCAGCTGGCTTTTCAGCTCATCCACTTCCAGCTCCGCGGCGTCGGCCCGCGCTTCGTTTTCCGCCTGCTGCTCGCGCGCCTCTTCAACGACCTCGTTCTGCTCTTCGAGCCGATAGCTCAGCTCTTCCAGATCGGCGTTGTAACGCTCGATTTTTTCCTGCTGGCGCATGGCCGTCTGCACCAGGTTCAGGTGGTCGCTGGCGGCCTGGTAATCCGTCTCCAGATCCCCTTCCGCGCCGCTTTGCTCTTCCAGCTCGCGCGCCATTTCCACATGACGATATTGCTCGCCGGACAGCTGCTTGCGGCCGCCGAACAGCTCGCGGCGCAGGTCCAGCGCGCTATCCAGATGAATACGCCGCTCGTTGGCATGGCGCATATAGTCCGCCGCCACATAAGAAGTGGCTTCGGAGATCAAATGCTTGAACAGATCGCGATCGGACTGGGTGACGCGGATCGCCTCCAGCGTCATGCGGTTCTCACGCAGCGCCGCTTCCATATCCTGGAAAGCCTTGCGCACCCCGCTGTTTTCCGGCAGCAGATAATCACGCAGCGAGCGGGTAATGGCGCTGGAGATGCCGCCATACAGCGACGCTTCAATCAGCCGGTAGAACTTGCTGCGATCGGCCGCCGAGCGCAGGCGGCGCGGAACCACGCCCAGGTCGAACATCAGCGAATGGTAGTCGGTGATGGAGTTGAACTGTTTGAACTGCACCCCTTCCATCTCCTCCACCCGCTCTTTCAACTCCGCCAGCGAAAGCACCCGGGCCTGACGGTCGCCCACCGTCTGGGTGAGAAGCTGCGTCGGCTGCATGGCGGTAGGCAGCCCCTGAATGGTGAAGGGTTTGATATCCACCTTGCGGTCGCGCCCGGCGACCTGTTGCAGGCGAACGCCCACCAGTACGCGCTGATGGCGGGAATTGACCACGTCCAGGGTGGAGTAGCACACCCCGGCGCGCAGCTTGCCGTGCAGGCCTTTATCCCGCGAACCGCTGGTGGCTCCGGCCTCGGTGGTGTTGCGGAAATGCAGCAGCGTCAGATCGGGGATCAGCGCCGTAATAAATGCCGCCATGGTGGTGGATTTGCCGGCGCCGTTTCCGCCGGACAAGGTGGTGACCAGCTCATCCAGATCGAAGGTGCGGGCGAAAAAACCATTCCAGTTAACCAACGTCAGCGAGCGAAATTTACCGCGTTCAATCATTCCTGTTCATCCTCAGCACTCTCTGGCGGGGTATCGTCGGTGCGATCGTTTTCATCACTTTCATCCTTCAGCGACAGACTGCCCTCAACGGGCATCGCCTCGCCGTCGCGAATCATCCGCAGTTGCGCTTCGCGGGCATCGTCGCCGCTGCGCACGTCGGCGCCGAAGCGGAATACGGCTTCGGTAATACGAAATTTGCTGCTGTCGCTGCCCATAAAGTAAATCATTCCCAGGCGACGCAGCCGGTTAAGCGAAGTGCGCACTTTTTCCTGCAGTTTCTGCCGGTCCAGATCGGAACCGGTCGAACGCTGGTTAACCAGCTTCAGCAGTTTGTTTTCATCCGCCAGGCCGAGCAACTCTTCGTACAGCTCCTGCTGGCTGAAGATGCCTTCATGGGCAAGGCGCTCCGGGCTGAGGTACAGATAGCAGAGAATTTTCCCCACCATCATATCCAGCTCGGACAAAACCGAACGGGGGATCAGCGTGGTGGAGCGCGGACGCAGGTAGAAGAAACCCTCCGGCGCCCGGATCAGCTCTACGTTGTAGCGGCTGTAAAACTCCTCCAGCTGTTGTTGAAAATCCATCAGAAAGGCGTGATTTTCCAGCTCTTCCATGCCGATATGACGGCCCGCGCGCAGTTGGCTGTCCAGCGCGGGAAATAACGTATTCGACAGCGCGGTCGCCAGCCTGGCCGGCATGATTTGTTCAATATTTGTCGATGACATGGGCCTGTACCTTGGCTCCGTAATCATTGATTACCTGCCATAGGGCGGGCAATCCGGTGAAATCTGATTCGGCCACACCCAGACGAACCGCCTGGTCGACCACGATTCGGGCAACGTCAAAGTGCCGGGAGCGAGGATACTGCGCCAGATAGTCGCGCATCACCTCGCCCAGATTCAGCGGTATTCGTTGCTCTTTGTATCTATGCAGCGCCTGTTCCACCACCGCTATCAGCTGCTCGCGCAGCTCGCTGAACTCTTCATATTCCAGTTCCGGCGGC
This sequence comes from Brenneria corticis, assembly GCF_003115855.1. Lineage (GTDB taxonomy): Bacteria > Pseudomonadota > Gammaproteobacteria > Enterobacterales > Enterobacteriaceae > Brenneria > Brenneria corticis. Next base: position 69,891 of record NZ_KZ819075.1, read on the forward strand.
AGTTCCCCGGTAACCTCGTCGCTGCGCAGCGCCAGCTCCTCATCGCGCATATCCAGCAGGCGATCGGCGTTGGCGAAGGTCAATGCCCAGGGGGCGTCGAAATAGTGCTGCACCGACTGGCGCAGCCGTTGTGAAAACACCCGGTTTTTATCCATATCGATGGCGGTACGGATAAATTTATGCACGTGGCGATCGTAGCCGATCCATAAATCGATGGTTTGCTGGCCCCAGCTGACGATGCGGTCGAGTTTGCTTTGCAGGTCGAATACCAGCTTGTCGACGAATTCCAGATTGTGGGGGTTGTGCAGAATCGCATCCTGGATACTCAGCAGGCTGGCCTGCAGCTTGTCGCCGGCGGCCTCCAGCGTATCCTGCAATTCGCGCAGGGTGTCCGAGGTTTCGGTCAACAGCTGTTCGCAGCTGACGATCGCCGCGCGCCAATCCTGATTCAGCAGGGCGGCGATATCGTCTTTTACCCCCTGCTGCTGTTCATCCATCACCCGCTGGGAGAGATCGATGCTGTCGAAAATTTCCGCCACCGAATATTTCAGCGGCGCAAAGACGTTGCGGTGCCAGTGAAACTCATCACCGCCCTCTTCCGCCGCGTCCGCCGCGCGTTTCAGCTCCTGGGCCACAATCGAGAGCTGCATGGAAAGACGCAGCGTCGAGAACTCGCGCTGGCGAATATAGTAATCCGTAATACCGATGCCCAGCGGCGTCAGGCGATAGATGGCATTGCCGTCCGCCAGTTCGCTGATAAACCGGTTGAGCAGGCGCTGGCGCACCAGATCGTTAATCGCATTATTGGCGCGCACGCTGATGGTTTCATTGGTTTGATCAAATCCCTGACTGACGTGGCGAAAGGCATCCACCAGTTCGCCTTCGCTCATTTCACCGTCCATGCGCTCACCGTTTAGCGTCGCTATCGCCAGCAAAAAAGCCAGACGCTCGGTGGGAAGGGAAAGGGAAAAATCATTTTTTCGTGCCCAGGCGACCAGTTCGGGTACAGTCTGGGAAAAATCACTCATAATGCATCCTTCAAATGGTTTTTTTGCGCCATGACATGGATATAACGCCCCAGACTCACAAAGGGTTCCTGCCGGCAATAACGCTGTTCCAACTCAAGAATCTCGGCAAAATTATCATTCTGTTGCTGCTTATTCTGCAAATAGTCATGAAACACCCGGACGCCCGTTTTACCAAGGATGGCGAGCCCCATCTCATCAAGCCAGCCATACACCTGCTGCGGATCCAGCGGATGATCGGGCGACAGCGACCGCCGTTTACGCTTCGGCATACCGGCCTGCACGTAGGCGAAATTACCCAATACCATGTTACGCATCAACAGGCCATGCCGGTTGTAGAACATCAGGGATAACACGCCGCCCGGCGCCAGACAATCATACAGTATATCAAGCGCCTGCCGAGGTTGCGCCACCCATTCCAGCACCGCGTGAAACAATATCAGATCGGCGGGCCGAGACATATATTGTCCGATATCCTGCGCGGCGCCGTGGACGAAACGCATGTTGTGGATCACTCCTTGCGCGGCGGCGGCATCTTTGGCGCGCTGAATCATCTCATCTGACAGATCGCACAACAAGACCTGATGTCCTAAAGCGGCCAGGCGACAGGCCATCTGCCCCTCCCCGCCGCCCGCATCCAGCACGTTTAACGGCCCGTCGGGAAGCTGCGCCAGCAGACCGCTGAGATCCTGCCATAATACCGCCTGTCGCAGTTTACCCTTGGTGGTGCCATAAATATTCTGGGCGAACTTTTCAGCAATGTCGTTAAAATTGCGATCCTGCATCGGTCGAAGATTCCGCGTCATGATAGTTACGGCGAGTGAAAAAGGCCTGGCAATCCAGCGCGCCGGGATTTGTTAAACTGCTATTCTGGCACAGGCTGGCTTAGAATAAATCGTCTTGCCCCAGGATATTTTCCCGGATGCGGTTTTTTCACCCAAAAGGAACATGATTTTATGTTGTTCATAGCAAAAAAACTTATTGGCGGCCTGTTGCAGCCCCTTCCGCTGCTGCTGTTACTGATGGGCGTCGGTCTGTTGCTGTTGTGGTGCACGCGCTGGCAGCGCGGCGGCAAGACGCTGATTCTGCTGAGCTGGCTCACGCTGGTATTAATTAGCGTTCAGCCCGTCGCCGATCGCCTGTTATTGCCGTTGGAAAAACACTATCCGACCTGGCAGCCGGGGCGCATTCATGCGAACTATATTGTGGTGCTGGGCGGAGGATACACCTATAACCCGCACTGGGCGCCGAGCTCCAACCTTATCGGCAACAGCCTGCCGCGCGTTACCGAGGGAGTGCGGCTTTATCACGCCAATCCGGGCGCCAAAATGATTTTCACCGGCGCGGCGGCGCAGGGCAACCCGGTGAGCAGCGCGAAAACCGCGGCGCTGGTGGCCGAAAGCCTGGGCGTCCCGGCCGGGGATATTTTGATACTGGACACGCCGCGGGATACGGAAGAAGAAGCCGCCGGCAGCGCAAATATCATCGGCAAACAGCCGTTTTTGCTGGTGACATCGGCGAATCATTTACCCCGCGCCATGCGTTTCTTCCAGGCGCAGGGGCTGAACCCCATTCCCGCGCCCGCCAATCAGATGGCGATTACCTCGGCGCTGAATCCGTGGGAGAAGGTATTTCCGTCGGCCTATTACCTGTCGCACAGCGAACGGGCCTGGTACGAAACGTTGGGACGCCTGTGGCAACGTCTGAAAGGCGGCGCCCCGGCGCCGGACGCGGCCGCCGGATAAACCCGGACGGGAGCGCTATTCCAGCCAGGGAGACAGCTCGCGCGACGCGGTGTCGAACAGCCGGCGATCCAGCTGCCCGGTATGAATATAGCGCGAGACCGCTTCCCAGATAACGTACAGCCAGCGGCGATAAACAAACGACTCTGCCACCGGCGCCTTATTGAGATAGCGATAGAGCAGCTGTTCCGGCATCCCCGATTCGCACAGCCGCAGCAGTTCGTACTCTCTGGGCGCCCAGAGCATCATGCCCGGATTGATCATCGCCAGCAGCTGATCGCTGCGCGCATCTTTCAGCATGCTGCGCAACGAGAGGTTGCCGTGCATCAGCACGCAGCTATCGTTGAGGTCATCGAATAACGCCGGCAAACACTGACGGGAACGGTACAGCAGGCTGCGATCCTGTTGGGTCAACAGCGGCGCGTTGACATTAAGCAGCGTGGCCCACAGGACTTCCAGCCGTTGCCGATACCAGCTAAACCAGTCGTTTTCCTGGGTGCTGTCGACGGAACCGACGCAGCCGTGGCTGTCGATGCGGTGCCAGGCCAGCACGCTCTCCACGATTTGATCCATCAGCAGCGTCCAGCGTTGCGCCGTGCGGCAAGGCGCCTCGACGGAAACCCCGCGCAGGCGCTCGATCAGCAACAGCTCTTTATAGGGCGCCTGCTGGGTAATCACCAAACCGTATACCGTCGGCAGCCGGACATCCCCTTCGCGCGCCAGCATGGAAAGCTTGTAGGCCTCCTGCTGCGCCACGCCCTGGCAGACGTAGCCTTTGGCCAGCAGGGGAATGGCGTGCCCTTCTTTATCATACAGCGCATAGAGATGGGCGTAGGGTTGTTCGCTTACGCACTCCAGCCGGCTCAGGTTTTCCCCCAATACGGTGCTTAATTCAGCTTTCAACTGTTCCATAAACGGCTAACCTCGGCAGAGCAGGATCGCTCCGCATGCCATCATGCGGTCAGCGAATGACAATTTCTTCAATACAGATCAAAGATAGGATAGATCGGCCGCGGCTCGGCAGCGCCGCGGCCCGACGGATGCCGTCGATTCAGCCGCCCGCCATCGCGATGCGCACCCGGGCCAGATCTTCCGGGGTATCGACGCCCACGCTGGGAACGGATTTCGCCACCGCGACGTGGATTTTTTCGCCGTACCACAACACCCGAAGCTGCTCCAGCAGCTCGATTTGCTCCAACTGGCTGGGCGCCCAGCTGACATAGCGGCGCACAAAACCCGCCCGATAGGCGTAGATGCCGATGTGGCGTAAAAAGTGGTCGCCGATGCTCTCTTTCGAGCGGCTAAAACGCTCGCGTTCCCAGGGGATCGGCGCGCGGGAAAAGTAGAGCGCATAGCCTTCGGCATCCGTCACCACTTTAACCGCGTTGGGATTGAACGCCTCTTCGCTGCTGTCAATCGGCACCGCCAGCGTGGCCATGCCGGCCCGGCAGGCGGCCAGATTCTCCGCCACCTGACGAACGATCACCGGCGGAATCAACGGTTCGTCGCCCTGTACGTTGACAATGATTTCGTCATCGGAAAAACCATAGCGTTCAATCACTTCGGCCAGGCGTTCGGTACCGGAATGGTGATCCGGACTGGTGAGGCAAACCTCCCCGCCCGACTTGCGCACCGCCGCCTCGACGTCGGGGTGATCGGTGGCCACAATAACCCGCCGGGCACCCGACTCCTGCGCGCGCTCCATCACATGCACCACCATCGGCTTACCGTTGATATCCGCCAGCGGCTTACCCGGCAAGCGGCTGGAAGCAAAGCGAGCCGGGATAATAACGTTGAAATTCATTGTGTGATCTCGTCAGCCCCTAAGGTACGCGCCTCGTGATCCAGCAATACCGGAATGCCGTCGCGCACCGGATAGGCCAGCCCGTCAACCTTGCAGATCAGTTCCTGTTTTTCTTTATTGAAGTATAACCGTCCGTTACATACCGGACAGGCGACTATTTCCAGCAAGCGGTGATCCATGCTTCCTCCATCAAGAAACCATTATTTAGGGTAGAACTAATTAATTGTCACCGGCGACTGGCCAGCAACGTCTCCAATCGGTCGAGCAGCCGGGCGGCCGCCGGTTCCGCCAGCGTGGCGTCCACCGGCAGATACCACCAGTTGCGGCGGGCAAACGCCCGGCACTTGACCGCATCCTTTTCCGTCATCAGCAAGGGCTGTCTTTCATCATCGGTCAGCGGTTGCAGTTGCTCCAACCGGTAGCCTTGATGATCGGCAAACGCCACCTCGCGCGAAATAGTTACCCCGGCATCACGTAGCGTAGCAAAAAAACGCTGCGGGTGACCGATGCCCGCCATCGCCACCGCGTTCTGCAACTGATTGACCGGGCGTTTTTCCCCGGAAGCCAGATTGACCGCCATGCCGGCCGTCAGCCGCATGGCGATCTCGCCGGGATGCGCGCCGCCGCCATTGACGATAACCGCATCCACCGTGCGCAGGCGGCTTTCCCGCTCGCGCATCGGGCCGGCGGGCAGCCACCAGCCGTTGCCAAAGCGCCGCACGCCGTCAACCACCACCAGCTCGATATCGCGGGCCAGCGCGTAATGCTGCAAGCCGTCGTCGGTGATCACCACATCCAGCGGATAGCGCGCCAGCAGGGCCTCCACCGCCAGGCGACGTTTGGGCGCCACCGCCACCGGCGCGCCGGTGCGTTGATAAATCAGCACCGGTTCATCGCCGGCCTGGCCGGTGGTGACGTTATCATCCACCACCAGCGGATAGTGTTGCGATCTGCCGCCGTAACCGCGGGACACCACGCCGGCCCGCAGCCCTTTACGCCGTAACTGCTCCACCAGCCAGATAACCACCGGGGTTTTGCCGTTTCCCCCCGCCGTCAGATTTCCCACCACCACCACCGGCACCGGCGCTCGCCAGCTTTTACGCCATCCCCGGCGATAACTTTGGCGGATCAGAAAAGCGATCAGCCCGTAGAGCAGCGACAAGGGGATTAACAGCCGGTAAAGCGGCGAGCGTCCCGACCAGATGCGCTCAATCATTCGCCGAACTGCATTTTATGTAATTGGCAGTAGGCGCCGTTCTTCGCCAACAGCGCGGCATGTTCGCCACGCTCGATAATGCGCCCGTCTTCAACCACCAGAATCTCATCGGCTTTCTCAATGGTGGAGAGCCGATGGGCGATGACCAGCGCGGTGCGATCTCGCTGCAACTCATCCAGCGCCGCCTGAATCGCCCGTTCCGACTCGGTATCCAGCGCCGAGGTCGCCTCATCCAATACCAGAATAGGACAGTCGCGCAGCAATGCGCGGGCGATGGCGATACGCTGACGCTGCCCGCCGGAAAGCAGGACGCCATTTTCGCCGATCATGGTGTCCAGCCCGTTCTCCATCTTGCTGATGAAATCCATGGCGTGGGCCATTTGCGCCGCGCGCTCCACCTCTTCCCGGCTATAGCGATCGCTGCAGGCGTAGGCGATATTATTGGCGATGGTGTCATTGAACAGGTGTACATTCTGCGACACCAGCGCCACCTGGTTACGCAGGGATGACAGCTTGTATTCCCGCAGGTCATGCCCGTCCAGCAGAATTTCGCCGGACTGGATGTCATAAAAGCGGGTGATCAGATTGGCGATGGTGGATTTGCCCGATCCCGAGCGGCCGACCAGCGCCACGGTTTTGCCGGGCGGAATATGCAGGCTGACATTTTTCAGCGCCAGGTTTTCTCTTCCCGCATAGGCGAAATCCACGTTACGGAATTCAAGATCCCCCTTTGCCCGCTCGATCTCCAGCGTGCCGGTATCTTTTTCCTGCTCCATATCCAGAATGGCGAACAGCGTCTGACAGGCCGCCATGCCGCGCTGGAACTGGGCGTTGACGTTGGTCAGCGACTTTAACGGCCGCATCAGCGCAATCATGGAGGAGAAGACCACGGTAATCGTCCCCGCGGTCAGGGTATCCATCACGCTGGGGAAACTGGCGGCGTACAGCACAAAGGCCAGCGCCAGTGAAGCGATCAACTGGATGATGGGATCGGAAATGGAGGAGGCGGAGACCAGTTTCATCCCCTGCTGGCGCATGCGGTTGCTGACCTTGTTGAAACGCTGCACCTCCACATCCTGACCGCCGAAAATCAGCACTTCCTTATGCCCTTTCAACATCTGCTCCGCGCTGGTGGTCACCAGCCCCATCGTATCCTGCATATTTTTGCTGATATTACGGAAACGTTTAGAGACCAGCCGGATAGCTATCGAGACAATCGGCGCAATCACAATCAGGATCAGCGACAGCTGCCAGCTGTAATAGAACATCAGGATAAAGAGGCCGATTATCGATGCCCCTTCCCTGACCACGGTGATTAAGGCGTTCGACGACGAGGCGGCAACCTGTTCGGAGTCGTAGGTAATACGGGACAACAGCGTACCGGTGGACTGCTGGTCGAAAAAGGTCACCGGCATGCCCATAATGTGGCTGAACAGGCGGCGACGCATGCCCATGACCACTTTACCCGACACCCAGGCCACGCAGTAACTTGAAACGAAACCCGAGGCGCCGCGCATCAGCATCAGCCCGATGACCACCAGCGGCATCCATACCAGAACGGAACGATCGGCTTTACCAAATCCTTCATCCAGCAGGGGCTTAAGCAGAGACAGCATTAACGTGTCGCCGGCGGCATTAATCACCAGCGCGATCGCGGCTACAATCAGCCCCGCTTTAAAAGGAGAGATCATCGGCCATAGGCGACGAAACGTCTGCCAGGTGGAGAGATCTTTATCATTCAGCATGCAATAAACCTGAGCCAGAAAGAAATAGCCGCCTATTTTACTCATTATCCCGCCATACGCCAAACCACCGATGATACCAACGCGGCGATATTTGCTCTCTAAAGCGCAGTATGTGCCATGAATCGTTGAAAAAACGCGCGCTCAGTTGCCCGGAGGTCGCCGTATCGAACCAGCTATGGCCATGCCGGCGATAACGTTTCACCACCCTGGCGGCAGGGAGCCGCCAGGGGTTATAGCGGGCGACGGAGGCGGCGGCGCGCGGCGCGTCGACCGCCCGGATAAAAGGCGCAGTGGAGGAAGTGCCGCTGCCGTGATGGGGAATTTGTAACAAATCCGCAGCCAGTTCATTTCTTTGCCATTTTATCAGCGCCCGCTCCGCCTCGGTTTCAATATCCCCGGTTAATAACACGCGGTATTTGCCGTCATCGACGCGCACCACGCAGGAGTCGTTATTCTCCGCCCGCGCCACCTGGGATGGCGGCCACAGTACGGTAAAAGTCAGCCCCTGCCAGCGCCAGCCGACGCCCCGTCGGCACGGCAGATGCCCCGCCTGGCGGAACGAGCTGTAAATTTCCGCCTGCGGGTACGCCGCTTTTAGCGACGCCAGTCCGCCGACGTGGTCCATATGGCTATGGCTGAGAATGATTTTTTCCGCCGCCAGCCCGCGCCAGCGCAGATAAGGCAGTATTTCCCTGGTCGCCATGTCGCCGCCGTCCCAGCGGTTGCCGGTATCGTACAGCACCGCTTTTCCGTTGCGCTCAATCACCACCGCCAGCCCGTGACCGACGTCCAGCATATCGACGCGCCAGTTCGGCTCGCCAGTTTTTAGGCGCGATGCCGCCAGCAGCACGATCAGCGTCACCACGCCGGCCGGATAATATCGCCACCAGGCAAAACGCCAGATCGCCACGCTCAGCCATCCGGCCACGCTGCCGATAAGCAGCGTGGCGTCCAGATTCACCCAACCCGCCTCCATGGCGGTCAGCGGCATAAATACCGCCCGCAGAGACAGATCCGCCAGCCACCACAGCCAGTAATTCAGCGCGGTGAGATACATCGTCGGCAGCGCCAGTAGCACCAAAGGCGTGGTGATAAAGGATACGATTGGCACCGCCCACAGATTTGCCGGCAGCGACGTCAGGCTGACGCCGTGAAATATGCTCAGTTGCAGCGGCATCAACAGCAGCGTGATCCCGGCTTGCAAATGCAGCCAGCGTAGCCACAGCCAGCCGAACCCGCTCCGGCACCGTCGGGGTAACGGCGCCCACTGAAACCAGAAAATCAGCGACGCCACCGCCAGGCAGGAGAGCCAGAAGCTGTCGGACAGCACGCTGAGCGGATCGCCCACCAGAATAAGCGCCACGCACCACAGCCATACCTGCCAGGGTGAACAGAGTACGCCGCGCAGGCGCAGCGCAATCCACACGCTTAGCGCCAATGCGGCTCGCACCGCCGGCGGATTTCCGCCGGCCAGCCACACGTATCCCCACGCCACCATCCCGCCCGCCACTAAGGGAAACCGGTAACCAATCCACCGCGCGGGCAAAAGATATTGCACGCCCCGCGCCGCGCCCCAGCCAAATAGCGCGGCCAGCGCAATATGCAGCCCGGAAATGGCCATCAGGTGCATGGTGCCGGTTTTTTGCAGCGTGATTTTTGTCTCGGGGCCGACGGTTTTCATTTCGCCAAAAGTCAGCGCCAGTAAAATAGCGCGCCACGGCAGCGTGACGACCTGTTGCTCCGCCTGGGAAATAATGCGCTGGCGCAGATCGCAGGATGCCTCTATCGCCTGCGCCGAGACGATTTTCCCGGCCAGCGGCTGGCGTTTCGCTATCGCCCATCGTTGGCTGTCGAATCCCCCCTGATTCAGGCGACTGTGGACCGGGCGAAAACGGGCGGCGACCGACCAGCGCTGGCCGCCGCACCAGTCGCGCATACTATGTGACAACGTCACCTGGGCGTAAAGCGGCGGAAATACCCGGCGCTGATTGATTTTTTCCACTCTCACCACCGCCCGCGGTTCATCTAATTCGGCGAAGCGGATGCTGGTGATGGTTACCACGGCGCTCACCGTACGCTGGGTCGCCTGCTCGATCTGTTGCAATAATATTTGTGCCGTCAACCCCGCCCAGCAAAAGCTGAAAAGCGTAATCGCCGTTATCCGCAACGGATAGCCCCGGCTTTTCAGCGCCGTTATCACCGCCAGGAGTGCCCCGCCGTATAGCAGCGCGCGGGGAGGAATTTGCGGCAGGATCAGCAAGGGTAAAATACCGAGGATCGCCGCCATCGCGAGGGTGCTTACGGATAGTCTGCTCATCATCCCGCCGGCCTGGCGCTATTGCTTGGAGCAGGAATATTGCTACATCATCGTCCTGCCGCGCAGCTCAAAAACCAATGTGCGGAACGGGGCGCGCAGGCAATGTTATCCGTTGCAGAAAATTACATCCAGCATCGGGCGCTTATCCGGCTTTGGGCGATAAAACGCCTCGCCGGCAACGGCGTAAATGAGTGAAGATGGGGGGTAAAAACGACCAGGGACCGCCGGAGCGATCCCTGTTTTCCCGCGGGGATGGGTTATTTCACTTCGCCCATGGCTTTCAGTTTCTTGGACAATTCGCGACGCTCTTTCGACAGGTCGGCATTTTTAATGATGTAATCGTCAACCCGGTCTTCATAATCGCTGCGCATGCTGGCGATAATTCCCTGAATGTCCTCAATGGTCATGCCGGGCTTGATATACTCGCTCAGGTTGTCGAGCAGCAGAACGCGCTTTTGGTTATCACGAATTTTCTTTTCGTTATCAATGATTTCGCGTTGCAGTTTATTTTTACGACGAAACATGCGTACAAACTCCAGAACATCCTGGAAACAAGGCTTAGTATCCTTATCCATTTCTCTACCCTTACTTAAGTCAAACACAAATTCTCTATATGCTAACCATACAGGTTAGCAGCTATCGGCGACAAGATGGTTTTCTCTGAATCGATTAATTATCGATAATACACGGCGATACGTTGGTTACGCACCAGCTCGATGGCCACCTCGGTATCGAAGATATCTTCCAGTATCACGGGAACCATGATCTCTTCCGGTTTACCGCTGTAGATAATCTGACCGTTGCGCATGGCGATAATATGGTCGGAATAGGCGGAGGCGAAATTGATATCGTGGATAACCAGAACGATGGTTTTTCCCAGTTCATCCGCGGCGCGGCGGATCTGCTTCATCATCGCCACCGCGTGTTTCATATCCAGATTATTCAGCGGTTCGTCCAGCAGCACGTATTCGGTATCCTGGCATAATACCATCGCCACATAGGCGCGCTGCCGTTGTCCGCCGGAAAGCTGGTCCAAAAAGCGATCTTTCAGTTCGGTCAGGTGAAGAAACGCCAGCGCCGCGTCAATACGTTGACGATCGTCGGCATTCAGGCGTCCGTGGGTGTAGGGATAGCGGCCGAAACCGACCAGTTCGGCGACGGTTAACCGGCTGGTAAACTGATTCTCCTGGCGCAGCACGGATAAACAGGTGGCCAGTTTGTTGCTCGGCGTGGTGGTGACATCCATGCCGTTGACCCGGACCTGCCCCCGGTCGGCGTCCAGCAAGCGGCTGATAATGGATAATAGCGTCGATTTCCCCGCGCCGTTGGGGCCGATAATCGAGGTGACGCCGCCGCGGGGAATGGTGGCCGTCACCTCTTTTAATACCGCCACATTATTATAGGTTTTAGTTACATTGCCGATCTCAATCACACGGAAACCTTTTTAAGTAACAACAGAATAAACAGTGAACCACCGATAAATTCAATCACCACGGACAGCGCGCCGGACATATCCAGCAGGTGCTCCAGAATCAGCTGGCCGCCGACCAGCGCAATAATGCCCAGCATAAACGCCGCCGGCAGCAGAAAACGGTGCTGGCTGGTGCCGATAATCATATAGGCCAGGTTGGCCACCATAAATCCCAGAAAGGTCAGCGGCCCGACCAACGCCGTCGATATCGCCACCAGCACCGAGACCAAAAGCAAGATCACCGTCACGCTGCGTTTGTAATCCACCCCCAGATTAATCGCGGTACTGCGCCCCAGCGCCAGCACGTCGAAGCGGAAACGCATCCGCCATATCATCACCGCCACCAGGGCGGAAATCGCCGCCGACAGCCCAATCAGCTCCGGCGCGGCGCGGGTAAAGGTGGCGAACATCCGTCCCTGCACAATCGCGAACTCGCTGGGGTCCAGCAAGCGCTGCATCAGGTTGGCCATACTGCGAAACAGCGTGCCGCAGATAATGCCCACCAATAACACCAGATGCAGATTGTTGCGGTTCCCGGTAAACAGCCAGCGATACAGCACGGCGGAAAACAGCACCAGCAGCAGCGCTTCCATGAAAAACTTTCCCTGAATGCCCAACGCGGGAATGCCCCGGACGCCGAAAACAAAAACCAGTATGGTTTGAATCAGAATAAACAGGGCCTCGAACCCCATGATCGAGGGCGTCAGAATGCGGTTATTGGTTACCGTCTGAAACAGCACCGTCGAAGCGCTGGCGGCAAACGCCACCAGCAGCATGGTGGCCAGCATCAATCCGCGGTGGGTCAGGATATAGCGCAAATTACTGCCGAGGTTGACGGTCATAAATATCGCCATCGCCGTCAGCGCCAGAGCGCCCAGCAGCCACAAACGCCGCCGGGGAGATAGCGCGTATTTATTTTGGTATGTCACGGCGGACATTGCCGTATTCGCTTTATTGGCTGACATGACGTTTTTGACTTAGCATCAGGAGAAGAAAAACCATCGCCCCGATAACGCCCAAAATGACGCTGACCGGGATCTCGAACGGATAGCGGATCGCTCGGCCGATAATGTCGCACAACAGGACCAACCCGCCGCCCAGCAGGCAAACCCACGGAATGGTTCGACGTACGTTGTCCCCTAACAGCATGCTGACGAGGTTGGGAACGATAAGGCCGAGAAACGGCAGCGCGCCCACGACGACGACGACGACGCCGCTGGTCACCGCCACAATCGCCAGCCCCATCAGCATCACCTGCCGGTAGTTAAGCCCGACGTTGACCGAGAACTCGCGCCCCATACCGGCGACGGTAAAGCGGTCGGCGATCCAGCAGGCGAGCAGCGTCAGAAAACCCACCAGCCACAGCAGCTCATAGCGCCCCTGCAACACGCCGGAAAAATCGCCCGACTCCCAGCTGCCCAGCGCCTGCAATAGATCAAAATACATGGCGCCGAAGGTGGTGATGGCGCTGATGACGGCGCCGAGCATGATCCCCACCAGCGGCACCACCAACGCCGATTTCAGCACGATGCGGCGCAGCAGCAGCATAAACAGCAGCGTGCCGCCCATGGCGAACAGGCTGGCGACGATCATTTTGACGAACACCGGGGAAGACGGCGCCAGCACCATCATCACCAGCAGCCCCAGCCCGGCGGACTGGGTTGTTCCCGCCAGCGACGGTTCGACGAAACGGTTCTGGGTCAGCAGTTGCATAATCAACCCGGCGACGCTCATGGCGCTGCCCGCCAGAAGCAGCGCCAGCGTACGGGGAACGCGGCTGATAAAGAAAATGTCGCGCATCGCCTGATCGGTCCAGATCGCCTGCATGGTTACCCTGCCGGCCCCAAGAAACAGGCTGGCGACGATCATGCCGCCCAGCAGCATAATGCCGAGCGCAAGGTAGAGAGCTTTCATTATTCCAGCCACGCTTACCGCTATTGCTTATCCAACGCGTTATTGACGTCCGCAATCAGCTTTTTGTAAGTTTGCAGGCCGCCGGCGATATACAGCGATGAGGAATCCAGATAGACGACGCGATCGTTTTGCCAGGCGCTGGTTTTATGGATCAGCGCATTATCCAGCACCTGCCGCGCGGACTCCCCGCCCGTGCCGGGACGGCCGATGGCGCTATCGCGATCCAGCACAAACAGCCACTCGGGGTTGACGCTCAGCAAAAACTCCGAGGTCACCACATTACCGTGGCGCCCGGTCCCGGAGGTGGGAAACTCGACCGCCGGTTTAAAGCCCAGCTGTTCAAAAATAAAGCCAAAGCGGGATTTCGGACCGTAGGCCGACATTTTGCCGCCCGAAACCATCAGCACCATCGCCGTACCGGCGTTAGCGGCTTTTTCGTGGGTGCTGGCAATCTGCTGGTTAAACTCTTCCAGCTGTTTTTTCGCTTCGTCTTGCTTAGCGAAAATTTCCCCCATCTGTTCCACGCGCTGGGTAAAGCTGGGCATAAACTGGTTGGGGTCGACGTCCAGCGAGATGGTGGGCGCAATGGCGCTCAGCTTATCGTAGGCGTCGACGGCTCGCCCGCCGGCAATGATCAGGTCAGGTTTGGCGCTGCTGAGCGCCTCATAATCGGGCTCGAATAGCGTACCCGCGTTCAGGTATTCGCCGCCGCGGTATTTGGCGAGGAATTCGGGCAGATGCGAACTGGTCTGCGGCACGCCGGCGACCTCGATTTGCAAGGCGTCCAGCGTATCCAGAACGGCGGGAGCGAACACGACGACTTTTTTCGGGTGCAACGGCACCTCAGTGGTGCCCTGGGCATGTTCAATGCTGATCGTTTCAGCCCGTTCGGATGAAGACTCCGCCCGATCGCACCCCGCCAGCACCGCTATTGACGCCAATGCCAATAGCGCCCACCTTATCGCCAAAGCTACGTTCACCCGCATTGTTTTCTCCTTCAGATGATTACCCAGAGCAAAATGTCTCAGACAGTAAAGAATTTAATTATCATTCGTATTAAAAGGGGAGAAATTGTAACCGAGGATAGTTCGCCTGCCTAGCAATTATGCCCGCGGCGGATGTGAGCGGAATCAGGAAAGCGCCACAGAAAATGCATTCAATGATATCCTTGAGGTTTACTTACCTGTTTCCGCCGGATATGGCGTTCAGATCAATCATGTAGCTTAATGTCACTATGGCCGATAAAACACAACCTACGTTTTTCATTCATGATTATGAGACCTTCGGTAAACATCCGGCCCGCGATCGGCCGGCGCAGTTTGCCGGGGTACGCACCGATGCGGACTTCAATATTATCGGCGACCCGCTGGTCGTCTATTGCAAGCCGACGGATGATTATCTGCCGGAACCCGAAGCGGTATTGATTACCGGCATTACGCCCCAGTTGGCCGCGGCCAAAGGGGTGAATGAAGCGGAGTTCGCCCGCCGGATCCATGAGGCGTTCAGCGTGCCCGGCACCTGCATCATGGGCTACAACAATATCCGTTTCGATGACGAAGTCAGCCGTAATATCTTTTACCGCAATTTCTACGATCCCTACGCCTACAGCTGGCAGCACGGCAACTCCCGCTGGGACTTGCTGGATGCGTTGCGCGCCTGCCATGCGCTGCGCCCGGAGGGCATCGTCTGGCCGGAAAACGATGAGGGACTGCCCAGCTTCAGGCTTGAGCATTTAACCCGCGCCAACGGCATCTCCCACGAGCATGCCCATGACGCCATGTCCGACGTCTACGCCACCATCGCCATGGCGCAGTTGCTGAAGCAGGCGCAGCCCAGGCTGTTTGATTATCTGTTCCAACTGCGCAACAAGAATAAAGTCAACGCGCTGATTGATATTGCGCAGATGAAGCCGCTGGTCCATGTTTCCGGCATGTTCGGCGCGGCGCGCGGCAACACCAGCCTGGTGGCCCCTCTGGCGTGGCACCCCGATAACCGCAACGCCGTCATTATGTGCGACCTTGCCGGCGATATGACGCCGCTGCTGGAGCTGGACGCCGATACGCTGCGCGAACGCCTGTATACCCGCCGCGATCGGTTGAGCGCCGAGCAGAGCGCGGTTCCCATCAAACTGGTGCATATCAATAAGTGCCCGGTGCTGGCCCCCGTCAATACGCTGCGCCCGGAAGACGCCGACCGGCTGGGGCTCGACCGCCAGCGTTGCCGGGACAATCTGGCGCTGCTGCGGCAGAACAGTCAGATCCGCGAGAAAGTCGTCGCGCTGTTCGCCGAGTCGCCGGCGTTTGCGGCTGAGAGCGACGTCGACCTGCGGATTTACCACGGCTTTTTTGGCGATGCCGACCGCATGACGATGAAGATTATTCAGCAAACCGCGCCGCAGAACCTGCCCGCTCTGGACGTTAAATTCGTCGACGACCGCCTGGAGCCGCTGCTGTTCCGCTATCGCGCGCGCAATTTTCCCAACACGTTGGACGACGGCGAACAGCAACGCTGGCTGCAGCATCGCCAGGAGGTGTTGACCGCCG
Source organism: Brenneria corticis (assembly GCF_003115855.1). GTDB lineage: Bacteria > Pseudomonadota > Gammaproteobacteria > Enterobacterales > Enterobacteriaceae > Brenneria > Brenneria corticis. The sequence continues at coordinate 85,668 of NZ_KZ819075.1, forward strand.
AACGCCTGCGGCAATACGTTACCGAACTGGACGCGCTGTATCAGCGCTATGAAGGGGATAAGTCCAAAACCGATCTGATCAAGGCGCTGCTGGCGCACGTTCAGGCGCTGACCAGCTAACGGATTCTGGGATTGGGGTCGCAGACGAACGAACCTGCGTGGCCTGACCCCGCCCCAGCCCCCCCTTCGCCTGTCTCTTATACACAAATCCAAGGAACCTCTAGAGGCCATGTGTATTCTGGTCTTGGGGTCATTCTTGGTTCTTGGTTTTTTGCTTTTCGTCGGCGTAAGAAATCACGCTGAGGTGGACGACCCCGCGAATGCGCCGAAGGCATCGCGTCAGCGACGTGATTTCAGCCACAGCCCGGGTCCGGAGGGTGGTGGCGCTTGAACCACCCTGCGTCGGGCGCGTGCTGCGACATAGCATAGAAATGACGGCCTTCTAGCGCACGAAATAGCACTGAACTCACATATACCGTTAACAGTAAATATGTGACTAAGAGACAGTCGCAGGGGAGGCTGGGAGGGGGCATTAATGGCACCGCGCCGAACTTTGTCAACATCTATAATACCGCCCCCAAATCCGTCATTCCTGCAGAAGCAGGAATCTTTCTGATATCAATGTCTTAGCTGAAAACAGATCCCCGCCTGCGCGGGGATGACGATGAAGATGAAGGGGTTGTCAGCAACCTCAAGCGGAGAGGCCTATCTCCGCTTTTTATCTGATTAGCCGTCCGATGGGTTTACATCAGCTCTTCACGGCACTGCGGCACCGGCTGACGGAAACGGCGCGTCACCAAGGCCAGATACAGCAGGCCGATGGTTCCCCAAATCAGCCCCAGCGTCATGGAGCTCTCTTCCAGGTTGACCCACAGCGCGCCGACGGTCAGCGCCCCCAGCACCGGCAGGATAAGATAGTTAAAGGTATCTTTCAGCGTACGGTTACGGCGCTCGCGGATATAAAACTGGGAAATCACCGACAGATTGACGAAGGTGAAGGCCACCAGCGCGCCGAAGTTAATCAGCGCGGTCGCCGTGACCAGATCGAAAGAGACCGCCGACAAGGCGACCGCCCCGACCAGCAGCACGTTCAGCGCCGGCGTGCGCCATTGCGGATGGATATAGCCGAAGAAACGCTCGGGGAATACGCCGTCGCGTCCCATCACGTACATCAGGCGCGACACCCCGGCATGGGCGGCCATGCCTGACGCCAGTACGGTCACGCAGGAGAACACCAGAATAATCGACTGGAAGAACTTCCCGGCGACGTACAGCATGATTTCCGGCTGCGAGGCGTCCGGCTGTTTAAAACGCGAAATATCCGGAAAGTACAGCTGCAGAAAATAAGCGACGGCAATAAAGATCACCCCGCCGATCAGCGCGGTGAGAAAAATGGCTTTCGGGATCACGTTGCCGGCGTCCCGCGTTTCCTCCGACAGGGAGCTGATACCGTCAAAACCGAGGAAAGAGAAGCAGAGTATGGTGGCGCCGGTGATCATCGGCACCACGTGGGCGTTGTCCGACCAGAAAGGCCGGGCGCTGACCAGCGTTCCCGCCCCTTCGCCCTGATAAACGCCGTAAATCACCAAGCCCAGAAACACCGCCATAATCGCCACCTGAACCACGACGATGACCGAGTTGAGATTCGCCACCACATTGATGCCGCGCAGATTAAACAACGTCATCAGCCCCACCAGCGCGGCGACGAAAATCCATGACGGCACGCCGGGAAAAATCGCTTCAAGGTAGATTTTCGCCAGCAGGATATTGATCATCGGCATAAACAGGTAGTCCAGCAGCGACGACCAGCCGACCATAAAGCCGACGTGCGGACTGATGGCTTTTTGCGCATAGGTGTATGCGGAACCGGCCGACGGGAAGCGGCGCACCAGCTTGCCGTAGCTTAAGGCGGTAAACAGGATGCCCGCCAGGGCGAAAGCGTAAGCCGTCGCAACGTGTCCGTCGGTCAGGCCGGAGACGATACCAAAGGTGTCAAAAATGGTCATCGGCTGCATATAAGCCAGCCCCATCATAACAACCGGCCATAGCGTGAGCGTTCTTCTTAGCTGGACACGTTTGCCGGACGCCGTGCTGGTATCAAGTTGCCCCATCTTTCCTTTCCTCATACCGTGCTCTCTGGCACTCAAACAATTTATCTTTCCGGCGCGCTGTCCGGCCTCTGGTTGAAAACATAAATGCAAAAAAATAACCGACGCGATAAGACGTCGGTTATTTTGCAAGGCGCGTATTCTGCACCACTCATTTCCATCTGACAAGCCATTGCGCGGACGGGAAATGATTTTATTGGCTATCGCACTGTTTTTCTTTGTTTTATTACGGATTATTCTGTTGCCGTATGGGAAAGTTTTTACTGAAAAAATCACCAATCCTGAAATTTTTTTCTCTTCTCATTCTGTAGTCGCTCCAGCTCGAAAATAACCTGCTGCAGGTCGCGCTCCTGAACCGCGGACAGCGTCGGAAACTTGAAGCTCAGCCGCTGGGTGATCCTCACCTCGCCTTTGCTATCGACGTCTTTCATCGTTGACTGGCCGACGAACTGCAAGTCCAGGCAGAAAAAGCCATACTCATCGAGATCCAACTCGACGTCGCGGATGATATCCCCCTCCGTCAATAGCCCCGTGGTATCGCGATCGGTATACAGACTCAGCCCGCCGAGGGAGAGATCCTTAATGGTAAACTGAAAGCGGGTGTCGTCCGGTAATTCGCCGCGGCACAACAGCGGCGGCCAAAGCGGCGTGTTGATGCGGAAATAGGTCCTGCGCTGAATCAGATAGAGCAGCTCCGGGATGGCCGCCGTGAACGCCGGCAGACCCTGAAAATCGATGGTTCTGGCTATTTCGGCGCTAAACTCCACTTTAGCCCCCGTCGGTTCCGCCACGAAAGACAATTTCCCCGCATACAACGCCCGGCTGTTTTCGTGCTCAACCCCGCCCAGGTCAAATACGAAAATATCATCGTCGGATACCACATCAAGAATTTTACTGATGAACTGGCCGCGAGAATGATGAACCATAACGCTGGTATCGTTTTTCTTTAATTCACGCAGTGTTGCACAGATAGCCAGTTTATTACGCTTGACGAACTGCTCTTTAAAATTTTCATCCACCGCTTTTATCCCCATTCTAATAGCCATAGTCTTATTAATGTCTATATCTACTGAACCACATGATGCAAATCGCTTCAAACGGTATCGACACATATCATCTATAACTTTAGGGAATCAGGTATAACGCCGCCCGCTCCGCTCAGGCTTCAGGATAGTGAAATAACAGCCAGGTCAGCGCCAGCAGGTCCGCGCTGCCGCCGGGGCTGAGGTTTCTGGCGATCAGCGCCTTATCCATGGCGATCAGCGCCTGCCGATCCAGCGGCGCGGCGAGCAGTTTTCCGGCGTAGCGCCGTACAAAATCCAGCCCCGGCATACCGCCCCGGGAAACCAGGTTGGTATCCGGGTTGTGCGCCATCAGCACCAGCAGCGTGCGCAGCAGCGCCGTTTCCTCGTCTGCCCCCGCGGCGACGGCCCGCGTTAACGCCGGTAATGAAAACCGGCGCACGGTATTGAATCCGCTGGCCGCCTCCCCCCTTGCGCCGGTCAGGCCGTAGCGGCGGTACAGATGTTCTCCGGCGGTTGCCGCGCCGCCGCCGCGCGCCAGCTCCCGGCGCACCATATCGCGACATATTTCCGCTACGCTGCGGCACAGGCTCTGGCGGGTCACGCGCCGTCCCTGAGCCGCCAGCCACCCGGCCGCGGCGCACAGCAGGCCAAAGGCGAAAATCCCGCCTTTGTGGGCGTTGACGCCCTTTGTCGCCGCGAACATCGCCTGTTCGCAGGCCAGCCCGATGGGCCGGATCTGGGGAAGCAGCTGCGGCAAAGGCAGATAGGCATAGCGCCAGCCGGCGGCGGTAAAACGGCGAAACCAGGGGGATATGGCGCGGATGCTGTGGTGAAACAGGGCGACGTCCATATCGCGGTGCGCGCCGTTGTTCGCCCGGTCCACCAGCCCCGGTTTAGGCGTCAGCATCACCTCCGCCGTCAGCGCCCGCGTCACCCACAGGTCAATATCGGGCAACGCCGCGGACGTTCCGCCATCCCGCCGAGGGGACGGCGCGCGCGGCGTCAATAACTCAGGCCGGATTGAAATAGGCATTAAGCATTCCCTCAACGTGCCGCACCAGCTCCGGCAACGGGTGGTTCCGCGCGCGCCCGCAGGCGTGAGCCGCCTGTTGGCACAGCAGGCAGCGGCGAGCCTCATGCGCCAGCATTGCGCGGCCGATCGCCCCTTCCCGCGGGCAGATCACATCAATATCCCACAGCCGGCCCAACGGGTGGCGCTCTTCCAGCGCGATGGCGGCGGCTTTGACCGTCAGCGCGTCTTTGCCGATCGCCCATAAGCCTTCGGCGCCGGTCGTCAGCCACAGGGTCCGCTGCGCCAGCACCGGCCAGCCGCGCTGCCGGCAGAGCGTATTCAGCGCCTCGATCGCTTCGCCCATGGCAAGACGGTACGGCGCGCTATCCTTTACCGGCCCCGGCGTAACCAGCGTCAGCGAAACCAGCGTGGCGTGATGCTCCGTCAGCCACTCGCGCTGACGAGCTGCGCGGCGCTCTTTCGCCGCGAGCAACGCTTCCAGGGTCACGGGGACGGGGTCGTCCATGTCCCGCGGCATGATTGGTTGGTCCGTTTTACTCATCGCTTTCTTTCACCTGGCGCACCACGTCAATCACGCTGCCGTCCCGATAGCGGATCACCCCGACAATACGCTCGTGAAACTCAATCGCCCTGGGTTCGCCGACCAGTTCGATGGCCCGTTGATATAGCGCTTCAATCGACAGCACCGGCAACCCCGCCTGTTGCAGGCGTTGCGCGACTTCCGGGCGCCGCGGATTCACGGCGATGCCGTGATCGGTCACCAGCACGTCGATGCTTTCGCCCGGCGTGACGCAGGTGGTGACCTGACGAACCACCGTCGGAATACGGCTGCGGATCAGCGGCGCGACGACAATCGTCAGGTTCGCCGCCGTGGCGACGTCGCAGTGGCCGCCCGACGCGCCGCGCATCACCCCGTCCGAACCGGTGATCACGTTAACGTTAAAATCGGTGTCGATTTCCAGCGCGCTGAGGATCACCACATCCAGTTGGTCGCAGCAGGCCGCTTTCACGCTCGGATTGGCGTAGACAGTGGTGGAGATTTCCACATGGTTCGGGTTCCTGGCCAGCGATTCCGCCGCGTTGGCGTCGAAGCATTGGGTGTCGAGCAGTTTTTCAATCAGCCCTTTTTCATGCAAATCGACGATGCTGCCGGTAATGCCGCCCAGGGCAAAGCTCGCCACGATATTCTGCCGGCGCATTTTATCTTCCAGAAAGCGGGTGCAGGCGGTGGACGCCGCGCCGGAGCCGGTCTGAATGGAGAAGCCGTTTTTGAAATAGCCGGAATATTCGATAACGTCCGCGGCGCGGCGGGCGATCAGCAGCTCACGCGGGTTGCTGGTGACGCGAGCCGCCCCGACGCTGATCCTGGCCGGGTCGCCCACTTCCGCCACCTGCACCACGTAGTCCACCCGATCCTGCACGATGCTGGCGGGCATATTGGGGAACGGCGCCAGACTTTCCGTCAGCACCACCACTTTGCGCGCGTATTGCGCGTCCACCATGGCATAGCCGAGCGAGCCGCAGCGCGATCTCCCCGCCGTGCCGTTGGCGTTGCCGAATTCATCGCTGCTCGGCACGCCGAGAAACGCCACGTCCACCTTCAGTTCGCCGCTTTGCAGCAGGTGCACCCGGCCGCCGTGCGAATGGATGTTCACCGGTTCTTTCATCAGGCCGTGGGAAATGGCGTCCGCCAGTTCGCCGCGCATGCCGGAGGTGTAGATGCGGGCGATCACCCCGGCGCGAATATGTTCAATCAGCGGCGCGTTGCAGCTCATCAGCGAGCTGGAGGCCAGCGTCAGGTTTTTGAATCCCAGCTGCGCCAGCGTGTCCACCACCCTATTAATCACCTTGTCGCCTTCGCGGAAATGGTGGTGGAAAGAGATGGTCATGCCGTCTTTCAGGCCGCTTTTAGCGATGGCCTCGGCCAGATCGGCGCACAGTTTACGTTCATGCTTGCGTTTGACGTCGTTGAGCCAGGGAGTCTGGTGATTCGCATTGATAAAGGGGGACAGATTGCGCGTTTGCGGGTACTGCCGTTGCAGCGCTTCAATAAAGTTGCTCATGGTCTAATCCTGTGATTCCTGAGATCTATCATTGCCGGGTCGTCGGACGACGCTTATTTACGCACGCCGGAAGCCTGAGCGCGTTCCAGAACCATGCGCGCGTGGTCGATAATCGGCGCATCGATCATTTTCCCATTCAGGGAAATCACCCCCAGTCCCGCGCGCTCCCCCTCTTCCGCGGCCTGCAGCACCCGGTGGGAGTAATCCACTTCGTTCTGCGTCGGCGCATAGGCGTTATGCAACAGCTCAATCTGGCGGGGATTAATCAGCGATTTGCCGTTAAAACCCAGTTTGCGGATCAGTTCGACTTCCCGCAGAAAGCCGGCGTCGTCGTTGACGTTGGAATAGACCACGTCGAAGGCGTCGATGCCGGCCGCGCGCGCGGCGTGCAGCACCGCGCAACGGGCGTAGAACAGTTCGGTGCCGTCGCCGCGCTCGGTCTGCATATCCATCACATAGTCGAAGGCCGCCAGCGCAATGCCGATCATGCGCGGCGACGAGCGGGCGATGGAGACGGCGTTAATCACGCCCAGCGCCGACTCGATGGCCGCCATAATGCGGGTGGAGCCCACTTCCCGCCCGCAGGCTTTCTCGATGCGCGCCAGATGACCTTCCAGTTCATCCACGTCGTCGGTGGAGTCGGTTTTCGGCAGGCGGATAACGTCGGCGCCGCCGCGCACCGCGGCCTCCAGATCCAGCAGGCCGAACGGAGTGCTCAGCTGATTGATGCGCACCACGGTTTCAATATCGCGGTACATCGGGTGCTGCAGCGCATGGAAAACCAGCAGGCGGGCGGTATCTTTTTCGCGCAGGGAAACCGCATCTTCCAGGTCGAACATGATGGAGTCGGGTTTATAAATAAACGAATTGGACAACATGGCGGCATTCGCTCCCGGCAGGAATAACATGCTGCGGCGCAATTTTTTCATTGCAGTTTCTCCCATTCCACCTGCTGAACGTCCGCCGCGCGCAGGATCGCGCTCTGCACCCTGGCGCGAATCACACAGTCCAGCGCGCCCTTATCCTCAACAACGATGGTGCCTGCGGTGACCTCCAGCGCTTGCAGCGTCTCATTCACCACCTGTCTTATCCGGTGGCCGAACTGCTTTATCACTTCGCTGTTGATCACCACGGTGAGCTCTCCCTGCGCCGGCGCGACCTTGACCAGCAGATCGCTGGATTCCAGGGTTCCGGCCAGAGACTCCTTAATAATCTTCATAGGGTTGTCCTGATTAATTTAATTAAGCGTATTCGGCCTGGTAATAGCGCTGTAAATGTTCCAGCGTCGAGGCCGGCACTAATTCCTGAATACGGCGGTATTGCCGAAGTTTTAATAACTTTCTCACTTCAGAGGCGGAGATCGCCACGCCGGAGCTTTCCCGCTTACGCTCGATTTCAATCACCGCCAGCGCGGGCGCATCCACGGCCGACGCGTTTTCCTGCCAGAAACCCATATCCTGGTTATATTGCCGCGTGAGCGCACAAAACGGCTCCGTGCCGACGAAGCGCCGGGTAACGCCTAACGCCGGAGCGATATATTTTCTGAAAATAATTAAATCCAGCGCGGCATGCGCGCGGGTAATCAATTTTTCCTCTTTCAGAAAATAACCGGGGAAGGTGGCTTTGGAGATCATATATTCCGATCCGGCGTGCACCGTCAGATTGTTGATATGGGCCACGCCCCGGCGCACCATTTCCAGACGTTCGTCAAAGGGAAACAGCGACGCGTCTTCGCGCACCACGAAAAGGTGCAGCCAGTCGCACGACTGCGCCGCGCGTTCCGCCAGATAGCGATGTCCCAGCGTGAACGGATTGGCGTTCATCACGACGGCCCCGATAGGCGTTCCCGGCCGGCGATACGCCGCCAGCGAGCGGCAGTACTGAGTGATGCCGATGGGGGTATTTTCCATCAGCACGGCGCTATCCTGATACTGCGCCAGCGGATAAAAGCCGCAGGCGCGGAAAATGGCGATGTTTTGCGGTTTGGTATAGAGGAATAGATGAAAATGGCCGCGCTGCGCCGCCTGCTGCACCACCTCATTGATCACCCGAACGCCCAGGTTCCGATCGCGGTGCTGCGGAGCCACCGCGACGCACTTGATGGTGTTTGCCGCCATGCCCGCGCAGGCCACCAGCTCGCCGCCCAGGCGGCAGGTGACAAAGGTGTCGATATCATCATCCATACCGAGCCGGCACAGCGCCAGAAACCGGCGGATCTCGGGGATTGCCTGAGGCTGCATGCGCATATCCAGGGTGTCGAAAAAGATGGAATCATTGGCATGCATAACGATTAATCCTGCATTTAACTTCTGTTCAACATTGATTGGTAAACCTCCGGGCGACCCGGAGGCGTATCGCTTAATGCGCGGCGGCCGCGGCCGGCGTCGGCTGCTGTTGCTGATTGGCGTCAACCACCAGGTTGCGCAGATGGCCGACGTTCTCAATCTCGACCTCGATACGGTCGCCCGCCGGCATAAACAGCGGCGGGTTGCGCTTTTTGCCCACGCCGCCCGGCGAACCGGTGATGCCGATCACCACCGCCAGTTCCCCTTCGTAGTCAAACTCGCTGGAATAGAACGGTTTGATCACCGGCATGCCGATCATATAAAGCAGGACGGCCAGCAGCGCTGCCGGAGGCGATGGTGGTCACATCGGCCTTGCTGCTGAAGCCGGATACCGGCGTACCGCCGTCGGGGTTGTTCAGGTCGTTACCCTTGTTCGGCATCAGTTCGCCTTCGCCGGTCAGGTGCGGATAACGTTTGCCAAGCTGGTTCAGCATGCCGGCGAGAATAATCGCGGTCAGGCTGCCCAGCATGACGATAGGAAGAATTCGTCCCAATGCAACTCCTTGTTCCATATGTAGAATAGTAGCATAGCCTATCGACAGCGGTATTGCCCCCTCGCCCACGCCGCCGGCCATGATGGGCAGGATCAGGAAAAAGAAGATTTGGAACGGATCCATGCCGAGCGCGATGCCGACCGCCATACCGACAAGCATGCCCACCACTTCGCCGCACAGCATTGGAAAGAAATACGCACAAAGCCCTGAATCAGCGTTTGCCGATTCATGCTCATAGTGCTGCCGACGATAATGCAGCAGATATAGAGGTAGAGAATATTGGTGCTTTTATAGAATTTGGTCGTTGATTCAACCACCACATCCGGCAGCAGTCCGTAATAAACCATCACCGACGGGATAAAGGTGGCGCAAATTGCCGCCGCCCCCATTTTGCCGATAATCGGCAGGCGTTTGCCGAACTCGCCGCAGGCAAAACCGAAGAAAGCCAGCGTGGCGACCATCACTACAATATCGCTCGGCAATTTTCCATTCAGGCAGTCAATGCCGATTAATACGCCCGCCAGTAAAAAGAGCGACACGGGAATAATACCCACTTTATAGGTATCAAGAATGTGCCACCATTTTTCCTTTAATATGGTCTTCGCGGTTGCTTCATTACCCGCCACAACATATGAATCGTCAGCCGTACTCATAATCCAATCCCCGTTTTATTTTGTCCGCACATCATAGGGAACAACGACTATTATTATGTGATTGACTTCAAATTAAAAAATAAGTTTTAAAGGCACTTATGGCTTTTATGGTTTAAATAAACAAAGTATATAAAAAACATAAATTTATAATATTCATTGGCAAGTATATATTTTATGACTTTTATGTTCTTTATGGTTTTTATTTCCTGAAAATAATTATGTTGATAAAAAGTAATTGAGATGTTTTCCAAAAAAACATTTAAGCTTAATTTTTATAAAATGTAATTATTCAAATATATAATGATTAAATTATAAACGTGTGGCTGCTCACAAGTTTCTTGCTCCTTGTGCCTAACTATTTTTATTCATGCTAAATTAGCCGACCGTTTTCCGCTAACCAGACAGGTTGTTTTGTATCATGGCATTGAGAATTGCTTTTCATATCAAATTATTTCTCTATTTGATTATTTTTTTCTCTCTGTTGCTGATATTAACCGGCGTTTATTACCCGGTTGCGCCGTAAAGCCTCGCCTTCGGCCGGGGATATAAGGCGTAGGAACAGCCTAACGTGGTGTTTCCTGCTGTTCGATATATTGCCTGATAATCGAAATCGGAGCGCGCCCGCAACTGCTGGCAAAATAACTCGGACTCCACAAAACACCCTTGAGGCTGTTAATCATGCGCAACGTCCGGGCAAAGTCAGGACTGAACCGTTCGATACTGGATCAGGGTTGGTATGAAATGCGCCGCCAACTGGAATACAAGCAGTTCTGGCGCGGTGGTCGGGTGCTGGCGCTCCCGCCAGCGTACACCAGCCAGAAGTGCGCGTGCTGCGGGCATGTGGCGAAAGAAAACCGCCAGTCGCAAGCCCGGTTCGAGTGTCAAGAGTGTGGCTACAGCGCAAACGCCGACATCAACGGCGCCCGGAATATCTTAGCGGCGGGACACGCCGTGTTGGCCTGTGGAGGAATGGACATCCGCGACGGCTGTACCGCAAAAAGGCCGCCGAATAGCAACGCGGTTCACTTGGCGGCATAAGCGTCGGGTCCGGGCAGCGCGATCGTCGTTTATCACGGACCCTATAGGCGGGTGACGCCATCCGGCGAAGGGCGCATAAGCGCTTAATGACTTTTTATTATTTGGAAACTTATCTCCCTGCTGAAATAAAATCATCGGCATAAAAAACGGCGTTAGGGTTTATAAAGAATTTTATTGTTTATTTGCCCTACGCTGACCGTACGCATGCCCAATGCGGTAATAAGCGCATCACAAAATTGCATTATTTATATTTTTAAATCTAAAACCCCCGTCACATATACCGATAACCCACCTTGGTCGAAATTTAATAAAACATTGGCATCATTCATCATGAATGTGTTTTTCTAATGGAGAAAATCATGCATTACCTGATAAATAGGCTCCGCAACATTAAAATATCGCATAAGCTTTATATTGGATTCGGCGTTATTTTGTTGCTGGTCGTCATCGCATCATCCCTTAGCGTTAACCGATTTGAATCAATTCGCCTGATATATGAAAAAACCAATCTGATATACAATATCAATATTGAGGTTTTTCAAGCTAAAATCAACAGGTTGAAATATTTCTACTCCGCGGATGAAGAGTCCCGCCAGGTCATGTCCAACTATATCAAGCATGCGTCGGAATTAACCGTTCAGGCTCAGCATCTCTCCTGGAGCGATGAAGAAATCGCCTATGTCGACAATATAGGCCGGCATCTGGATGAGTTTCAACAGTCGATTAGCCAGATGGGCGAAGCCATGAAAAAGGTCGTCGCCTCTCGGGAAAGCCTAAATAGCCATAATCTGCAAAATATCATTCACCGGCCGGACAATAGCCCGGCGTTACGGTCAGGCGACGGTAATATCGACGGCGGTCTCGATAACCTGATTTTTTTAATCGCCGAGATAAAAAATCGCGCCTACGAGCTGCAGCTTAAAGAAAACGAGGCGGCGTTAAAAGATTTGGCGCAAAGCTTTAATAGCGCGGCACAGTTTTATCAGCGCCTGGCGCCGACTCTCTCTCCCGCGGACAGGTCGACCGCCGACGGATTGTGGAGCTATGCCGTCAATTACCGCAAGCTTAACGAGGATTATTTCGCGGCGCTCAACGATCTGAAAAAAGCGGAGGACGCGGTTAAAGTCGCGGGCGATAAAAGCAGCGCCGCGATCAAATCCATCATCAATATCGTTAAAGCGAAAAATGACGATCTGACCAATGATTCCGCCCATATCACCATCATTATCGGCCTGATAGCCGTTATTATCGGCGTGATTACCTCCATCGCTATTACCCGGCAAATCACCAGGCCCGTTATCCACAACCTGGCGCTGGCCGAGCGCATCGCCGGCGGCGATCTCACCGCTTCCATCGTGGTTGACCGGCGCGATGAATTAGGGCAACTGACGTCGGCCATGGCGCGAATGAATGAAAAACTGCGCGCCATGATCGGCGATGTGCGCGACAGCGTGGATAGCGTCGCCGACTCAGCCGCCAAGATCGCCATCGGCAATAATGATTTGTCATCCCGTACGGAGCAGCAGTCAGCCGCGGTGGTCGAAACCGCCGCCAGTATGGAAGAGTTGACCTCCACGGTCAAAAACAACGCCGACAACGCCAGACATGCCAGCCAGATAACGGCGGAAGCCTCGCAAAACGCCCATAAAGGCGGGGAGGTGGTGCAGAATGTGGTCAGCACCATGAATGATATCTCCGCCAGTTCGAATAAAATCGCGGATATCACCGCCGTGATTAACAGCATCGCTTTCCAGACCAATATTCTGGCCCTGAACGCCGCCGTGGAAGCGGCGCGGGCCGGCGAGCAGGGGCGCGGGTTTGCGGTGGTCGCCAGCGAAGTGCGCAATTTGTCACAGCGCAGCTCTCAGGCGGCGAAAGAGATTGCCGGCCTGATATCCGAGTCCGTGGCGCGCATTGACGTTGGCAGCAAACTGGCGGCCAACGCCGGTGCGGCCATGCAGCAAATCGTCTCCTCGGTATCCAGGGTGAACGATATCATGGGCGAGATCTCCTCCGCTTCAGATGAGCAAAGCCGCGGCATTGAACAGATAGCCCGGGCGATTAGCGAGCTCGATACCACCACGCAACAGAATGCGGCGCTGGTTATGGAGTCTTCCATCTCGGCCAACTCGCTGGAGGAGCAATCCTCCCTGTTGGAAAAAATGGTCGCCTACTTTCGTTTATCGGAGAATGAAATCCGGGATCCGCAACTGGCGGTGAACGGCGTCCCTGCGCAACCCAAGGCGCTGCCTCACGGTCAGGCGTAATACGCCGGCGCGCCGACCGTGCGGGCGTTTAACCCGCACGGTTAGCCTTATACGCCGGTAGAAGATCAGAACGGCGCTAATTCAGCGGCATCAGCATCGGGTCCGGGTAGAGATAGTCGAATCCCAGCTCGCGACAGATGCGCTGACCGTCGACGATGCGTCCGGCATCATCGTCTTCCCCGGCAACGAACTGCGGCGGGGTCAGGCCCAGCTGGCGCGCCCGATCGGCATAATAGCGCCGTTTGGCGGGATGCCCCGGCGCGCATAGGTTATATAGATGCCCGCCGTGAGGACGCTTCAGCAATAGCTGGATAGCCTCCAGCACATCTTCCTGATGCACCAGGTTCACGCCGTGAGAACCGCCGCTCAGCCCCGTTTTCCCGGCCAGAAAACGTCCGGGATGGCGATCGATGCCCACCAGCCCGGCCAGGCGCAGGATATCCACCGAGGTATCCGGTAAATGCTGCAACCACTGTTCAAGCGACGCCAGCACCTTTCCGGCGACGGATACCGGCCGCAGCGGCGAGTTTTCCCGTACGGTGCCGGCGCTATTGCCATAGACGGAGGTAGAGCTGGTGAAAATAATCCGCGGCACCTTAAACACCCGCGCCGTGTTGACCAACGTCTGCACCGCACGGGCATAGCTCTCCCCGCCCTGCGCGGTGCGGCTCGCCGGCAGCGTAATCACCAGCGCGTCAACCTGCAACAAGGCCTCCAGCTCATCGGCGTCGCATTCCAGTTCGGGGGTAAGCCTGAGCTGATAACATTCAATACCGCTCAGCCGGGCGGCTTCAACGCCGTCGATGGTGGTTTTGCTGCCGACGACCTGATAGCCATGACCGTTCAGCGCCCATGCCAGCGGCATACCTAACCAACCCAGCCCGATAATGGCCACTTTTTTCATTTTAAACTCCCCCGCTGTTCCGCTGCAAAATTACCCCGCCGCCGATGGTCTGGGACGTCGCGCATAGCCCATCATCCCCCATCCGCTAAAAAAGTGTTGCACAAATACCCGCACATGGTTTAGGTTATCCGCCTGACGGTAAATATATTGACACAACCAAGAGATATTTTATGACAAGCGTTCTGTTTAACCACCATCATCACCATCACCCTGACTAGTCTTTCAGGCGATTGGTGCTGGAAGACGTTCAGATCTTCCAGTGGCGCAGAACGTAAAGAGAGCCCTCGGAAGATCGACTTCCGAGGGTTTTTTTTATCCCGCTTTTTAAAAGTAGTAGTTAATTTGACAGGTAATGAGGTTTCCATGCTGGACAAAACACGTTTACGGATAGCAATGCAGAAGTCAGGCCGCCTGAGCGACGATTCGCGCGAACTGCTGGCACGTTGCGGTATTAAAATCAATTTGCAGCAACAGCGTCTTATCGCCTTTGCGGAAAATATGCCCATCGACATTCTGCGCGTGCGTGATGACGATATTCCGGGGCTGGTGATGGACGGGGTCGTCGATCTGGGCATCATCGGTGAAAACGTATTGGAAGAAGAACTCCTCAATCGCCGGGCGCAAGGGGAAGACCCGCGCTATTTCACCCTGCGCCGTCTGGACTTCGGCGGCTGTCGCCTCTCGCTGGCGATGCCGCTGGATGAAGAGTATACCGGCCCGCAGTGCCTGCAAGAGAAACGTATCGCCACCTCCTACCCTCACCTGCTCAAGCAATATCTGGATAAACAAAATATCAATTTCAAATCCTGCCTGCTGAACGGCTCCGTGGAAGTGGCGCCCCGCGCCGGGCTGGCCGACGCGATTTGCGATCTGGTCTCCACCGGCGCGACGCTGGAAGCCAACGGCCTGCGCGAAGTGGAGGTCATTTACCGCTCCAAAGCCTGTCTGATTCAGCGCGACGGAGAAATGCCCGCCGACAAGCAGCTGTTGATCGATAAATTACTTACCCGCATGCAGGGCGTGATTCAGGCGCGTGAGTCAAAATATATTATGCTGCACGCGCCCAGCGAACGTCTGGATGAGGTTATCGCCCTGCTGCCGGGCGCGGAACGTCCGACCATTCTGCCGCTGGCGGGCGATCAGAGCCGGGTGGCCATGCATATGGTCAGCAGCGAAACCCTGTTCTGGGAAACCATGGAAAACCTGAAGTCGCTCGGCGCCAGTTCCATTCTGGTGTTGCCGATTGAAAAAATGATGGAGTGATATCGATGGCCGACAGCAACGCGATTAGCAACTTCAATACCATCATCGACTGGCAAGGCTGCTCCGCCGAGGAGCGGCGCCAACTGCTGACCCGTCCGGCGATCTCGGCGTCTGACCGCATCACCGGCATCGTGGAAGAGATTCTGCACAACGTAAAAAGCCGCGGCGACAGCGCCCTGCGCGAATACAGCGCCCGGTTCGATAACGTTCAGGTGGATACCCTCCGCATTAGCGAAGCGCAGATTGCCGCCGCGGCCGAGCGCCTTGGCGACGAGGTCAAGCAGGCGATGGCGATTGCGGTGCGCAATATTGAAACCTTTCACAATGCGCAGAAATTACCCGTGGTCGATGTTGAAACCCAGCCCGGCGTGCGCTGCCAGCAGTTGACACGGCCGATCGCCACCGTCGGATTATATATCCCCGGCGGGTCGGCGCCGCTGCCGTCAACCGTGCTGATGCTGGGCACCCCCGCGCGCATCGCCGGCTGCCGGCGCGTGGTGCTGTGCTCGCCGCCGCCCATCGCCGATGAAATTCTCTATGCCGCGCAGCTGTGCGGCATCAGCGAGGTGTTCCAGTTGGGGGGCGCTCAGGCGATCGCCGCCATGGCGTTCGGCAGCGAAAGCATCCCCAAGGTCGATAAAATTTTCGGCCCCGGCAACGCCTACGTCACCGAGGCGAAACGTCAGGTCAGCCAGCAGTTGACCGGCGCCGCGATCGATATGCCCGCCGGACCGTCCGAAGTGCTGGTGATCGCCGACGGCGGCGCCACTCCGTCGTTCGTCGCCGCCGACCTGCTGTCGCAGGCGGAGCACGGTCCCGACTCGCAGGTTATCCTGCTGACGCCCGACGCCGCGCTGGCCAAAGCCGTCGCCGAGGCGGTGGAGCAACAGCTCGCCCAGCTTTCACGGGCGGAGATCGCCCGGCAGGCGCTCTCTTCCAGCCGGGTTATCGTGGCGCGCGATCTGGCGCAGTGCGTTGAAATCAGCAACCAGTACGGCCCGGAACACCTGATTATCCAGACGCGCGACGCGGAAAAATGGGTCGACGACATCACCAGCGCCGGTTCGGTGTTTCTCGGCGACTGGTCGCCGGAATCCGCCGGCGATTACGCCTCCGGCACCAACCACGTGCTGCCCACCTACGGCTATACGGCGACCTACTCCAGCCTGGGACTGGCCGACTTCCAGAAGCGGATGACGGTACAGCAGCTGACGCCGCAGGGCCTGTTGCAGCTGGCGCCGACCATCGAAACCCTGGCTCAGGCCGAACGGCTTACCGCCCACAAAAATGCCGTCACCCTGCGTGTCGCCGCCCTGAAGGAGCAAGCATGAGCATTGAACAACTGGCGCGCGACAACGTGCGCGCCCTGACGCCCTATCAGTCGGCGCGCCGCCTGGGCGGCAATGGCGACGTGTGGCTCAATGCCAACGAGTTCCCTCTGGCGCCTGAATACCAGCTGACCCTCCAGACGCTGAACCGCTACCCGGAGTGCCAGCCGAAACTGGTGATCGAGCGCTATGCCGACTACGCGGGGTTAACCACCGACCAGGTGCTGGTCAGCCGCGGGGCGGACGAAGGGATCGAACTGCTTATCCGCGCGTTCTGCGAGCCGGGAAAGGACGCCATTCTGTTCTGTCCGCCCACCTACGGCATGTACGCGGTCAGCGCCGAAACCTTCGGCGTGGAGCGCCGCACCGCGCAAAGCACCGACGACTGGCAGCTGGATATGGCCTCGATCGAGAGCCAGCTGGACGGCGTAAAGCTGGTGTATGTGTGCAGCCCCAATAATCCCACCGGCAATCTGGTGAAACAGGACGACCTGCGCCGTCTGCTGGCGCTGACCCAGGGCAAGGCGCTGGTGGTGGTGGACGAAGCCTATATCGAATTCTGCCCGCAGGCGTCGACCGTCGGCTGGCTGGCGGACTATCCGCACCTGGTCATCCTGCGCACCCTGTCAAAGGCCTATGCGCTGGCCGGCCTGCGCTGCGGCTTTACCCTGGCCAACGCGGACGTGATTGCGCTATTGCTGAAAGTGATCGCCCCTTATCCGCTCTCCCTGCCGGTGGCCGATATCGCCGCGCAGGCGCTAAGCGCGCAGGGAGTGGCGAAAATGCGCCGCAACGTGGCCGAGGTGGTGGAAAACCGCCGCTGGCTGGCCGAACGCCTGGCGCCGCTGGCCTGCGTGGAAAGCGTATTCCCCAGCGAAAGCAACTATCTGCTGGTGCGTTTTACCGCTTCCAGCCAGGTATTCAAGACGCTGTGGGATCAGGGCATTATCCTGCGCGATCAGAATAAGCAGCCCGGGTTGTCCGGCTGCTTACGCATCACCATCGGCAACCGTGATGAATGCGAACGCGTTATCGACGCATTACGGTCATTACCCGGCATCAATGCTTAATCTCAAGGAGCCAATGTGAGCCAGAAATATCTCTTTATCGACCGTGACGGAACATTGATTGCTGAACCGCCCGAAGATTTTCAGGTTGACCGGTTGGATAAGCTGGCGCTGGAGCCGGACGTGATCCCCTCCCTGCTGGCGTTGCAAAAGGCGGGCTTCAAACTGGTGATGATCACCAACCAGGACGGCCTCGGCACCGCCAGCTTCCCGCAGGAAACCTTCGATCCGCCGCATAATCTGATGATGCAGATTTTCACCTCCCAGGGCATTCGCTTTGCGGAAGTGCTGATCTGTCCGCATCTTCCGGCCGACCAGTGCGCCTGCCGCAAGCCGAAAACGGCGCTGGTGACGGCGTATCTGAACGACGGCGCCATAGACGTCGCCCACAGCTATGTGATTGGCGATCGGGAAACCGATTTACAGCTGGCGGAAAACATGGGCATCGGCGGCCTGCGCTATCAGCGCGACGGCCTGAACTGGCGCGCCATCGCCGACCAGCTCACCAAACGCAACCGCCACGCCCAGGTCAACCGCGTTACGCGCGAAACGGCCATTGACGTTAACGTCTGGCTGGATCAGGAAGGCGGCAGCAAAATCAATACCGGCGTCGGCTTTTTCGACCACATGCTGGATCAGATCGCCACCCACGGCGGTTTCCGCCTGAAAATAGAGGTGAAAGGCGACCTGTATATCGACGATCACCACACGGTGGAAGATACCGGGCTGGCGCTGGGCGAAGCGCTCAGCAAGGCGCTGGGCGATAAACGCGGCATCGGCCGTTTCGGCTTCGTGCTGCCGATGGATGAATGTCTGGCGCGCTGCGCGCTGGATATTTCCGGGCGGCCGCATCTGGAATACAAGGCCGAATTCAGCTATCAGCGCGTGGGCGATCTGAGCACCGAAATGGTCGAACACTTCTTCCGCTCGCTCTCCTATGCCATGGGCTGCACGCTGCACCTGAAAACCAAAGGGCGCAACGACCACCATCGCGTCGAAAGCCTGTTCAAGGCCTTCGGCCGGGCGCTGCGTCAGGCGATCAGGGTTGAGGGCGATACGCTGCCGAGTTCAAAAGGGGTGTTGTAATGAAGGTCGTTATTCTGGATACCGGCTGCGCCAACCTCTCTTCGGTCGATTACGCCGTACGGCGCCTAGGCTACCAGCCCGTGGTCAGCCGGGAGGCCGAGGTGGTTCTGCATGCCGACAAGCTGTTTTTACCCGGCGTCGGCACCGCGCAGGCGGCCATGAACCAACTGGCCGAACGCGAGCTGATCGACCTGATTAAAGCCTGTACCCAGCCGGTGCTGGGTATCTGCCTCGGGATGCAGCTGCTCGGCACCGCCAGCGATGAAAACGGCGGCATCTCCACGCTGGGCATTGTCGATGCGCCGGTGAAGCTGATGAAGGACCAGGGTTTGCCGCTGCCTCATATGGGCTGGAACCAGGTGATACCCCAGGCCGGGCACCGCCTGTTCCGCGATATCGCGGAAAACGCCTACTTCTACTTTGTCCACAGCTACGCCATGCCGGTGTGTCCGCACACCATCGCGCAGGCAAACTACGGCGATCCTTTCACCGCCGCGCTGGAGAAAGACAATTTCTTCGGCGTGCAGTTTCACCCTGAACGTTCCGGCGCCGCCGGGGCGCAGTTGCTGAAAAACTTTCTGGAGATGTAGATCGTCATGATTATTCCCGCATTGGATCTGATAGACGGACAGGTGGTCCGTTTGCATCAGGGCGATTATGGTCAGCAGCGTCAGTACGGCAGCGATCCCCTGCCCCGGCTGCAGGACTACCAGCTGCAGGGGGCGCAGGTACTGCATCTGGTCGATCTGACCGGCGCCAAAGATCCGTCCGCCCGTCAAATCCCGCTGCTGAAAACGCTGCTGTCCGGCGTGAGCGTGCCGGTTCAGGTCGGCGGCGGCATCCGCAGCGAGCAGGACGTGGAGGCGCTGCTCAACGCCGGCGCGCGCCGCGTGGTTATCGGCTCCACCGCGGTAAAACAGCCGGAGCTGGTGCAGCAATGGTTCACCCGCTACGGCGCGGAAGCGCTGGTGCTGGCGCTGGATGTGCGCATTGACGCCGCCGGCGTCAAACAGGTGGCGATCAGCGGCTGGCAGGAGAACTCGGAATCGACGCTGGAGCAAATCGTCGAACGCTATCTGCCCTTCGGCCTGAAACACGTGCTGTGCACCGATATTTCGCGCGACGGCACTCTGAGCGGCTCCAACGTGGAGCTTTACCGCGAAATCAGCCGGCGCTACCCGCAGGTCGCCTTTCAGGCTTCCGGCGGCATCGGCAATCTGGCCGATATCGCCAATTTGCGCGGCAGCGGCGTACAAGGCGTGATCGTCGGGCGGGCGCTGCTGGAAGGTAAATTCAACGTAGCGGAGGCCATTTCATGCTGGCAAAACGGATAATTCCCTGTCTGGACGTGCGTGACGGGCAGGTGGTCAAAGGCGTACAGTTCCGCAACCATGAAATTATCGGCGATATCGTTCCCCTGGCGCAGCGTTACGCCCAGGAAGGCGCCGATGAACTGGTATTTTACGATATCACCGCGTCATCGGACGGCCGCGTGGTCGACAAGAGCTGGGTATCCCGCGTGGCCGAGGTGATCGACATTCCTTTCTGCGTGGCCGGCGGCATCAAAAGCGTGGAGGAAGCCGGGCAGATCCTCTCTTTCGGCGCGGATAAAATTTCCATCAATTCCCCGGCTCTGGCCGATCCGCAGTTGATTACCCGTCTGGCCGACCGTTACGGCGTGCAGTGCATCGTCGTCGGGATCGATACCTGGCATGATGCGGCAACCGGCCGTTATCACGTCAATCAATACACCGGCGATGAAACGCGCACCAAGGTCACCACCTGGGAAACGCTGGACTGGGTGGAAGAAGTACAAAAACGCGGCGCCGGCGAAATCGTCTTGAATATGATGAATCAGGACGGCGTGCGCAACGGTTACGATTTACAGCAGCTGAAACTGGTGCGGGAAGTCTGCCATGTGCCGCTGATCGCCTCCGGCGGCGCCGGCACCATGGCGCATTTTCTGGCCGCTTTCCAGGACGCCGCGGTTGACGGCGCGCTGGCGGCGTCGGTATTTCATAAGCAGATCATCAATATTGGTGAACTGAAACACTATCTTAAGCAACAAGGCGTGGAGATTCGAGTGTGTTAAGCGACGAACAAAAAAACCGACTGGATTGGGAAAAAACCGACGGTATGCTGCCTGTGGTGGTACAACATGCGGTTTCCGGCGAAGTCCTGATGTTGGGCTATATGAATCAGGACGCGCTGCAGGCCACCGAAGAGAGCGGTAAGGTGACGTTTTTTTCCCGCACCAAACGGCGTTTATGGACCAAGGGCGAATCCTCCGGCAACTTTCTCCATGTGGTATCCATTACGCCGGACTGCGATAACGACACGCTGCTGGTTCTGGCCAATCCGATTGGGCCGACCTGTCACCTGGGCAGCAGCAGTTGCTTTTCCCCCGCCGCCAGCGACTGGCAATTTCTCTACCAGTTGGAGCAGTTGCTGAGCGCGCGCAAGAACGCCGATCCCGCCAGCTCCTATACCGCCCGGTTATATGCCAGCGGCACCAAGCGCATCGCGCAGAAAGTGGGGGAAGAGGGTCTGGAAACCGCGCTGGCCGCCACCGTGCACGACCGGGAAGAGTTGACCAACGAAGCCGCCGACCTGATGTACCACCTGCTGGTGCTGTTGCAGGATCAGGATTTGGAGCTGGCGACCGTCATCAATCGCTTAAAAGAGCGCCATAATAAATAGGCGCAGAAATGGCGCCGTTTGCGGTGCCATTTGAGGTTGCAGACGAAACCACTCCCCGAATACCGCCACCGGTCATCCCCGCGACAGTATGCGGGGATCTGCTTTTGCAAGCGGCCGGAGATTCCTGCCTACGCAGGAACGACGGCTTTTGATTTGCTATCACCAATGGCTAACTTGTCAATGGCCAACCCGGGCGAGGTAAGCTGCCGCTCGCGTTTCACCCTGAAGGCGTCCATCGCCACGATAAGCTCCCTGGACTGTTCGGCAAGCGAACGCGTCGCCATCGACGCCTGTTCAACCAGCGACGCATTGTGTTGCGCGACGTCCTCCATCTGATTGACCGCAATATTGATCTGATCAATGCCATGACTTTGTTCCTGCGACGCCTGCGAGATCTCTTTCATCAACACGTTGACGTTGATGATTTGCTCGGAAATGGCCGACATCCTTTCTCTCGCCTTGGTGGTTAACTGAGACCCCTCCGCCACGCGCAGGTTGGAATCGGCAATCAACGCATGAATCTCTTTAGATGCCTGCGCACTGCGCTGCGCCAGCGTTCTGACTTCGTTCGCCACCACGGCGAAACCGCGCCCCTGCTCCCCCGCTCGCGCCGCTTCCACCGCCGCGTTCAGCGCCAGTATATTGGTCTGGAAGGCAATACCGTCAATCACGCTGAGAATATTGCTGATGCTGGCGGCGCTGGTGGCGATCTCCTGCATTTTCTCCGTGACCTCTTGTACTACGCGACTCCCCTGCTGCGCCGTATTGGCGACATCTTCCGTCAAGTCATGTCCCTGGCGCGCGTTTTCCGCATTGTTTCTGACCGTAGACGTCAACTGCTCCATACTGGCCGCCGTTTGCTGTAACGACGCGGCCGACTCTTCCGTACGGCGCGATAAATCCTCATTGCCCTGCGCCAACTCCCGGCTGCCCACATCAATCTGTTCGCTGGCCTCCCGCACGCGGATAACGGAAGCCGCCAGCGATTGCTGCATGGTATGGAGCGCCGCATTCAAACGGCCCAGCTCGTTGGGTCCGCTAGGCGGGAGAGTTTGCGTCAAATCGCCTGCCGCCACGAACTCCAGATGCTGAATCGCCGTATTGAGCGGTTTAAGCAATATGTGACGCAATATGACCCAGGAGAAAATAACCAGCGTAACGACCAGCAGACAGCATGCGCCTATCAGCGTCAACATCCGTGAACGTTCCAGCGCGGCATAGCCTAACTGTTCCACCCCCGCCTGCTGCGCGTAATCAAAATAATCTTTGTTGGCCTTGTCAAATATCGTTCCCAGCTGTCTGAGCTGGGTGACCTGGTAGAGATAATAACGGTCGATATCCCTGTTTTTCAGAGCATCCAGCATCGGCGTGATGCCATGCTCATAATAGTTTTGGTAGGCTTGCGCAATAACGTCCGCCAATTGCTCTCCTTTCCCGGTTCCTCTCGTCGCGGCGAAGAAGCGCTGCAAATCCTCTTTGGCGGCGTTCGCATACTGGGCGGAACGTCCAGCGGCGGCTGAGGCGTCGTCCCATTGGCCGGTTTCCAACGCCCGTATGGCAAATGAAGCGGCGACGCGTACCCGTTGCATATTGGTATTGCTACTGGCCAGGTTCCCTAATTCAACTCCCTGAATTCGGTTAATCACATTCATCGATTGGTAGCTTTTATTAATGGCGATAATTCCCATCCCGCTGACCAGTAATAGCAACAGGGTCATAAAAGCTAATAAAATCAGTATTCCGGTACGAATTGATAATGCTTTCAACATAATAACCTCATCGAGCAAAGCGCGTTTATTCGTATGATGGTTATCGGTGTTATTTTTTGGGGATTTATGACGTCATCTCGTTTTTGATTGAAACATCGCAATTTCGCCGAAGAAAACAAGATAGTAGGGGTTAAAGACCGACAAAAAAAAACGGCGCCTTTGCAGGTGCCGTTTTAAAATTCTTATTTAACAATCTATTGCAAGTAACAGCGTCAGACGCCACGTGCCATCAGGGTAGTAATTTACCCGTAAATATTTGCACGATCGCGCAGTTCCTTACCCGGTTTGAAGTGAGGGACGTACTTGCCTTCCAACTCGACTTTTTCACCCGTTTTCGGATTACGGCCAACGCGCGGTGCACGGTAGTGAAGTGAAAAACTGCCGAACCCACGGATCTCAATACGATCGCCTTCGGCCAACGTAGTGGCCATCTGCTCGAGCATCTCTTTCACTGCATCCTCGACCGTTTTGGCCGGGATATGAGATTGCTGTCCAGCAAGTCTTTCAATAAGTTCAGACTTGGTCATGGTTCCTCCAAGTGGGTGATTAGCGAAGTAATCACCATAACTTACTACCGTTTCAAGAGCGGGCGACCAAGGTCGCCCGCTCCGCCGTTTTTACCCGATTACTCGCCTTTCGCTGCTTTGAACGCTTCAGCCATGGCGCTGGAGAAGTTGCTTTCTTCCTGTTTGTTGTTAACAGTAGCGATAGCATCTTTCTCGTCGGCTTCGTCCTTGGCTCGAACGGACAGGCTGACAACGCGGTTTTTACGATCGACGCCGGTGTACTTGGCTTCAACGCTGTCGCCAACGTTCAATACCAGCGTGGCGTCTTCAATGCGATCGCGAGAAGCTTCAGAAGCGCGCAGGTAACCTTCCACGCCGTCCGCTAATTCAACTGTAGCACCTTTGGCGTCAACCGCAGTGACTTTACCAGTAACAATAGCACCTTTCTTGTTCAGAGACAGGTAGTTATTGAACGGGTCTTCCGCCAGCTGTTTCACGCCCAGGGAGATACGTTCACGCTCGGCGTCAACCTGCAATACAACGGCGGCGATTTCATCGCCTTTCTTGTATTCGCGCACGGCTTCTTCGCCGGCCACGTTCCAGGAGATGTCGGACAGGTGAACCAGACCGTCGATGCCGCCGTCCAGACCGATGAAGATACCGAAATCAGTGATGGATTTGATCTTGCCTTCAACGCGGTCGCCCTTGTTGTGGGTTTCAGCAAACTGCTGCCACGGATTGGCTTTGCACTGTTTCAGACCCAGGGAGATACGGCGACGTTCTTCGTCGATATCCAGAACCATCACTTCCACTACGTCGCCAACGTTGACCACTTTGGACGGATGGATATTTTTGTTGGTCCAATCCATTTCGGAAACGTGAACCAGACCTTCAACGCCCTCTTCGATTTCAACGAAGCAGCCGTAGTCGGTCAGATTGGTTACGCGGCCGGTCAGGCGGGTGCTTTCCGGATAACGTTTCGCGATAGCAACCCACGGATCTTCGCCCAGCTGTTTCAGGCCCAGGGAAACGCGCGTACGCTCGCGGTCGAATTTCAGCACCTTAACGGTGATTTCGTCGCCCACATTGACGATTTCGCTCGGATGTTTAACGCGTTTCCAAGCCATATCGGTGATATGCAGCAGGCCGTCGACGCCGCCCAGATCAACGAACGCACCGTAGTCGGTAAGGTTCTTGACGATACCTTTGACTTCCATGCCTTCCTGCAGGTTTTCCAGCAGTTGATCGCGTTCGGCGCTGTTTTCGGATTCGATAACCGCACGGCGGGAAACCACAACGTTGTTGCGTTTCTGATCCAGCTTGATAACTTTGAACTCAAGCTCTTTGCCTTCCAGATGCAGCGTGTCGCGTACCGGACGCACGTCTACCAGCGAACCCGGCAGGAACGCGCGAATGCCGTTCAGCTCAACGGTGAAACCACCCTTCACTTTACCGTTGATAACGCCGGTAACGGTCGCCGCTTCTTCGTAAGCTTTTTCCAGCGTCAGCCATGCTTCATGACGTTTGGCTTTCTCACGAGACAGCAGCGTTTCACCGAAGCCGTCTTCTACGGCATCCAGCGCTACGTCTACTTCATCGCCAACCTGGATTTCCAGTTCGCCCTGCGCGTTTTTGAATTGCTCTACCGGAATGGCGGATTCAGATTTCAGACCGGCGTCAACCAGTACTACGTCTTTATCAATAGCAACCACAACGCCGCGCACGATGGAACCGGGACGGGTTTCGATTTCTTTCAGGGATTCTTCAAAGAGTTGAGCAAAAGATTCAGTCATGTTGATAATCTTAGGAGTCTTCAATTTAACGTCCATCCGGCATCCTGCTCGATGGGGTTGTTTAACATGCCCCGCTGTGCATCCTTACAGCGAGGTAAAAATTCATTTTTAAGCGTGCCTGGCCAGAATTTCACGGGCATAGGCCAGCGCTCGCGCAATCACTTCGTCAATCGTCATCGCCGTTGAATCCAGCACCAGCGCATCTGCTGCCGGCACCAGCGGCGCAACGGGCCGATTACGGTCGCGATCGTCGCGCTCCCTTATCTCGGATAAAAGACGTTCAAAGTTAACACTAAAGCCCTTCGCCTGCAACTGTAGCATACGTCGCTGGGCGCGTTCCTCCGCGCTGGCATCAAGGAAAATCTTCACCGGCGCATCGGGAAACACCACGGTTCCCATATCGCGGCCGTCGGCGATCAGCCCCGGCGCTTCGCGAAACGCGCGCTGGCGGCGCAATAATGCTTCGCGCACCCGGGGGAAGGCCGCGGCCTGCGACGCCGTATTGCCGACCTCTTCAGCGCGGATCTCGTTACTGACGTCCTCGCCTTCCAAAACCACCTTTAGCTGCCCGTCTTCAGAGATAAAACGCACATCCAGATGAGAGGCCAGAGGAACCAGCGCTTCTTCTGAATGGATATCCACCTGATGATGTAGGGCCGCCAGCGCCAGAACGCGATAAATCGCCCCCGAATCCAGCAGGTTCCACTGTAAAGCTTCTGCCAGCGCTTTGCACAACGTACCTTTGCCTGCGCCACTCGGTCCGTCAACCGTAATGACCGGTGCAGTCACCGCCATCTTTCTCTCCTTTACACTGGGAAATCCCGTTGATGTCGTTTTTAGACATTACGGTGCTTCATTATACGCATCAATGGCGAGAAAGGTTATATCGACGGGAAAAATAAGACGGCGCCTGATAGCGGGCCGGCGCTTTTGCCGATGGGTCAGGCAGGGTTCACACTCTGCCTTACCCGCGAAGCCGTTATGCCCGTTCGCTTAAGCGCGCCAGCTGGTCGAAATAGTCAGGGAAGGTTTTGGCGGTGCATTTCGGGTCGAGAATGGTGACCGGCGTATCCGACAGCGCCACCAGGGAAAAGCACATCGCCATGCGATGATCGTTATAGGTTTCGATTTCTGCGGCTTTCAGCTTTGCCGGGGGCGTGATGCGAATATAATCCTCGCCCTCCTCCACCTGCGCGCCGACCTTACGCAGCTCAATCGCCATGGCGGCCAGGCGATCGGTCTCTTTTACCCGCCAGTTATAAATATTGCGCAGCGTGGTGGTTCCGCCGGTGGCGAACAGCGCGGCGGTGGCGATGGTCATGGCGGCATCGGGAATATGGTTCATGTCCATATCTATCGCCCGGAGTTCGCCGCGCTGGCATTCGATGTAGTCATCGCCCCAGCGGATTGTCGCCCCCATTTTCTCCAATACGTCGGCGAAGCGGATATCGCCCTGCACGCTGGCGCGCCCGACGCCGGTAACCCGCACCGTGCCTCCCCTGATGGCTCCCGCCGCCAGGAAATAAGACGCCGACGACGCATCGCCTTCCACCAGGTAATCCCCCGGAGAGCGGTATTGCTGACCGCCTGAGACGTAAAACCGCTGATAATTTTCGTTACGCACCTCGATCCCGAAGGTTTTCATCATGTTCAAGGTGATATCGATATAGGGTTTGGAAACCAGATCGCCCTGAATGCGGATACGGGTATCCTGCGCCGCCAAAGGCGCCGCCATCAGCAGCGCGGTCAGAAACTGGCTGGATACGCTGCCGTCAACGCTGATGTCGCCCCCCTGAAACCCGCCGTGCAAACGCAAGGGCGGGTAGTTTTCCTGCTTCAGGTAATCCACCTGCGCGCCGCCCTGACGCAGGGAGTCAACCAGATGACCGATGGGACGCTCTTTCATCCGCGGCTCCCCCGTCAGAACGATGTCGCCGTCGGTCAAACATAGCGCCGCGGCCAGCGGGCGCATGGCGGTTCCCGCATTTCCCAGGAACAGTTCAAGCGGTTTCCGCGCCCGCAGCGCGCCGCCTACCCCAACGATTTCGCACTGGGTGCGGCTGGAAGAGAGCTGATAACTCACCCCCAGCGCCTGTAGCGCATTAAGCATATGGCGAACGTCATCGCTGTCCAGCAGGTTAGTCAACCGCGTCGTGCCGGCGGACAAGGCCGCCAACAGGAGCGCCCGGTTCGAGACGCTTTTTGATCCGGGGAGGTTAATGGTGCCGTTAATCAATTTAACCGGCGGTAGGGTCAGGGATTCCTGCATGTGAAACTTATTCTCCAAACGTGAACACAGAAACCCCGGCAAGCGCCGGGGTTTTCAGATCGTCAAACCCGTCATTCATGCGCGGCGGGCATGAATGACGCGGTACGCCTTGTCATTACCCGTGGCGGCGCTCAAAATCCGCCATAAATTCCGTCAGCGCCTTGACGCCCGCCAGCGGCATCGCGTTATAGATGGAGGCGCGCATACCGCCCACGGCGCGGTGTCCTTTCAGCGCGTGGAGACCGGCGGCCTGAGCTTCTTCCAGAAAAACCTTGTCCAGTTCGGCATTCGCCAACAGGAAAGGCACGTTCATGCGGGAACGGTTAGCCGCGGCCACGTCGTTGCTGTAAAAATCGCTGTTATCAATCGCCCCGTAAAGCCAGTCGGCTTTATCCTGGTTGCGTTTTTCCATTTCCAGCAGACCGCCCTGCTCTTTCAGCCATTTGAACACCATGCCGGAAAGATACCAGGCAAAGGTCGGCGGAGTGTTAAACATCGAGTCGTTGTCGGCCAGAATCTTGTAATCGAGAATGGAGGGCAGTTCGCGACGCGCCTTACCCAGCAAATCATCGCGCACAATAACCAGCGTCAGCCCGGCCGGGCCGATGTTTTTCTGCGCGCCGGCATAGATCACGCCATAGCGGCTGACGTCGATAGGACGGGATAAAATACTGGAAGAAAAGTCGGCCACCACGATTTTGTCACCGAAATCGGGGGTCTCTTCGATGGCAAGCCCGTCAATGGTTTCATTCGGGCAGTAGTGCACGAAAGCGGACTCGTCGGACAGCGCCCACTCGCTCATCGGCTTCACGCTGCGCAGGCCGTCCACGCGCGTTTTCACATCCACCACGTTCGGAGCACAGTATTTTTCCGCTTCTTTAACCGCGCTGTGCGCCCAATAGCCGCCGTCGATATAGTCGGCCTGCGTTTGTTCGCCCAGCAGATTGAGCGGCACCGCCGCGAACTGCGCCCGGGCGCCGCCGTGGCAGAAAAGCACTTTATAGTTGGAAGGGATTTTCAGTAAATCGCGCAGATCCTGCTCGGATTCAGCCGCAACCTGCATAAATTCTTTACTGCGATGGCTGATCTCCATTACCGATGTACCCAGGCCATGCCAGTTGCATAATTCCTGTTCGGCACGGCGTAATACCTCGACCGGCAGCATGGCTGGACCGGCGCTAAAATTAAAAACCTGAGTCATTTCCCCTCACCACATCTTAAAAAATAACGATTATTTTATCACAATGGTTCAAAACACACTGTTTTACCTGCCATCGGTTTTATCACTCGTCAACCGTGGCTGCAATGCTTATTGCGCGTTGCCGCCCAAAACGCCGTCTCGGCGGCGGTGTCCGCATCCCATGTTATCGAGCTGTTAAGAATAAATAGAGTCCGCCGCCAAAAGCCCGTATCATGCCCGTCCCGATCTCACCTGCATAAGTAAAACCATGACCCAAACCTTTATCCCAGGCAAAGACGCCGCCCTGGAAGACTCCATCGCCCGTTTTCAGCAACAGCTCCAGGATCTGGGGTTCGACATCGAAGAGGCCTCATGGCTGAATCCGGTGCCTCACGTCTGGTCGGTGCACATTCGCGATCGTGATTGTCCGCTCTGCTTCACCAATGGTAAAGGCGCCAGCAAGAAAGCCGCGCTGGCTTCGGCGCTGGGCGAATATTTCGAACGCCTGTCGACAAACTATTTTTTTGCCGATTTTTACCTCGGCAAAACCGTTGCCCAGAGCGAATTCGTGCATTATCCCGATGAAAAATGGTTCGCCATTGCGCCGGATAATACCCTGCCGGAGGGCATTCTGGATGCGCGCCTGCGCGAGTTCTACGATCCTGAGCGGACGCTCGGCGCCAGCGATCTGATCGACCTGCAGTCCGGCAATGCCGAGCGGGGGATCTGCGCGCTGCCGTTTATCCGCCAGCGCGATCTGCAAAGGGTCTACATTCCGATGAACATCATCGGCAACCTGTACGTATCCAACGGCATGTCCGCGGGCAATACCGCCAGCGAGGCCCGCGTGCAGGGGCTATCCGAAGTGTTTGAACGCAGTATTAAAAACCGTATTATCGCGCAGTCAATCAGCCTGCCGGCCATCCCCCAGCAGGCGTTAAACCGCTATCCGGGCGTGGTTGAAGCCATTGCCACGCTGGAAAAAGAGGGCTTCCCGATCTTCGCCTACGACGCCTCCCTCGGCGGTCAATATCCGGTTATCTGCGTGGTGCTGTTTAATCCGGCGAACGGCACCTGTTTCGCCTCATTTGGCGCGCATCCCGATTTTGGCGTGGCGCTGGAGCGAACGGTGACCGAGCTGCTGCAAGGGCGCGGGCTGAAAGATTTGGACGTTTTCACCCCACCGACGTTTGACGTCGACGAAGTCGCCGAGCACGCCAATCTGGAGACCCATTTTATCGACTCCAGCGGTCTGATCTCCTGGGATATGTTTAAGAATCAGGCCGACTACCCGTTTGTCGACTGGAGTTTCAGCGGCACCACGGAAGAGGAATTCGCCACGCTGATGGCGATTTTCCAGCGGGAGGATAAAGACGTGTATATCGCGGACTACCAGCATCTGTCGGTTTACGCCTGCCGCATTCTGGTTCCCGGCATGTCGGATATTTATCCCGCCGACGATCTGCTGCTGGCCAATAACGCCATGGGCGCGCATCTGCGCGATACGCTGCTGGCGTTGCCGGACAGCCGCTGGGAAAAAGCGGATTATCTCGCCCTGTTGCAGCAGTTGGACGATGAAGGCTTTGACGACTTCACCCGGGTACGCGAACTGCTGGGTATCGCCACGGGTAAGGATAACGCCTGGTTCACGTTGCGTATCGGCGAGTTGAAATCGATGCTGGCATTGGCTGGCGGCGATCTGGAACAGGCCTTAATCTGGGCGGAATGGACGCAGGATTTCAACGGTTCGGTCTTCCCCGCGCCGCGCGCCAATTACTATCGCTGCCTGCAAACGCTGTTGCAGCTGGCGCTGGAGCCGCAACGCGACCCCGCCGACTATTACGACGCTTTCGTCAGCATGTACGGACCAGAAACCGTGGAAGCGGCCGGCGCTGCCATCGCCGGCGAACAGAGTTTCTACGGGCTGTTCGCCATTGACGACGCCTTCGCCGCCTTACCGGCGCATCGCTCGCTGCTGGCGGCGTATGAGAAACTGCAACGGGCGAAAAAACGTTACCGGCAAGCCAATTGATGCCGGCGGCGGCGCAGTGATAGAGTAATATATCGGCGGCGCGCCCCTGCCGGCATAAAGTGGCGAGAGTCCGTTTTTCGACATAAACACGGCGGTACCCCTTAAATCCTCAGGGGTGCCGTTGTTCGAAAAGCCATATTCCCTTTAACGCGACCGGGTTAAAAGCGAATTGTTACGAATTAGTGAATTTTAAATTAAATTACATCATAAATACCGCCCTTAAATTATACAAAGCATGATAATTATTAACGCCTGTTCGGGCGGTAAAGGCCGGTAAATTCAAATCTTTTTGTAAAGTTTAAAATATTTTTTCCATATAAAAATCAATTAGATGACGCATAAATAAGGGGGTTTTCACCGGTCTGTACGGGTACTAGTTTCGCGCAATATGATCCACGTCAAATTTTGCTTTATACTGCTTTGCTAGTATCTCGACGCTGATAAATTTTAAGAGAGAGTTAGTGTGAAAGCTGACAACCCCTTTACTCTACTATTACCGGCCGCGATGGCGAAAGTCGCCGAAGATGCCGGTGTCTATAAAGCAACAAAACATCCGTGGACCACGTTTTATCTGGCGATCACCGCGGGTGTCTTTATCTCGATTGCATTTGTCTTTTATATTACCTCCACCACCGGCACAGCGACGATCCCCTTTGGTATCGCCAAGCTGATCGGCGGTATCTGTTTCTCGCTGGGACTCATGCTGGTGGTGGTTTGCGGCGCGGATTTATTTACCTCCACCGTGCTGACGGTCATCGCCAAGGCCAGTGGACGTATCACCTGGAAACAACTAGCCTGTAATTGGGTCAATGTCTATATAGGCAACCTGTTTGGCGCCCTGCTCTTTGTGGCGCTGATTTGGTTTGCCGGCGAGCATACGGTCGCCAACGGCGCATGGGGACTCAACGTCCTGCAAACCGCCAATCACAAACTTGAGCACACTTTCGTCGAAGCATTGTGCCTGGGAATTCTGGCAAACCTGATGGTATGCCTGGCCGTATGGATGAGTTATTCCGGCCGCACCCTGACGGACAAGATGTTTGCGATGATTTTACCGGTCGCCATGTTTGTCGCCAGCGGTTTTGAACACAGTATCGCCAACATGTTTATGGTTCCGATGGGGATCGTAATCAAAAATTTTGCCGCCCCCGAATTCTGGCTGGCAATAGAAATGGCGCCCTCTCAATTTGAACATTTAACCGTTAGTCATTTCATCACAAGCAATCTGATCCCTGTCACGATAGGGAATATTATTGGTGGAGGCTTACTGGTGGGTTTAACATATTGGGTAATTTATTTGCGCGGCGGAGACCAGCACTAAGGTGCAATCAGCCGCAACGTCGGGTTTTAAAAAAATCCATATCAAAGGTAGGTGTAAAATGACCGATCTGAATGAAAAATTAGCCAGCGCATGGCAGGGTTTTAACAAAGGTGAATGGCAGGATGGAGTCAACGTTCGTGACTTCATTCAGAAAAACTACACGCCGTATGAAGGTGACGAATCGTTCCTGGCCGGCGCGACCCAAGCGACCACCGCGCTGTGGGATAAAGTCATGGAAGGCGTCAAACTGGAAAACCGCACCCATGCTCCGGTTGATTTCGATACCAACGTGGCGGCGACCATCACCTCCCACGATGCCGGCTACATCAATCAAAGCCAGGAAAAAATCGTCGGTCTGCAAACTGAAGCTCCGCTGAAACGCGCGCTTATTCCGTTCGGCGGCATCAAGATGATTGAAAGCTCCTGCAAGGCATACGAT
Organism: Brenneria corticis; assembly: GCF_003115855.1. Taxonomy (GTDB): domain Bacteria; phylum Pseudomonadota; class Gammaproteobacteria; order Enterobacterales; family Enterobacteriaceae; genus Brenneria; species Brenneria corticis. Next base: position 118,350 of record NZ_KZ819075.1, read on the forward strand.
CGCCAGCTGGATCCGCAACTGAAAAAAATCTTCACCGAATACCGTAAAACGCATAACCAGGGCGTTTTCGATGTTTATACCCCTGACATTCTGCGTTGTCGTAAATCAGGCGTGCTGACCGGTCTGCCCGACGCCTACGGCCGCGGCCGCATCATCGGCGACTACCGCCGCGTGGCGCTGTACGGTATCGATTACCTGATGAAAGACAAGTTCGCCCAGTTCTCCTCTCTGCAATCCAAACTGGAAAACGGCGAAGATCTGGAAGCGACCATCCGTCTGCGCGAAGAAATCGCCGAACAGCATCGTGCGCTGGGCCAGATCAAGGAAATGGCCGCCAAATACGGCTGCGATATTTCCGCTCCCGCCACCAATGCGCAGGAAGCGGTACAGTGGACCTACTTCGGCTACCTGGCCGCGGTCAAATCGCAGAACGGCGCCGCGATGTCCTTCGGTCGCGTCTCCACCTTCCTGGATATCTACTTCGAACGCGATCTGCAAGCCGGTAAAATCACCGAAGAAGAAGCGCAGGAACTGGTCGACCATCTGGTGATGAAACTGCGTATGGTTCGTTTCCTGCGTACGCCTGAATATGACGAACTGTTCTCCGGCGACCCGATCTGGGCAACCGAATCCCTGGCGGGCATGGGCCTTGACGGACGTACGCTGGTTACCAAAAACAGCTTCCGTTTCCTGAATACCCTGTACACCATGGGGCCGTCGCCGGAACCGAACATGACCATTCTGTGGTCCGAAAGACTGCCGCTGAACTTCAAGAAATACGCCGCGAAAGTATCCATCGATACCTCTTCCCTGCAGTATGAAAACGACGACCTGATGCGTCCTGACTTCAACAACGATGACTATGCCATCGCCTGTTGCGTCAGCCCGATGGTGGTTGGTAAGCAAATGCAGTTCTTCGGCGCCCGCGCCAACCTGGCGAAAACCATGCTGTATGCCATCAACGGCGGCGTGGATGAAAAAATGAAGATGCAGGTGGGTCCGAAATCCGCTCCGATCAAGAGCGAATACCTGGACTTCGACGAAGTGATGGAGCGTATGGATCACTTCATGGACTGGCTGGCCAAACAGTACGTCACCGCGCTGAACATCATCCACTACATGCATGATAAATACAGCTACGAAGCGTCGCTGATGGCGCTGCACGACCGCGACGTTTACCGTACCATGGCCTGCGGTATCGCCGGTCTGTCGGTTGCCGCCGACTCCCTGTCCGCCATCAAATACGCCAAGGTGAAACCGATTCGTGACGAAGACGGCCTGGCCGTCGACTTTGATATCGAAGGCGAATACCCGCAGTTCGGCAACAACGACCCGCGCGTCGATGAACTGGCCTGCGACCTGGTTGAACGCTTTATGAAGAAAATTCAGCAGCTGAATACCTATCGTGGCGCCACGCCGACCCAGTCGGTTCTGACCATCACCTCCAACGTGGTATATGGTAAGAAAACCGGTAATACGCCTGACGGTCGCCGCGCCGGCGCGCCGTTCGGACCGGGCGCCAACCCGATGCACGGACGCGATCAGAAAGGCGCCGTGGCGTCTCTGACCTCGGTGGCGAAACTGCCGTTCGCCTATGCGAAAGACGGTATTTCCTATACTTTCTCCATCGTTCCGAATGCGCTGGGTAAAGATGACGACGTGCGTAAAGCCAACCTTGCCGGCCTGATGGATGGTTACTTCCACCATGAAACGGCCAACATTGAAGGCGGCCAGCATCTGAACGTCAACGTGATGAACCGTGAAATGCTGCTTGACGCCATGGAAAACCCGGAAAAATATCCGCAGTTGACCATTCGCGTATCCGGCTATGCAGTGCGTTTCAACTCACTGACCAAAGAACAACAGCAGGATGTCATTACCCGTACTTTCACCCAGTCGATCTGATTTCCCTGACTGTTTGAAAAAGCGTAAAATGAAGGCTCCACGTAAGTGGGGCCTTTTTCTCACTCCAGGGCGCGAGTGCTAACCTGAGAGTAAACCTGTTTTGCCAGCCCGCCATATCGCCGTGGATGGCTGGCAAAACAGATTCGACGCAGCATCGGCCGGGTGGTGTGCGCTGTCACCGATTGTTGACAGGTATTCCGCCCGTTTTCTTATGACTGCGCTTATAAAGACCGCTATTGTTCGGTCAAACCTGGAGAAAACCTCGCAATGTCAGTAATCGGTCGCATCCACTCTTTCGAATCCTGCGGAACCGTCGACGGTCCCGGAATTCGCTTTATCGTTTTCTTTCAAGGCTGTCTGATGCGCTGCCTGTACTGCCACAATCGGGATACCTGGGACACCCACGCCGGCAAGGAAATTACGGTGGAAGAATTGATGAAGGAAGTGGTGACCTATCGCCATTTTATGAACGCTTCCGGCGGCGGCGTCACCGCCTCGGGCGGAGAAGCGATCTTACAGGCCGAATTCGTCCGCGACTGGTTCCGCGCCTGCCATCAGGAAGGCATCAACACCTGTCTCGATACCAACGGATTTGTGCGCCGTTACGATCCGGTGATTGATGAACTGCTGGACGTCAGCGATCTGGTGATGCTCGATCTGAAACAGATGAATGATGACGTCCACCAGAACCTGGTCGGCGTGTCCAATCATCGCACGCTCGACTTTGCCCGCTATCTGGCCAAACGCAACCAGCGCACCTGGATACGCTACGTGGTGGTTCCCGGCTGGTCCGACGACGACAAGTCCGCGCATCTGCTCGGCGAATTCACCAAGGACATGTCGAATATCGAAAAAATCGAACTGCTTCCCTATCACGAACTCGGTAAGCATAAGTGGATAGCCATGGGCGAGGAATACAAGCTGGACGGCGTGAAACCGCCGACGGCGGAGACCATGGATCGCGTGAAGTCCATTCTTGAAGGCTACGGTCATAAAGTGATCTACTGATCCCGCCGGCGGCGCCATAAGCCGCGGCATACCGACGGGCGGCCGTTACGCCAGCCGCCCTGCCGCTTTTATCTTCACCTGCACCGCGTTTCCCGGCAAATAAGCCAGGGGGATCTCCTGATAATCGATAATCGCCACGCTGCCCGGCCGCGCGCCCGTCTGCTCCGCCAGCGCGACGGTTTGCCGCTCTAGTTCCAACCTTATGCGGTCGCGGTCGTCTTCCGACATTTTAACCACCTTATCGATCTGGGCCCCCACCAGCCCCAGGGCGACGCCGACGGCATTGGCGGCATCAAAGTTGTGCGGACGAATCACCCGGCTGATGCCGGACAGGGTATCCGGCAGCAGGATGCTTCCCCCGCCGACCAGGACCGCCGCAACGTTGCCGGCGGATGATTTCATACGGTCGACGGCGTCTTCAACCCGCTGAATCATTTTCCGGTACGCCTGCCGGCAAAGCGCCGCATCCAGGGCCGGCAGCGCCGCGGTAAGCTCCGCGGGCCAGCGGCCGGCATCCAGCTGCATCGCCACGTCGCTTAAGGTCAAGGTGTCGCCGCCAAAGCTCAGCCCCTGCTGTAACAAACGGTAGCCCACGCTATCGGGACCCAGGGTGACGTTGCCTGCGCTGTCCTGACGCACGCAGGTGCCGCCGCCGATGCCGATGGAAACAATATCCGGCATTCTGAAGTTGGTACGGATATCCCCCACTTCCACCGCAATGGCCGACTCGCGCGGAAAGCCATTCACCAGCACGCCGATATCCGTGGTGGTGCCGCCGACATCAATAATCAAGGCATTGTCCAGCCCCGACAGGTGACAGGCGCCGCGAATAGAGTTGGTCGGGCCGCAGGCCATCGTCAGAATGGGATACTGCTTGACCGTGCTTTCAGACATCAGCGTGCCGTCGTTTTGGCCGAAAAAGGGCGTGGCCTTGATGCCATGATGGGACAGCGCCTGGATAAAACCATCGACAAAGCGCCGTGCGGTGCGCTGTAGCGCGGCGTTGAGAATAGTGGCGTTTTCTCTTTCCAGCAGGCCGATATTGCCGATTCGATGGGACAGCGACAGCGAAACATCCGGCAGAGCGGCGCCGATCCAGTCGGCGACTCTCTGTTCCTGAGCGCCGTTCACCGGAGAGAACACCCCGCAAACGGCGACGCTGTCGACCTCGCCGCGCATTTTTTCACAGGCGGCCATCACCTCATCAAAAATAACGCCATGAATTTCTTTGCCGTCGAACTCATAGCCGCCATGAAGCTGATAGAAGTGCGGGCCGAGGGTTTGATGCCACTCGTCGCTCCAGTCAAACAGCGGAGGAACGCCGTCGCTGCTGGGTAAGCTGAGCCTTAACAGCCCCACCCGACTCAGCCCTTTGCGCTCGACGATGGCATTGGTGCATTGCGTGGTGCCAAGCATGGCATAACGAATGTCCCGCGGCCGAACGCCGGACAGCTCCAGTACCCGGGCGATAACCCGTACAATGCCGCTGCAGATATCATCGCTGGTGGGGAACTTGGCCGTGGCGACGCACCGAAGATCCGCATCCAGAATGGCGGCGTCGGTATTGGTGCCGCCGACGTCAACGCCGAGGCGGTAATCCTTTTTCCCAGCCATGATAGACCTCAGCGATTCGCAAGCCGCTCGATTGGCACATAGCGTACCGGATAGCCAAAATAACCCGGTCCGACAACCTCCAGTCCTTTGGCCGTGCGCCACTTTTCATTACACGGGTAGGCAATGACCGCCACTCGCTGCCCGTATCGCAGCTGCTCGGTAATGATGGGACGCCCGGTTTCAGCGTCCAGTATCGAAATCAAATCCGGCACCACGGCCAGCAGATTATCCTGGGTGGGCGCGGCGGCCTCGGAGGAGCGATAAGCCAGCAATAGTTCGTTCTGAAAAAGCACGGTAAACCTCTCGCCCTTCGAGTCGCCGATGCCTTCAAGCACCACCTTACCGCGGGCAAAGCCGCCGGTGGTGCGGCGGTCGACGTCAATGATTTTTCCCGCGGCGATAATATGCGCATGCAATAGCGGAAGTAAGGCCTGCACCGCGTTGCTTCCCGAGCGGTGGGCCTGACGTACGGTTTTGCCTATATTTTCAGCCAGCGTCAGGGTTCCTTTAATCGCGCTCTGCTTCAGCTGCCTGCCGCTTAACGCGTAGTCGCACATGGCGCAGGCGGCCCCCATCTGTTCGGTGATGGCCCGGGATAAACGCTCGGACCAGATACCGTCGATAGGATTCAGGATCACCGAATTGCCTTTCTCATCCGCCAGCGTATTGGGCGCCGAGGGTAAACCATCGAGAAAAAACGTCACCATCTGCGCTTCCGGGAAAGCGCGCCCCATCGCATCGCAGTCAATGACGGGTAAGCTTTTTTTTGCCGCGGCGATAAAGGGTATCAGGGAATTAACGCCGCCGATCTCAATGGGAAATGTCGCCGCGATCGGCCGCGCCAGCGTTTTTTCCATGATTTCAAACGCCTGCACAATCTGGCGGGCGGACATGATCTTCTCGACAATGACCGTGGTGGCCCCGATCATGCTACAGGGCACTAACAGCTCATCGTCTTTTACTTCGTCCAAACCGAGGATGGCGATAGGCTTTGCCTGCTGCATGGCATGTTTCGCCATCAACGTGCCGACAAAAGGATCGCCGCCACCGCCGGTACCGAGCACCGCCGCGCCTAATGCAATATCGTCAATCGTTTTAGCGTCAATGTAACGCACCATTATTCACCCTGTAACCACGTCAATAACTCTCCTGCCATAAGCCAGGGATTTACTTAGCCTGCCAGCCGCGGAAAAATTTTATGCACGATAAGATAAACCGCCATACTGATCATCACGCCGTCCAGAGCGGAAATGGAGCTTATGGTAAATGCGTCAAAAAAATCCGGGGACGTTAATACGCTAACCACGCTGCCGCACAGCCAGGCGAGAGCCGCGGCCAGGTTAAGCGCCGGAGATTGTGATATATCCCGTCGCAGATGTTCGGAGTCAAAAAAATAATACTCGGCAAGATAGACGCCGGCGATAGGTGAAATCAACACGCCTAGCAGCGACAGGAAGTGCGTAAAGTTATTAATCATGCCGTTGTAGGCCAATAACAACCCGGCAATCGCCAGCAAAACGACCAACACCGGTCGGGACAACGCTCTGACCACAACGGACAGTCCCAAGGATGCAGAGATAAGATTAGAACTATTGGTTGTCCACTGGGCAAAAATGAGCACCAGAATAGCCGACAATCCCAGACCGATGCTGAAAAAGACTTCGACCAGATCCTCGCTGCCGACCAGATGCATCAATACCAATGCCACCAGTATCGTAACGCTATTACCGAAACCAAACCCCAGCCCGGCACCAAGCAACGCATCCTTGCGAGTTTTAGCATACCGCGCGATATCCGGGGACATTACAGCGGAAACGATCCAGATGGAGACAACATAGGAGATGGCGGCGCCCATACCGAGAGGCGTTTTGATTATTATTACCGGCGCGGTTGAATGACTGGCGGCCGCCAGCACGATGCCGGTAATAATTAATATCAGCATAAGCGGCACGCTGAACGAGCTCAATTTCCCCAGCGCCCTGACGCCCCAAATAGCGGTAAAGGTCATCAACACCATACCAAATAACAGTATGGGTAAGCGGCCGGGCGCTAATTGATAGTGCATCAATACCTTTTGCAACATCATGGCAAAAAAGTCGAGCTGAAATGCAAACCATCCCAGCAAGGAAACGGCGGAGAAAATACCAATCAGTTTACCGCCAAGGCGGCCAAATACCGAGATACTAAGTAAGGTGGTGGATAGCCCGCAGCCATATCCGACGTTGGCGCATAATGCCGCCAGTATTCCCAACAGGGCCGAGCCAATTAGCGTGGCGCAGACCGCCGGTATAAAAGGCAATCCGGAACTTAAAAAAGCGCCGAGAAATAAACCTGAAATATCAATACCAACCGCCAGCCATATCAGGGCGATAACGTACCAGCGTTTGCGGGCCTCAGGCGGTACGGCTTCATATTCATAGTCATAAATTTGCCGGGTCTGCGGTTCATCTTCTGGTACGGTTTCCCTTTGAGACATATATCCTCCATTAAATAGCAAACTAATAATTATTCTATCTTTATTCTGAAGAGATATTATGCCGTATAAAACAATGGCACAGTCAAATAATTGACGGTGCCATTTTTATTAGAAAAACCCTGGTGTGACGCATAAAACCACGCTATTTCCGTGGCGCTCACATTAGTATGTGACGTGCGTATAAGGTAAAGGGAAATTATATTGATTAATACAGATATATTATGATGTTAACATTTAAAGATATTATGTATCCGAAGGGACGATTATGCGTTTGGATAAACTGGAGATTCGCTGGTTAAAACTTTTTTGCAAAATAGTTGAAAAACAAGGAATTACAAATGCCCAAGAGGCGACAGGATTAAGCCAGCCAATACTCAGCCACTATCTTTCACGCCTTGAAGACACGCTGGATCTAGTGCTCTGTGAACGGGGCCGGGGTGGTTTCTCTTTGACCACCGAAGGGGAAGTTGTCTATCAGGAAGCCAAGGCGGTTATTGCCACGCTGGATGATTTTGCCAATCGATTGGCGCATATCAAGCATCAACTGATTGGCAAGGTTCGCATTGGCTGTCTGGACAATACCGTAACGCACCCGGCACAGGTCACCTCAACCGCCATCGCCAAACTTTATAGCCAAAGTGAGGAAGCGACGGTTGAACTGGAGATCGGCGATTATACCCCGCTAATGGAACGACTAAAAAACAGCCAGTTAGATATCGTCCTCAGCGTATTACCTGACGATGTTCCGCCTGATATCTATTTTCAGCCGGTGTTTATTGAACACAGTAATTTTTATACCTCATCGGGAAATGCGGACCGGATTGAGCGGGAATGGCGAAACGGCACGCTTGACCCGCGCCGATTACTGGTTGGCGGGCATGCGCTGCATGAAATCAGCAAACAGTTAGGACCGGTCGCCAAACAGGGATTACAAAATACGGCATGGCATCTTGAAAGCAGCATATTACTGCTGTTGGCAGGAACGCATACGGGTTTTCTTCCCGATCACTATGCCGCTCCCTGGGTGGCGCAGGGAAAGCTTACGCCTATTGCTCCGGGTTCGCTTGGCCTGACCAGTATCTTTTATCTCATCAGAAATGCCAAACAGCGGTTAAGCCCCGTTGCCGAGGCCTTGTGGAATAATATGGTCGAAGCCGGCGAAAGCTCGCTGGCCGGTTTGCAGCCATAACTCAGGCGGCGGCAAATGGCTTGGGATGGTGATCGGGTTTCTTCAGCAGCATGACCAGATAGTACAATGAAACCAAGGCGATCAGCACAAACAGCAACCGATCCGAATAGGTCTGCATCAGCACCGCCGCCAGGCCGGGCCCGCACAGGCTGCCGAGCGTGTAACTCAGCAATAGCGCCTGATTCATGGCGATTAACTCATCGGGGCGAACTTTTTCACACGCCCACGACATGGCGACGGGATAAAGCGTAAAACCGGAGCATCCCAACACAAACAGTGCCGGCGCCAGCGCAAAATTGCTGATGCTCAGCATGGCGAGGCAGCCGACAATAACGGCGAAAACCAGCACCCGCAGCACCAGCAGGCGGCCATACCTGTCGGCCAGACGTCCGACAGGCCACTGACCGACAATGCCCGCGCTAATCAGCAACGCCATCCAGTATCCCACCCGCGCATCGCTCATTCCCTGATGGGAAAGATAGAGCGGCATTAACCCATACAGCGATCCCAGAATAACCCCGGAGATAACGCAGCCGTGAATGCCTAACCGCGCGCTGCGGTATTTCAGCATCTGCCATACGTTTACTTTTTTCTCCTGGTTCATGGGCGCGGGAATATAAGTAAACAGCAGAGGCAGCATCGCCAGAATTACCAACGCGACGGCCCAGGGTAAAACGCTCAGCAACGTCGTTGGCAATATACTCAGCAATAACTGTCCTATTACGCTGCCAAAGTAATACGCCATCATATAAGCGGCTAAAAGTTGACCTCTCTGCGTCGCCGTTCCGGTACACAGCAATGCGCTTTCCACGGTAACCCAAATTAACGCGCAACCCACGCCGGCGAGAAAACGCCAGAATAACCAGCTGCAGAAATCAACAGAAATCCCCAGGCTAATAGAGGCGATCGCAAATAAAATGGCGGCGCAGTAATAGCTGCGATTAAATCCATAGAGCCTGATTAGTTTGCCTGCCAATAATGTCCCGACCAGGTTGCCGCCGAAATAGGACGACCCGACAAGCCCCACCTGCCAGACCGGAAGCTGCTGATAATTTAGCCAAAGCGGTACCAGCGTATTCAGTACGGCGATACTGACGGTCAACAGCAAAAGGCCGCAGAGCAATAACAGCACTGGGCGTGAGTAAGCAGACATAGTGAAATGGATAACCAGACAACGGCAAAAGAGTGAGCGCATCATGCCACTGCGTATTTAAAAGTCAATCCGCATAAAATGCGTTAATTCCGTTTATTTCCTTATTGATTTAAAGAATTCATCAAACAAAAAACCAAACGGATAAGCCGCTGACGGGGTTAATGTCTACCACAATGATTTTAAATAAATTTTGCCGGAGAAATATAATCAAAACGCCGTCGTAAGGAGGGAAAAAGTATTTTCTTGATGAAAAAATATTGCCGTACTTAACGCATTAAAAAAAGCGCCCTCAGGCGCTTAAGAGTGATGACGAACCCCACATCGAAATAGTTATCCCCGAAGACTACCACCGGTCATCCCCGCGGCAGTATGCGGGGACCTGCTTCCGCAAGCGGTTCGGTGTTGCTGAGATCCCCGCCTGCGCGGGGATGACGGCTATTACCAATAGCTACTTTGTCAACGCTCTGAAGCGCCCTCAGGCGCTTTTTACGGTATCAGCCGATAAATTCCACGCCGCCCATATAGGGGCGCAGGACTTCGGGGATCTCGATGCGACCGTCCGCCTGCTGATAGTTTTCCAGCACCGCCACCAGGGTGCGGCCTACCGCCAGCCCCGAACCATTCAACGTATGGACCAGGCGGGTTTTCTTATCCGCTTTGCTGCGGCAGCGCGCCTGCATGCGACGCGCCTGGAAATCCCACATATTGGAACAGGAGGAGATCTCGCGGTAGGTGTCCTGAGCCGGCAGCCACACTTCCAGATCGTAGGTCTTGCTGGAGCCGAATCCCATATCGCCGGTGCACAGCAGGACTTTGCGGTACGGCAATTTCAGCAATTGCAATACGGTTTCAGCATGAGTGGTTAATTCCTCCAGCGCCTGCATGGAGTCTTCCGGACGAACAATCTGCACCAGTTCGACCTTGTCGAACTGGTGCATACGGATCAAACCGCGGGTATCGCGGCCGTAAGAGCCCGCTTCCGAACGGAAACAGGGCGTATGCGCCGTCATTTTCAGCGGTAGCGCCGCTTCGTCCAGAATTTCGTCGCGCACCAGATTGGTCAGCGGCACCTCTGCGGTAGGAATCAGCGCGTAGTTGCTGGTATCCGCTTCCTCGCTTAACGGTTTGGTATGAAACAGGTCTTCGCCGAATTTAGGCAGTTGACCGGTGCCGTACAGGGTCGCATGGTTGACCAGATAGGGAACATAGGCTTCCTGGTAGCCGTGCTGCTGGGTGTGCAGATCCAGCATAAACTGGGAGAGCGCGCGGTGCAGGCGGGCAATCTGCCCTTTCATCACCACAAAACGCGCGCCGGCCAATTTCGCCCCGGCGGCGAAATCAACGCCGTCGGCCATCTCGCCGAGCGCCACATGGTCGCGTACCGGGAAATCGAATTTGCGGGGTTCTCCCCAACGGCTGACCTCCTGGTTGTCGCGTTCGTCCTTGCCGAGGGGTACGGAATCATCCGGCAAATTGGGGATCGTCAGCGCCACATCGCGGATTTCATTTTGCAGCCGATCCAGCTCGGATTTAGCCGCATCCAGTTTCTCGCCCAACGCGTTGACTTCACGACGCAACGGCTCGATATCCTCACCGCGGGCTTTCGCCGCGCCGATCTCTTTCGAGCGGGAATTACGTTCCGCCTGTAGATTTTCGGTTTCTACCTGCAATACCTTACGACGTTCTTCCTGCTTACGCAGGGTGTCGACATCCAGTGTAAAACCTCTGCGAGCCTGTAGTTTTTCGGCGACTGCGTCTAGCTCATTACGCAGTAAATTGGGATCGAGCATGCTAATCCTGTGCTTATGATTATCAAATGAAATGTTGTCGTACGCGGCCCGCGTTACGCGGCCGGGTGCCGGAAATTATCCCGCTAACCTTACCGCAACGCTTAGTTCAGCGGTAGCGTTTTGTCGGGCTATTTTTATCCTGGTCGGCAAGCCAGGCCAGCTTTTCGCCAATTTTACCTTCGAGTCCGCGCGCCGATGGGATGTAATACCGCGCGGCGGCCATTTCGGGCGGGAAATAGTTCTCGCCGGCCGCATAGGCGTTGGGCTCATCGTGGGCGTAGCGATACTCCGCGCCCAGGCCCATCTCTTTCATCAGGCGGGTCGGGGCATTGCGCAGATGTTCGGGAACGTCATAATCGGGCTGGTCGCGCGCATCCTGCATGGCGGCCTTAAAGGCGGTGTAAACCGCGTTGCTTTTCGGCGCGCAGGCCAGATAGACGATCGCCTGCGCAATCGCCCGCTCCCCCTCCGCCGGACCGACGCGGGTAAAGCAGTCCCAGGCGGCGATCGCCACCTGCATTCCCCGAGGATCGGCATTGCCGACGTCCTCGGACGCAATCGCCAGCAGACGGCGGGCAACGTAGAGCGGATCCCCGCCGGCGGTAATAATGCGCGCATACCAGTACAGCGCGGCATCCGGCGCGGAGCCTCTTACCGACTTATGCAGCGCCGAAATCAGGTCGTAATAGCGGTCGCCTTTGTTATCAAAGCGGGCGCTGCGTTCGCCGGAGACTTCCTTAAGCAAGGCCGAGGTTAACGTACGTACGCCCTGCGCGTCGACTTCGACCATGTCCGCCATCATTTCCAGGCTGTTCAGCGCCCGGCGGGCATCGCCGTTGACCAACTCCGCCAGCATGCGCCGGGTATCGTCCGGCAAGACGATATTTTGTCCGCCATATCCGCGCTCGCCGTCATTCATCGCCTGTTGCAGCACCTGCTCGATATCTTCCGCCGTCAGCGCCTTCAGCAAATAGACGCGGGCGCGGGACAACAGCGCCGAGTTGAGTTCGAAAGAGGGGTTTTCGGTGGTCGCGCCGATAAAGGTGATGGTGCCGTCTTCAATATGCGGCAAAAACGCATCCTGTTGGCTTTTATTAAAGCGGTGGACTTCATCGACGAACAATATCGTCCGGCGCCCGGCATTGCGGTTTTGCCGAGCCCGTTCAATCGCCTCTCGAATTTCCTTTATGCCCGAGGTGACGGCCGAAATCCGTTCGACGTCCGCCTGCCCGTAATGGCCGATTAGCTCCGCCAGCGTGGTTTTCCCGGTTCCCGGCGGCCCCCACAGGATCATGGAGTGGAGTTGCCCGGCCTCGATCGCGCGCGGCAAAGGCTTGCCGGCGCCCAGAAGGTGCTGCTGGCCGATATACTGCTCCAGCGTCGCCGGCCGCATACGCGCGGCCAGCGGCTGGAATTCGTTACGGGAAAAATCAAGTGACAGATTACTCACCCGGACCTCACTGACGCTGATCGTCCAACGCCACGCCTTGCGGCGGAGTAAACGTAAATTTCGCTGAATCAACCGCGCTGTTTTGCTGATTCTTCAGCACATAGGTACTGCGCTGGCCGTCCTGCTCCGTGGCGGTGAACTTCTTGATGGTGCCGCTGGCGGTAACGCTGATGGCGAACTGTTTAAGATTGCCGTTGGCGGACTTGGGCGTCAGCTCAAAGTCGTCGCCTTTTTGCCGCACGTCATATTGACGCCAGTCGCTGGCGTCGTTGCGGGTAATCAGCATAAACGGCGTATTGCCGGTCGCATCTTTTAGCCAGGTGGCGGTAACCTGCTCGACAAACGGATTGTAAAACCAGAGCGTTTTACCGTCAGACACCAGCACGCTTTCGTCCGGCGACGTGGTTTGCCAGTTAAATAAATTGGGGCGTTTCAGCCACAGTTCCCCTTCGCCTTCCTGCACGGCCGCGCCGTCGGCGCTGGTCACCGTCTGGCTGAAACTGGCGTGAAAACTGTTTACTTTGTTGAGCCGGCCCTGCAGATCGCCGGCCGCGTCGGCCTGCGCCGCCGTTGATATTATTCCCGACAGCAAACAACCGGCTACCAACCATTTTTTCATCATACAAAAATCCTTTGAATTTCCTGATATCACAGCCGTTGTTGTGAAAAAAAAAGACGCTTCGAATGGTGAATACTGTAGCTGAACCCACTCAGGGAGCGATAGGTGAATTGTCTGCTAATTGCGGCTTTTACGCTTCTTTGCATAAGGGCCGCAACCGCAGCCCTTATCAGGTTACTCCATTGGCGGCGGAGCCAGCACCTCGCGGTTGCCGTTATGACCGGGAGAGCTGACGATGCCCTGCGCCTCCATCTGCTCCACAATGCGCGCCGCGCGGTTGTAGCCGATGCGGAACTGACGCTGCACGCCGGAGATGGAGGCCCGGCGTTTCTCCACCACAAAGGCCACCGCCTGGTCGAACAGCGGATCGAGCTCTTCATCCCCGTCCAGACCGAGGCCGCCCCCTTCGCCGTCGTCGCCGCCGCTGACAATGCTATCAATATATTGGGGCCGCCCGCGGGCTTTCCAATCCTGCACCACGGCATGAACTTCCTGATCGCGCACAAAGGCGCCATGCACCCGCACCGGTATCGACGAGTTGGGCGCCATATACAGCATATCCCCCATTCCCAGCAGCGATTCGGCGCCGCCCTGGTCGAGAATGGTGCGCGAGTCGATTTTACTGGATACGGTAAAGGCGATACGCGTCGGAATATTGGCCTTGATCAGGCCGGTAATCACATCCACCGACGGCCGCTGGGTCGCCAATACCAGATGGATGCCGGCGGCGCGCGCTTTCTGCGCCAGACGGGCGATAAGCTCTTCGACCTTTTTGCCCACGGCCATCATCAGATCGGCGAATTCATCCACCAGAACCACGATATAAGGCAGTTTTTCCAGCACCGGCGGCGTCATATCCATACTGTCGCCCGGCTTCCAGAACGGATCGGGGATCGGACGCCCCATCGCATTCGCTTCCATGACCCGTTCGTTATAGCCGGACAGGTTACGCACCCCCAGCGCCGACATCAGCTTATAGCGGCGTTCCATTTCGCCCACGCACCAGCGCAAGGCGTTAGCCGCGTCTTTCATATCGGTGACCACTTCCGTCAGCAGATGCGGAATCCCCTCATAGACGGAAAGCTCCAGCATTTTCGGGTCGATCATGATAAAGCGCACTTCTTCCGGCGTCGCCTTATACAGCATGCTGATGATCATCGCGTTGACGCCGACGGACTTACCGGAGCCGGTGGTGCCGGCCACCAGCAGGTGGGGCATCTTCGCCAGATCGGCCACCACCGGCTGCCCGGCGATATCCTTACCCAGCACGATGGCCAGCGGCGACGTATTGTCGCGGAACTTGGCGCAGTCCAGCACCTCCCGCAGATACACGGTTTGACGATGTTTATTAGGCAATTCCAGCCCCACATAGGGTTTGCCCGGGATTACCTCCACAATGCGCACCGCCACCACCGACAGCGATCGCGCCAGATCGCGCGACAGGTTGGAGATACGCGCCGCTTTCACCCCCGGCGCCAGATCCAACTCAAAGCGGGTAATCACCGGTCCGGGAAAATGATCGACCACCTCCGCTTTTACCCGGTAATCGCTCAGACGCGCCTCAATCAGCCGCGCGGTCTGCTCAAGCGCGAAGCTATCCACCGGCGCTTCGCTTTCCGGCGGCGGCGTCAATAAATCCAGCGTGGGCAACGGCGTGGTGGGCTTGTGCAGCGGCTGGTCGTTACGCATCAGGAACGGATGAATCAGGCTATCCATTATCGGCTGACGGGCGGCAGGCTCAGCGCCCTTTTCCTGCGACGCGGCTTCGGAGCCGGCCGCCGAAGCATTCTGCGGGTACGGGGCGACATCGGCCGCGTCATCGCCATCCGGCGACGGCGCATCGGCCCCCGATAAGGTAAATAGGGGTTCGACGGGGCCGTCGTCAACCAGATCGGCCAGGGGAGAAAAACCGAGCACCTGGCCGCCCGACGGCGTATCCGACAAGGGGGCGCGGCCCGGCGCTAACTGATGCGACTGCGGGGCATCCGGCGCGCCGTAACGGGCCTGCTGCTGCGCGGCAAAATCTTGCGCCAGCTGTGCCTGTATTAACTGGTTTTCTTCCTCTTCCCGCTCAAGGTGCTCTTCCCCGTAACGCTGACGCTGCTGTTCGAGATACGCCTGCTGTAACGCGGCTTCCTGCTGAGCGATATCCTCGTCGCCGGGCGCCATATCCTGGTTAGCCGTATCGCCCTGCTCCTGCGCCATGGCCTGCTGTTCGGCCAGGCGCTGGGACGGCAGTTTGATGCCGTATGAGGCCAGCTCGCGCCGCGTGGGAATGCGCACCGGATTCGGACGCGGCAACTCCGGCCCGACGCCCTGTTTTACCTGCGGATTCTCGTCACCGTCGGCGCTGAAGGCCGGCGTAAACGTAGTATTGGCTCTGAACGCCGTCTCCGTCGCCTCCGGCGTGGCGGACTGTCCGCCGTGGGATGGCCGATCGATGGGATGCGCCACCTGCGGTTGGGCGATCGGCGGCATGTCGGCGCTGCCGGTGGGATGATACGCAGCGGCGTCGCCGTCACGCTCCGCGGAGACGGAGTCCGGAACCTCAAACGAATAGAGCGGCGGATTGAGCGTTGAAGCCGCGTCGATTTGCTGCGGGGCGGCGGGCTGTGCCGGCACCGCCGGCTGCCCGTCCGTCGCCGGAGCGGACGACGGACGATCGCCCCCCTCCCCTAATGAAGCGGTATGGGCGAT
This sequence comes from Brenneria corticis, assembly GCF_003115855.1. Lineage (GTDB taxonomy): Bacteria > Pseudomonadota > Gammaproteobacteria > Enterobacterales > Enterobacteriaceae > Brenneria > Brenneria corticis. The sequence continues at coordinate 134,251 of NZ_KZ819075.1, forward strand.
GGCTTCGGTTATCGAAGGGGCGGAAAATAGTACGTCATCATCGCTCGCCGCGGCCGTTACGGACGGTTGCTTCCGCTCGTCAAAGGCGTCGACCTCCGGCTCGCTATCATTGCGCGAGCGATTAGACATAAACGTCAGGCAGCCCAGCACCGCGGCGCCGATTTTTTCAGCAATGGTCAACCACGACCAGCCGGTAAACAGCGTTAAGCCGGCCGCCCAGACGCACAGCAGGATCAGCGTGGCGCCCATGCTGTTAAAGCGGGGGATCATCGAGCTGCTCAGCAGGCTGCCCAATACGCCGCCGGAAGCGAAATAGTAGAGATCGTCGATATTCAACGCCGCCAGGCCGCAGGAGGTCAGAATCAACGCCAGCGTGCCGATCAGGCGCAGCGAAAAGGTGAAATAGTCGATGGAGTTTTGGCTATCGCGATGGCGGAAAGCCGACCAGCACAGACAGAGCATAATCGGGGGAATGGCATAAGCCAGCACGCCAAAAATGAAAAACAGCGTATCCGCCAGCCAGGCTCCCGCCACCCCGCCGACGTTGTGGATGGGTTCATGCCACGCGGTTTGCGACCAACTGGGATCGGAAGGACTAAAACTGAGTATCGCGACGCCAAGATAAACGGCAAAAAGCGCCACCACGATCAAAATCGCTTCTAGCAAACGGCGGGTACCGCTGAGTTTTCTCAGGGTAATATCTTTATCTTCTGTATATTCCTGGCTCAAGCGTCTCTCCAGGGCCTGTAAAGGTTTATGACAAAACGCCGAGGGTTCCCGGCGCTGAAACTGTATAAATTCACAGGAGTGTAGCTGAATTTATCGGGTTTTGCACCCATGCGTTTATCGGGTTTTAATCACCAGACGATTGCTTTGTTTCACTTCTTCCATCACCACATAGGTGCGGGTATCGTTCACCCCCGGCAGTCGAAGCAGCGTCTCGCCCAGCAGCTTGCGATAGGCGGACATATCCGGCACCCGGGTTTTCAACAGGTAGTCAAAATCGCCGGAAACCAGATGGCACTCCTGAATTTCTTCCAGCTTCTGCACCGCCGAATTAAACTGTTCAAACACATCGGGCGCTCCGCGGTTCAGCGTTATTTCAACGAAAACCAGCAGCGAGGCATCCAGATAATGCGGATTGAGCAGCGCGGTATAGCCATTAATGAAACCCTGTCGCTCCAGACGACGTACCCGCTCCAGACAGGGTGTTGGTGACAGCCCCACCCGTTTGGAAAGCTCGACATTGGAAATACGACCGTCTTTTTGCAGTTCATTCAGGATGTTGCGATCGATACGATCGAGATCTTTTCCTGGCCGTTTTTTAGTATCTACCATTATTATTGTCTCTCTTCACTCTTCCCTGAACCTGCTACACTCCGACCAACTTCAATGTCTCAGAGCCGCCCTAAAGAACACCCGTTGTCTATTTTGCATAGCAAAAATCATGCTCTTTTTCGTCGCTATCCGTCATCGCCCTGCGCAGTGCTAAAAGTGTTACACCAGGCAAAAACGATTTATCCGTGGCGCAACCAGCCAGACAGGCGACGAATAAAAAACCGAGCTTTTGACTATTCACATACAAAAAATTTCCTCTTACCCAGATGTTTTCGCAAAAGCACAGCTGATTGTCAAAGCAAAACAGATAAAATCAGAAGAAAGTACCAGATTAAATAAGCCGGAGCCGGATTCTCAGGCGCTTTCAGTCATTTTACTTATCAATGCGGCTGATCTATCAGCAACTTACCGCGGCAATAAACATTGACGATTAAACAAATAGCTAACAACTTCGCCACACGCTTTTTTTACTCAGGTAATTTCCTTACAATCATCCCCCATATGTCCGTCATCGTGAAATGAGGAACTCATGAGTACCGTTAAACACCATAAGTTATTGATTCTGGGCTCAGGCCCGGCTGGCTACACGGCTGCGGTTTATGCCGCACGGGCGAATTTACATCCGGTACTCATTACCGGGATGGAGAAAGGCGGTCAGTTGACCACCACCACCGAAGTGGAAAACTGGCCGGGCGATGCGGAAGGCTTGACCGGACCCCTGCTGATGGACCGCATGCAGGCGCACGCGGAAAAATTCAATACCGAGATTGTCTTCGACCATATTCAGCGCGTCGATCTGCAAACCCGCCCGTTCCGTCTTTTCGGCGACAGCGACGAATATACCTGCGATGCGTTGATTATCGCCACCGGCGCGTCCGCGCGCTATCTGGGTCTGCCCTCCGAAGAGGCTTTCAAAGGGAAAGGGGTGTCCGCCTGCGCCACCTGCGACGGTTTCTTCTATCGCAACCAGAAAGTCGCCGTGGTCGGCGGCGGCAATACCGCCGTTGAGGAAGCGCTGTATCTCTCCAACATCGCCGCCGAGGTGCATCTGATTCACCGCCGCGACAGTTTCCGTTCGGAGAAAATCCTTATCGACCGGCTGATGGACAAGGTGGAAAACGGCAATATCATTCTGCATACCGACCGTACGCTTGACGAAGTCCTCGGCGACCAGATGGGCGTAACCGGCGTGCGCCTGCGCGATACCCGTACCGACGCCGCCGAAGAGCTGGAGCTGGCCGGCGTATTTATCGCCATCGGCCACAGCCCCAACACCGCGGTTTTCGGCGGTCAGCTGGAGCTGGAGAACGGCTATATCAAGGTACAGTCCGGTATTCACGGCAATGCCACCCAGACCAGCATTCCCGGCGTCTTTGCCGCCGGCGATGTGATGGATCACATTTACCGTCAGGCCATCACCTCCGCCGGAACGGGCTGCATGGCGGCGCTTGACGCCGAGCGTTATCTGGACGGGTTAACCGCCGCCAAATAACGCGCCGTCGCCATCCGGGACGCACCCGCCGTCCCGGATCGTCGTTTTCCCCTTGCACAGCGCAAAAATTGATCGTCCCCCGCCTTTATCGTTTGCACCCTGCTCCCGCCGCGGTAACATGTCGGCATTCTGCGCATGGGAAGAGCATATTGTTAACCAACGGTTATATCAGCGTTATTTTCCATCGCACCCCTCCATACACATTACGGCCTGGTATCTGATGAAACAAACCAGACAGCAAGAACTCACGCATTGGCTGAAGCAACAGAGCAAACGGGCGCAGCGCTGGCTGAGGCTTTCACTGCTGCTCGGTTTTCTGAGCGGGGTGCTGATTGTGGCGCAGGCATGGCTGCTGGCCGCCCTGCTGCACGCCTTGATTATCGATCATACGCCGCGCGAAGCCTTGCTCGCGCCGTTTCTGCTGCTGGTCGCCGCCTTTGTGCTGCGGGCGTTGAACAGCCTGCTGCGGGAGCGCGTGGGCTTTCTGTGCGGGCAGGCGGTGCGTCAGCAAATCCGTAAGCTGGTGCTGGACAGGCTACAGCAGTTGGGCCCGGCCTGGGTTCAGGGAAAACCGGCCGGCAGTTGGGCGACCATCATTCTGGAACAGGTTGAAGATATGCAGGACTACTATTCCCGCTATCTTCCCCAGATGTACCTGGCCGCGCTGATCCCGCTGCTTATTCTGATCGCCATCTTCCCGATTAACTGGGCGGCGGGTCTTATTCTGTTGCTGACCGCGCCCCTGATCCCGCTGTTTATGGCGCTGGTCGGCATGGGGGCGGCCGACGCCAACCGGCGTAATTTTCTGGCGCTCGCGCGCCTGAGCGGACATTTTCTCGATCGCCTGCGCGGGCTGGAAACCCTGCGTCTGTTTAATCGCGGCCGCGCGGAAACCGAGCAAATCAGCAAGGCGTCCGAGGATTTTCGCCGCCGCACCATGGAAGTGTTGCGCATGGCTTTCCTTTCCTCCGGGGTACTGGAATTTTTCGCCTCCATTTCCATCGCCGTGGTGGCGGTTTACTTTGGCTTCTCTTATCTGGGAGAACTCAATTTCGGCCATTACGGCGCGGGCGTGACGCTGTTCGCCGGCTTCCTGGTGCTGATCCTGGCGCCTGAATTCTTCCAGCCGCTGCGCGATCTCGGCACCTTTTATCACGCCAAGGCCCAGGCCGTCGGCGCGGCGGAATCGCTGGTGGCCTTTCTGACGGCGCAAGGCGAAAGCGTGGGGGCCGGCGAGCGTGAATTCAGCGGCCAGGGCGCCATCGCCATCCAGGCGACCGATCTGGTCGTTCTGGCACCCGACGGCACCCCGCTGACCCAGCCGCTGACGTTCAGCGTGGCGGCGGGCCAGCGTATCGCCCTGGTGGGCGTCAGCGGCGCGGGGAAAAGCTCGCTGCTGAATGCGCTGCTTGGTTTCCTGCCCTACCGCGGCTCCCTTAGCGTTAACCATATCGAGCTGAATACGCTGTCGCCCGCGTCGTGGCGCCGCCGGTTAAGCTGGGTGGGTCAAAATCCCCATTTGCCGGAGCAAAGCCTGCGGGCCAATATCTTACTGGGGAAACCGCAGGCAACCGAGGATGAGCTGCAGCGGGCCGTTGAGCGGGCGCACGTGCATGAATTTCTGCCTCAGCTGCCGCAGGGGCTGGATACGCCCATCGGCGACGGCGCGGCGCGCCTCTCCGTGGGACAGGCGCAGCGCGTGGCGGTTGCCCGGGCGTTAATCAATCCGTGCGGGCTGCTGCTGCTCGACGAACCCGCCGCCAGCCTGGATGCGCACAGCGAGCAGCGGGTCATGGCGGCGTTAAACGCCGCGTCCCGTCAGCAGACCACGCTGCTGGTCACTCATCAGTTGAACGACACGCTTGATTACGACGCCATATGGGTGATGCATCAGGGCCGGTTGGTTCAACAGGGGGATTACCGCACGCTCAGCGCGCAATCCGGCGCCTTTGCGCAACTGATGGCGCAACGTCAGGGAGAGCTATAAGATGTCCCGAATAACAACGCTACAGGTGTTAAAACCCTTTCTACGCCTCTATCGGCGCCATATCTGGCGCCTGAGTCTGGGCATTATTTTAGCCATTGCGACGTTGCTGGCCAGCATCGGGCTGCTGGCGCTGTCCGGGTGGTTTCTGGCCGCCGCGTCTTTGGCGGGCGTCGCCGGATTGTATACCTTCAACTATATGCTGCCGGCGGCGGGCGTCAGAGGCGCGGCGATTACCCGCACCGCGGGCCGCTATGCGGAAAGGCTGGTCAGCCACGACGCCACATTCCGCGTGCTGCAACAGCTGCGCGTATTTACCTTTGCGCGTATTCTGCCGCTCTCTCCCGGCGCTATCGCCCGGTTTCGCCAGGCGGAACTGCTGAACCGGCTGGTGGCCGATGTGGATACGCTCGACCATTTATACCTGCGCGTTATTTCGCCGATGGTCGGCGCCCTGCTGGTAATTCTGATCGTCACCTACGGGCTAAGCTGGCTGGACCCGTTGCTGGCGCTGACGCTATGCGCCATTATGCTGACGCTGTTACTGCTGCTGCCGGTGGCGTTTTATCGGGCCGGGCGGCGCATCGGAGAGGATCTGACGGCGTTACGGGCGCAATATCGCATCCAGTTGACCACCTGGCTACAGGGGCAGGCGGAATTGACCGTCTTCGGCGCGCTGGCGGCGGCGCGTCAGCGGCTGGCGCAGTTGGAAACGCGCTGGCTGGCGCGTCAACGCCAGCAGGCCAATCTTACCGGCCTGTCTCAGGCGCTGATGATTTTATGCAGCGGACTGACGGTCACCCTGATGTTATGGCTGGCCGCGGCGGGCATTGGCGGCGATACCCGGCCCGGCGCGCTGATCGCCCTATTCGTTTTCGCCGCGCTGGCCGCCTTTGAAGCGCTGGCGCCGGTGGCCGGGGCGTTCCAGCATATGGGACAGGTTATCGCCTCCGCCGCGCGGGTCGATCAGATTATCCGCCAGCCGGCCGAGGTGACCTTTCCGGATCGGGGACCGCCCACGGCGCCGACGGCGGCGCTTGATTTAACCCGCGTCGGCTTTACCTACCCCGACCAGCCCTTGCCGGTACTGAGCGATATCTCGCTCAATATCCGCGCCGGCGAGCATCTGGCCCTGCTCGGGCGTACCGGATGCGGCAAATCCACCCTGCTGCAACTGCTTACCCGCGCGTGGGACTGCGGCGAGGGGGAGATAACGCTGAACGGATTTCCGCTCTCTTCCTGGCGTGAAGATGAACTGCGCGGCATGATGAGCGTGGTGCCGCAGCGCGTACATATTTTTAGCGCCACGCTGCGCGATAATCTGCTGCTGGCCGCGCCCGATGCCGGCGATGAGCAACTGGCGACGGTGTTGCAACAGGTCGGTCTGGATAAGCTGCTGGAGAATGAAGGGCTGAACGCCTGGTTCGGCGAAGGCGGGCGTCAGCTCTCCGGCGGCGAACAGCGCCGCATCGGCCTGGCGCGGGCCTTGCTGCACCCTGCCCCGCTGGTATTGCTGGACGAGCCGACCGAAGGATTGGATGCGGAAACCGAACGGCGTATTTTGCAGTTGCTGCGTCGGCACTGTAGCGGCAAAACGCTGATAGTGATCACCCATCGGCTGTATGAGCTGGCCTCGATGGATCGCATTTGCGTGATGGATGGCGGCCGGATTATCGAACAGGGAAGCCATCAGGCATTGATGGCCCGGCAGGGGCGTTACTGGCAATTTCACCAGCATGTTTAATGACTATTGAACAGCAGGTAGCCGACAAGGTGTTGCCAGCACCGTTATCCCCGCGCGAGCGGGGAGCTACTTTCAGGTAATACGGGATATTATGCGACTGTATCAACTCTCCCCCGACTCACTGCGCTTCCCCGATCCGATTAATGCGCTGGACGAGCCAAACGGCTTATTGGCGATAGGGGGCGATCTTGCGGTTGAACGCCTCGGTGCGGCGTATCGGCACGGGATATTTCCCTGGTATTCGCCCGGCGAGCCCATTTTATGGTGGTCGCCCAACCCGCGGGCGGTGCTGTTTCCGGGGGAATTTCATCTCAGCCGCAGCATGCGGAAATTTCTGCGTAAGCACGAATTTCAGGTCACCATCAACCACGCGTTTGATGAAGTGATCGCCGCCTGTGCCGATGAACGCGGGGGCGGAACTTGGATCAGCACGGAAATTATTCTGGCTTATGGCGAACTTCATCAGTCAGGACAAGCACATTCCGTCGAAGTGTGGCAGAATGGCACGCTTGTCGGCGGGCTGTACGGCGTTGCGCAAGGTGGAGTGTTTTGCGGCGAGTCAATGTTCAGCCGCACCGACAATGCGTCCAAATATGCGTTGCTGACATTCCAGCAACATTTTATTCGTCACGGTGGTTACCTGATCGACTGTCAGGTACTGAACGCCCATACCGCTTCATTAGGGGTGTGTGAAATTCCCCGCGATCGTTTTTTGCAATTGCTTTTTCAGCTGCGGGACAATCCGGCGGCCGATGGCTGTTGGCGGCGGCAAACGCTGGCTCCGCCGATGCCGTGACAGATAGCGGCCGTTGATAAATAATGCCCGGTTTAGCAACGCTTCTTTACATAATGCGGGTTTTTCGGCATTATCTTGCCGGTTAAAAACAAAGGTAGTTACACCTAGAGGATTCGATGGCCAAAGAAGACAATATTGAAATGCAAGGCACCGTGCTTGATACGCTGCCCAATACCATGTTCCGCGTTGAATTGGAAAACGGGCACGTGGTTACCGCTCATATCTCCGGTAAAATGCGTAAAAACTATATCCGCATCCTGACGGGTGACAAAGTCACTGTAGAGCTGACCCCGTACGACCTGAGCAAAGGCCGCATTGTCTTCCGCAGCCGTTAACCGGTTCGCCCGTCGCTGACCGCAGCGATATCCGAGGATGTTCCACCTCTGCTGCCCTTTCCGTTACCGGCAAGGGCTTTTGCGTTTGGGGCGGCAATCATAAAAAAAGGGTGATGCCTGCGCATCACCCTTTTTAGCTCCTCCCCCTGTCAAGGGGGAGGCCGGGAGGGGGTGGCCTAGTGAACCGCGCCTTCCGCTTTATGCTTCTGCGCGCTCTGGAAACCGTAGGTCAGCTGCTGCGTCTCCTTATCCAGTTCAACCTTGACCGAGCCGCCGTCGACCAGCGATCCGAACAGCAGTTCGTTGGCCAGCGGTTTCTTGAGGTTTTCCTGCATCACCCGCGCCATCGGACGGGCCCCCATGGCTTTATCATAGCCTTTGGTCGCCAGCCAATCGCGCGCTTCGTCGCTGACTTCCAGCGATACGCCCTTCGCATCCAGCTGCGCCTGCAACTCAACGATGAATTTATCCACCACCTGCTGAATCACGTCCGTAGACAGATGGTTGAACCAGATAATGCCGTCAAGACGGTTACGGAACTCCGGCGTAAACACTTTCTTGATCTCTTCCATCGCATCGGTGCTGTTATCCTGCTGGATAATGCCGATAGAGTTACGCTGGGTTTCCCGCACGCCGGCGTTGGTGGTCATCACCACGATCACGTTGCGGAAGTCGGCTTTGCGGCCGTTGTTATCCGTCAGAGTGCCGTTATCCATCACCTGCAACAGCAGGTTAAACACATCGGGGTGCGCCTTCTCGATCTCATCCAGCAGCAGCACCGAATGCGGATGCTTAATCACCGCGTCGGTCAGCAGGCCGCCCTGATCGTAGCCGACATAGCCCGGAGGCGCGCCGATCAAACGGCTGACGGTGTGGCGCTCCATATATTCGGACATATCGAAGCGCAGCAGCTCGATATCCAGCGCTTTCGCCAGCTGCAGCGTGACTTCCGTTTTACCCACCCCGGTCGGCCCGGCGAACAGGAAGGAGCCGATAGGCTTGCGATCCTGCCCCAACCCGGCGCGGCTCATCTTGATGGATTCCGACAGCGCTTCAATCGCTTTGTCCTGCCCGAACACCAGCATCTTCAGGCGCTCGCTCAGGTTTTTCAGCACGTCGCGATCGCTGGACGACACCGTTTTTTCCGGAATACGGGCAATGCGCGCCACCACGGATTCGATATCCGCCACATTGACCGTTTTCTTGCGCTTGCTGACCGGCACCAGCCGACTGCGGGCGCCGGCTTCGTCAATCACGTCGATCGCCTTGTCGGGCAGATGGCGGTCGTTGATGTATTTCACCGCCAGCTCCACCGCCGCGCGCACCGCTTTCGCCGTATAGCGAACGTCATGGTGGGCTTCATACTTCGGCTTCAGGCCGTTGATGATCTGTACCGTTTCTTCCACGCTCGGTTCAGTGATATCGATTTTCTGGAAACGACGCGCCAGCGCTCGATCCTTTTCAAAGATATTGCTGAATTCCTGATAGGTGGTGGAGCCGATAACGCGGATCTTGCCGCTGGAGAGCAGCGGTTTGATCAGATTGGCCGCGTCGACCTGACCGCCGGAGGCGGCGCCCGCGCCGATAATCGTATGAATTTCATCAATAAACAGGATGCTGTTCTTATCCTGTTCCAGCTGTTTCAACAGCGCCTTGAAGCGTTTTTCAAAATCGCCGCGATATTTCGTTCCGGCCAGTAAAGAACCGATATCCAGCGAATAGAGCGTGCAGTCCGCCATCACCTCCGGCACGTCGCCCTGCACAATCCGCCAGGCCAGCCCTTCGGCGATGGCCGTTTTGCCGACGCCGGATTCCCCCACCAGCAGCGGGTTGTTTTTACGCCGCCGGCACAGTACCTGAATGGTCCGCTCCAGCTCTCTGTCCCGGCCGATAAGCGGGTCGATGCCGCCGACGCGCGCCAGCTGATTCAGATTGGTGGTGAAGTTTTCCATACGGTCTTCCCCTCCGGCCTGCTCTTCATTGACAGGATTTTCCGGGTTTGGGGCCTGCCCGGACTCTTCTTTACGCGTCCCGTGCGAAATAAAATTCACCACGTCCAAACGGCTGACGTCATGCTTGCGCAGCAGGTACGCCGCCTGAGACTCCTGTTCGCTGAAAATGGCGACCAGCACGTTCGCCCCTGAAACTTCGCTGCGCCCCGATGACTGAACGTGAAAGACCGCGCGCTGCAACACGCGCTGGAAGCTCAGCGTCGGCTGCGTTTCACGCTCGTCGTCGCTTTGCGGCAGCGTCGGCGTGGTCTGTTCAATAAAGGTTTCCAGTTCCTGGCGCAGCGCGGTCAAATCCACCGTGCAGGCTTCCAGTGCTTCACGTGCGGCCGGATTACTGAGCAGAGCCAACAGCAAATGCTCCACGGTCATAAACTCGTGCCGGTGCTCACGCGCTCTGGCGAAAGCCATGTTGAGACTGAGTTCCAGTTCTTGATTGAGCATATGCCCCTCCCCCAATGAATTGCCTGACTTCAGGCTTTTTCCAGCGTACAGAGCAGCGGGTGCTCATTTTCTCTGGCGTAACGGTTTACCTGTACAACTTTGGTTTCAGCCACTTCAGCGCTGAACACGCCGCAAATCGCCTTTCCCTGATAGTGAACCGTCAGCATCAGTTGCGTTGCACGTTCAATATCATAAGAAAAGAACTTTTGCAGAACGTCAATAACAAATTCCATCGGCGTGTAATCATCGTTGTTCAATAACACTTTATACATCGATGGCGGTTGCAGTTTTTCTTTATGTTGATCGGCGGTCAGGCTCTCTGATTGCGACCACGTTTTATCGTTTCCCATTGTCTGTCCAACGTCGTCTGAATATCACCGTAGCGAACTGTATTTACAGTAGCACGTCTGGTTTTCGTTTTACCATCCGGGGACCAAAATCGTTGCCCGAAAGCGCGGTCTACTGTCTTCGATCCCTCGAATTCACTACGCAACGCTGAATAAAAGCCGGCAATAGCGTTATCTGCATCAAATTTTGACACAAAGACCCTGGTCCTAAAATGTGGATCGCTTGACGCCGGGATCGATTTCACTACAGTGTAGTGTTGAATTGATGAGGTTTTAATCAATTCGTATTCACTTAACCAAATAACCTCACCTTACCTTAAAAAATACTCTTGCGAAGGATGTCCAGCATGGAGACAGGTACTGTTAAATGGTTCAATAACGCCAAGGGTTTCGGTTTTATCTGTCCTGAAGGGGGCGGTGAAGATATCTTCGCTCACTACTCGACAATTCAAATGGACGGATACCGAACGCTAAAGGCTGGACAGGTTGTCAGGTTCGACGTTCATCAAGGACCGAAAGGTAATCATGCAAGTCTGATCGTGCCCCTGGTCAGCGAAACCGTCGCCTGATAAACACTGTGCCTTAACTAAAAAATTTCGATTTTTATTCAGGTTAGTACAAAAATGCTGGTCTGATCGTTCGACCGGCATTTTATCTTTACCGCCTTCAAATCCAGGTTGGGGCGCTAAAAAATAAATCAAGCCTCAAGCGCTTCCCTGCTCTCTTTTTTCCGAATCGCGGCGGTTGAACCGGCGTTAAGCCGCCGGTGGTTCAACCGCTAATCGGCGCGCCCGCGAGCCAACCACAGCACCCGGGAAAACATGCCGCGGATCAGCGGCGGGATGGCGTCGCCGCCCATGGTTGCGGCTTCCATCGCCACTTCAATGGCCAGGTCCGGCTTCGACGATCGATGAACCGCTTTCATAATGATTTTATGCATGGACAGCGGCACCTTTTCCGGCAGTTGCGCCACCCGGTGATAGACGTGGGCGAATCCGGCGCGGTACATATAATGCTCCATATCCAGCGCCGGCAAGACGGTCAGGTGGTCGCGCTCCCTTTCTCCCTGCTTTGACAACAGGCTTTGCGCCGTGGCGGCATACTTTTTCCCGGCGTCGTCGCCATCGGCCAGCACATGCCATTCAATGCCCATGCGCTGGGCGAATTTCAGCAACGGCCGCAGCCCCGACTGGGCAAACTCAATGACTTTAACGCCTTCGGCGGCAAAGTGGTGGCCGCACTGCCGGGCCAGCTCATTCAGCATCCAGACTTCGGTTTCCCCCTCCACCAGCAGCCAGCAGCGGGCAAACAGCGACGAAGGGCGATTAAAACGAATATGGAAGGCAATACGCCGGCTGTCCTCCGCGCTCATCCCCTGTCGGCCGATGCGATAGGTCGCCACGCGCGATGATTCGCGCACCAGACGGCAAACCTGCTCCATCGGCACCAGCGACAACAGTTCCCCCGAATTGGTGGTGGTGACTTTCTGCAGCGGCAGCTGCATCAGCAACCCCCACGCCACCGACAGCATAATCGGATGCAGACGCGTTTCCGGATCTTCGATTAATAACAGAGGGCGGGAATGCGCGTCCAGCGTCACCGCGCCTTTGGCCTGTAACAGCGTGGAAAAGAGTTCCAGCAGGATAATCCGCCGGCTGCGGTTGTTCGAATCGGCGATAAGGCGGTTGATATTGTCCAGCGAGCGCCAGGATTTTCCGTTGTGCGCCCGTGCATGGCGATGATGCCGCCGCTCATTCAGCGTGGCGTTTTGTTCGGAAAAATAGTGTTCAAGCAATTGGCGCATCGCCGCCAGCCCCTGCCGCAGCTCCTTATCGGTCAGTTTCTGCGGATTTTGCGCCAGCTCGCCCATCAGCTGTTCAAACTGCCGCGCCAGCTTTTCATTGCCGTTATCCGCGGCGACGGCCAGGGTTCCCGAACGCAGACGCCGCATAAACCTGGCATCCCGCAGACGCAGCACCGGGTGCAAACGGATCACCTCGCGGGCCAGTTCGTCAATATCGCTTAGCGGTATCGGGCGCCCTTCGGCGTCAAGAAAGCTGCGCCAGGTAAAGACCGCCTCGCTTTCGTCGACCTCGCCTTCCAGGCGGTAAAAAATCCGCTGCCGCGATCCCGCGCCTTCCACCCACACGCGCTCAAGCGTGCGGTAGCGCGGCGCCAGATGGCGCCCGGACGCCGCTTCACAGAAAGTGAAGATAACCTGCAGGTGGCGCTCGCGGCTGGTTTCATCGCCCGGCGTAAAATGAAAATCCTCTCTGTCGAAATGATAAAGCGGCAGCGTCGGCGCCAGCAGCAGAGACAACGCATCCAGCAGGCTGGACTTGCCCCAGGCGTTCTCGCCGATCAGCACGGTATTATCTTCCAGCACCAGCGACAGCCGATTAATCCCCCGGAATCCCAGAATCTCTACGCTTTCCAGATACATCCACGTCTCCTGTTTTCGCCTTGCCGCACCGGACGTAATGATAAAACCCGCCGCTGCCTGTGTCAGGCCGCCAGACAAGACTTTACTCAAGATGATAATTTGTTTAATTTTAATAGATTATGTCATTTTCCCCTCCAGCGACCGGCTTTTCTTCCTAAGGACCTCTATTCTGTGATGTATTCAGGGTTATTAATTATTTTATTGCCGCTTATGCTGGGCTATCTGGTGCCGCTGCGCGCCAAAAAAGCATTACGCTCCATTAACCGTCTGCTGAGCTGGATGGTGTATGTCATTCTGTTTCTGATGGGCATCAGTCTGGCGTTTCTGGATAATCTCGGCAGCAATCTGCTGCTGATTTTTCGCTATGCCGTCGTTTGCACCCTGTGCATCGTCGCGGCGAATATCGCGGCGCTGTGGTTATTGGAAAAACGCTACCCATGGCGTGGCGCCGATCAACGGCAGACGCTCCCCTCCCGGCTGCATATGATCCTTGACTCGCTCGGGCTGTGCGGCGTGGTATTCGGCGGGTTTCTGCTGGGGCTAACCCAGTGGTCCGGCCTGAGCCATGCCAGTCAGGGCAGCGAGTACGCGCTGATACTGTTGCTGTTTCTGGTGGGAATACAGCTGCGCAACAGCGGCATGACGCTGCGCCAGATTGTGTTGAATCGACGCGGCATGATGGTCGCGCTGGTGGTCGGCGTCAGCGCGCTTGCCGGCGGCGCGCTGGCGGCCTGGGCGCTGGGTTTGCCGCTGAAAACCGGTCTGGCGCTGGCCTCCGGCTATGGCTGGTACTCGTTGTCGGGCATCCTGCTCACCGACGCATTAGGCCCGGTTATCGGCAGCGCGGCCTTTTTTAACGATCTGACCCGTGAACTGCTGGCCATTATGCTGATCCCGGCGCTAATTCAGCGCAACCGCTCCTGCGCCCTGGGATTATGCGGCGCCACCTCGATGGACTTCACTTTGCCGGTATTACAGCGCAGCGCGGGGGTGGATATGGTGCCGGCCGCCATCGTGCACGGTTTTCTGCTGAGCCTGGCCGCGCCGATCCTGATGGCGTTTTTTTCCGCATAGTCCTCCTTGCCTCTCCCTTTTCGGGCAGTGATTGAGAGTCATTTTCATTGCCCGCCGTCAAAATTGCGCTAAATCAACTTTATCTAACGTGACGTTAAAAAAGCCTTTTTCCCTATGGCGCGACCCTCTATGCTTCAAAAGAGGCATTTAAAATGCAACTTTAAAAAAGGAAGTGATTATGTTTTGTGTGCAATGCGAACAAACCATCCGTACCCCGGCTGGAAATGGCTGCTCTTACGCGCAGGGCATGTGCGGTAAAAGCGCGGAAACCTCCGATCTGCAAGACCTTCTGGTCGCCGTATTGCAAGGGCTGTCGGCCTGGGCGCTGCAAGCCCGCGAGCTGGGCATCGTCGATCATGATATCGACAGCTTCGCCCCGCGCGCCTTTTTCTCCACGTTAACCAACGTCAACTTCGACTCGCAGCGGATTATCGGCTACGCCCGGGAAGCCATTACGCTGCGTCAGTCGCTGGCAGCGCGCTGCCGTTTGCTGGAGGCGGGCGTTGCCGTCACCCATCCCATGGCGGAACTGCAACTGGCCGGCGACGATATCCCGACGCTGTTGCGCCAGGCGGCCGACTTCGCGCTGGACCATGACAAAAACGCCGTGGGCGACGACGTTCACGGTCTGCGCATGCTGTGCCTGTACGGCCTGAAAGGCGCCGCCGCCTATATGGAGCATGCGCACGTTCTCGGTCAGTATGATGAGGCTATCTATGCGCAATACCATACCCTGATGGCCTGGCTGGGCACGCATCCCACCGACGTCGACACCCTGCTGAACAACGCCATGGGCATCGGCGCGATGAACTTTAACGTTATGGCGATCCTCGATCGCGGCGAAACCGAGGCTTACGGTCATCCGCAGCCGACGGCGGTTAACGTGCGCCCCGTTGCCGGTAAAGCCATTCTGATCTCCGGCCATGACCTGAAAGATTTGCGTATGCTGCTGGAACAGACCGCAGGCAGCGGCATCAATATCTACACCCACGGCGAAATGCTGCCGGCGCACGGTTATCCCGAACTGAAGAAATTCAAACACCTGGTGGGCAACTACGGCAGCGGCTGGCAGAATCAGCAAACGGAGTTCGCCAGGTTCCCCGGCGCCATCGTCATGACGTCCAACTGCATTATCGATCCCAATGTCGGCAACTACGGCGATCGCATCTGGACGCGCAGCATCGTCGGCTGGCCGGGCGTCAACCATCTGGAAGGAGATGATTTCAGCCCGGTTATCGCCCAGGCGCAGCGGCTGGCCGGGTTCCCATACAGCGAGATCGAACATCTGATTACCGTCGGTTTCGGCCGGGAAACCCTGCTGAGCGCCGCCGATACCGTTATCGACCTGGTCGCCCAAAAGAAACTTCGCCACGTCTTTTTGGTGGGCGGTTGCGACGGCAGCCGCGCAGAGCGCAGCTATTTTACCGACTTTACCGTCAAGGTTCCCGACGACTGCCTGATTATGACGCTGGCCTGCGGCAAGTACCGTTTCAATAAGCTGGATTTCGGCACCCTGGAAAGCCTGCCGCGGTTACTGGACGTCGGCCAGTGCAACGACGCCTACGCCGCCATTATTCTGGCGGTCAAACTGGCGGAGAAACTGGGCTGCGGCGTCAACGATCTGCCTCTCAGCCTGGTGCTGTCGTGGTTTGAACAGAAAGCTATCGTCATCCTGCTGACCCTGCTGTCCCTCGGCGTGAAGAATATCTATACCGGCCCGACGGCGCCGGGGTTCCTGACCGAAAATCTGCTGGCGATCCTGAACGAGAAGTTCGGCATGCGCGCCATCACCACGGTCGAACAGGATATGAACGCCATTCTGGCCGCCTGATGGAGATAATGTCATGACCATGCCGACCCCGCTTTGTCCCAACCGTATGCAGGTGCATTCGATCGTTCAGGAAACCCCTGATGTTTGGACAATAGCGTTGATTAACCACGACTTCTATCCCTATCAGCCCGGCCAGTATGCCCTGGTGAGCATCGCCGATAGCCCGGACGCTCTGCGGGCCTATACGCTATCGTCATCGCCGGGGCTTAGCCGCTTTATCACGCTGACGGTGCGCCGGCTGGATAAGGGGCTCGGTTCGCGCTGGCTGACGCAAAAGCTGAAACCGGGCGATTACCTGTGGCTGTCGGATGCGCAGGGAGAATTTACCTACGCGCGCGCCGCCGGCGAAAGTTATCTGATGATGGCGGCGGGCTGCGGCGTCACCCCCGTTATGTCGATGTGCCGCTGGCTGCTCGCCAAGCGACCAAGCGCCGACCTGCGGGTGATTTTTAACGTGCGCAATCCGCAGCAGGTTATTTTTGCCGACGAGTGGCGGGAACTGGCGCGGCGTTACCCAGACCGCCTGCAACTGACGCTGATGGCGGAAAAGGATGCGGCGCCGGGTTTTCTCGCCGGGCGGATTACCTCTGAGCTGTTATTGGCGCTGGCGCCGGATATCGCCGGCCGCACCGTGATGACCTGCGGTCCGGCGCCCTATATGGAGCAGGTAGAGAGGTTCTGTCGGCAGTCCGGCGTGCCAGCGCAGCGCTTCTTTAAAGAGCAGTTCTATGTGGCTGACGGCGCCCCGTATGACGACGGCGACCGGCTTACGCTCACCATCAGCCGCCCGTTGCAAAAACTGCGCGTTCCGGTGGGCGTCAGCCTGCTGGCGGCGCTGGAGGCCAATAAGGCGCCGGTGCTCGCCGCCTGCCGCGCGGGCGTATGCGGAAGCTGTAAAACCCGCATTCTGTCCGGCGACTACCACACCGACAGCACCATGACCCTGACCCCGGAGGAAATCGCTCAGGGCTATGTGCTGGCCTGTAGCTGCCGGTTACAGGGGGATACCGTACTGGCGTGAACAACGCGCGCCGGTCAAGACGGCGTCACCGCAGCCGTTATCGTTCACGGCGCGGCGTACTTCTCCAGCAGGGCGTCGGCGATGGCTTCCGTCTGCGCATCCGCCTCTCCCCGGTAATCCCGCGGACGGAAGTGCATCTGAAAGGCGGCGATAACCTGCCGCTTCTGCCGAGCGCTCATATCATCGCGCACCTGGTAGCCGTAGCGCGCCAGCTTCGCCAACAGGCGGTCTACATCCACCGGCCGGGCGGGGTCGCGGCCGTCAAGATGGAACCTCACCCGCGCCGCCTCCGGCCAGGCGCCGATGCCCGCCCGCGCCAGCTGTTCCCAGGGAAACAGCGGTCCGGGATCCTGCTTGCGCAGCGGGGCGATATCGCTGTGGGCCACCACGTTCTGCGGCGCTATCCCATAGCGCTCGACGATCTGCCGGGCCATATCGCTCAGCACGGCGATTTGCGCCGCGGGAAACGGCGTCCATTTTACCCCGGTCAGCGTACGCCGATAGCCGGCGTTCTCCAGCTCAATACCGATCGACGAATTATTGAGACGCGTGAATCCGCGCCAGCCGCTGGCGCCGGCGTGCCATGCCGCCTGCGATTCCGCCACCAGTTGCCACACCACCGGCTTACCCCGGTCAAGGGGCGGATGCGCGGGAATAAGATAATGCGCGCTGACGTGTTCGTCCGTCAGCGTGCTCAGCGAGGTGGGGAAATCCTCCGCCGTATAGTGGATCACCAGAAAACGGATGCGCGCCTCCTGCGCCTGCGCCCGGTGCGCCATATCGACTTTATAACTCCCGAGATCCTTCAGCGATGAGGCTGACTGGCACCCGGCCAGCAATAGCAACATCAGCATAGCGATGCATTTGGTCATGATGTTCCGACGAGCGTCGGTTTCCCGTATAAAGTGATTAAACAGCGACTAGCGAACGACTTTTACCGCAGTCCCGCTGACGGACACCATCAGCATGCTGCTGTCTTTACCCACGGTTTCATAGTCGATATCAATCCCGACCACGGCATTGGCGCCCAAATCCGCCGCCTGTTCCTGCAACTCTTTAAACGCAATCTGCCTTGCCTTGCGCAATTCCTTTTCATAAGCGCCGGAGCGTCCGCCCACGATGTCGCGAATGCCGGCAAAGAAATCACGAAAAATGTTGGCGCCGAGGATGGCTTCTCCGGTTACGACGCCGCAGTATTCCGTAATGGTAAAACCTTCCAGATTCGGGGTGGTGGATAAATGCATGGTGGACTCCTTGAACTGTTGATAGGCGTAATACCCTATATCACCGTTCTGTTACAGGGCAACTGCGGGATTAAAATAGTCGGGCGGATCGCCGTTTCTATGCCAGCCGCGCGCTAATTATCCGCGCGGCTTATCTCTTCCCCGACAAACCCGGCCCGCTCACCGTCAAGCTAGTATTTTATGCTATTATTTAAGCAATAATTCGCTTATCAGCAAATTTTAACCCGCGGCGATTGCATAAGTATTCTGCCGACGTTAACATTCGCGGCATCAATGGCTATTCAATTCTTACGCATGAGTATTCAACTAAACAGCATTAACTGCTTCTACGGCGCATACCAGGCGTTGTTCGACATTACACTGACCTGCCCGGCGGGCGAAACCCTGGTTTTGCTCGGACCGAGCGGCGCGGGGAAAAGTTCCTTGCTGCGCGTCCTGAATCTGCTGGAAATGCCGAGTTCCGGTCAGCTGGCGATCGCGGGCAATCAGTTTGATTTCGCTCATGCCCCCGGCGACGGCGCCATTCGCGAACTGCGTCAGAACGTGGGCATGGTTTTTCAGCAATATAACCTCTGGCCCCATCTGACGGTGGCGCAAAACCTGATCGAAGCCCCCTGCCGCGTGCTCGGGCTGCATAAAGATCAGGCCAAAGCCCGTGCCGACAAACTGCTCACCCGCCTGCGTTTGAATGATTTCGCCGATCGCTATCCCCTTCATCTCTCCGGCGGACAGCAACAGCGCGTCGCCATCGCCCGCGCGCTGATGATGGAACCGCAGGTGCTGTTATTCGATGAACCCACCGCCGCGCTGGACCCTGAAATTACCGCTCAGGTAGTGAGCATCATCCATGAGCTGACGCAAACCGGCATTACCCAGGTAATCGTCACCCATGAGGTGGAGTTCGCGCGGAAAACGGCCAGCAGAGTGGTATATATGGAGAACGGACGTATTGTGGAGCAAGGGGATGCCGCTCATTTTGCCCAGCCGCAGACGTCTGCCTTCGCCAGCTATTTATCACATTGATTAATTTCAGGAAAATTATGATGAAAAAAGCGATCGTCGTACTACTACTCGCCGGCGCCAGCGTTTCCGCCGGCGCGGCGGAAACCATCCGTTTCGCCACCGAAGCCTCTTACCCTCCGTTCGAGTTCGTTGACGCCGGCAATAAGATCCAGGGCTTTGATATCGATCTGGCCAACGCGCTGTGCAAAGAGATACAGGCTACCTGCACCTTCAGCAACCAGGCGTTCGACAGCCTGATCCCAGGGCTGAAATTCCGTCGTTTTGAAGCGGTTATCGCCGGAATGGATATCACCCCGGAACGTCAGAAACAGGTCGCTTTTACCCAACCCTATTATGACAACTCGGCGCTGTTTATCGCCCAGAAAGGCAAAGCCGCCGACGTCGGTGAGCTGAAAGGGAAACGCATCGGCGTACAAAACGGCACCACCCACCAGAAATACCTGCTGGATAAGCACAGCGAAATTACCACCGTGCCTTACGATAGCTATCAGAATGCCGTTCTGGACCTGAAAAACGGCCGACTGGATGCGGTGTTCGGCGATACCGCGGTGGTGAACGAGTGGCTGAAACAGAATGAAAACCTATCCGCGGTCGGTCAACCGGTGACGGATAAAGGCTATTTCGGCGTCGGTCTGGGGATTGCGGTTCGTCAGAATAACGATGAACTGTTGAAGAAATTCAACGACGCGCTCAGCAAAATCAAACAGGATGGTACTTATCAGACCATCTATCAAAAATGGTTCCAGCAGTAATCTGACTCTCAATGATTGAATTTCACCCTCTTGCAAGCGCCGCCGGGATGACCGTCGGCCTTGCCGTTTGCGCACTGGCGCTGGGACTTGTCCTCGCCATGCTGTTCGCCATCTGGGAAACCGCCCGCTGGAAAGCGGTCGGCTGGTGCGGCACCGCGCTGGTAACGCTATTACGCGGCCTGCCGGAAATTCTGGTGGTACTGTTCGTCTATTTTGGCTCCTCTCAATTGCTGCTGATGCTGGCGGACGGCTTTACCCTGAATCTGTATCTGGTGCAGATCCCGGTACAAGCGAACATCGAGATGTTTGAAGTCAGCCCGTTTCTGTGCGGCGTGATCGCACTGGCGCTGCTGTATGCCGCCTATGCCTCGCAAACGCTGCGCGGCGCGCTGAAAGCCGTGCCGCAGGGGCAATGGGAGTCCGGCCAGGCGCTGGGGTTAAGCAAGTCGGCTATTTTTATCCGCCTGATTATGCCGCAGATGTGGCGTCACGCCCTGCCGGGGTTGGGCAACCAGTGGCTGGTCTTGCTGAAGGACACCGCGCTGGTTTCGCTGATCAGCGTCAATGACCTGATGCTGCAAACCAAAAGCATCGCCACGCGGACGCAGGAACCCTTTACCTGGTACGTGATCGCCGCCGCCATTTACCTGCTGATCACCCTGTTCAGCCAGTACGTTCTGAAACGGATTGAACTGAGAACCACGCGTTTTGAACGGAGGGCTTCCTGATGCTCGCATACCTGCCCGAGCTGCTTAAGGGACTGCATACCAGCCTGACGCTCACCGTGGCGGCGCTTATCGTCGCCCTGGCGCTGTCGCTGCTGCTGACGGTGGTGCTGACGTTGAAAACGCCGGTGATATCGACGCTGGCGAAGGGTTATATCACCCTTTTTACCGGCACGCCGCTGCTGGTGCAGATCTTCCTGATCTACTACGGTCCCGGCCAGTTCAGTTCCATACAGCAAATTCCCTGGCTATGGCACCTGCTGTCGCAGCCGTGGCTGTGCGCCATGATCGCCCTGGCGCTCAACAGCGCCGCCTACACCACCCAGCTGTTTTATGGCGCGGTAAAAGCCATTCCCGCCGGCCAGTGGCAGTCCTGCGCGGCGCTGGGCATGTCGCGGAAACAGACGCTGCGCATCCTGTTGCCGTTCGCCTTTAAACGCGCGCTCTCATCCTATTCGAATGAAGTGGTGCTGGTGTTTAAGAGTACCTCTCTGGCTTACACCATTACCCTGATGGAGGTCATGGGGTACAGCCAGTTGATGTACGGCCGCACCTACGACGTGATGGTTTTCGGCGCGGCGGGGATCATCTATCTCTGCGTCAACGGATTGCTCACCCTGCTGATGCGTCTGATTGAACGGCGCGCGCTGGCGTTCGAACGACGCAACTAGCCTTGAATATCCCACTAACATCCGCACAGACTGGAGTATGTAGATGAAAAAATTATTGCTCGCCGCCTTACTGGGCGGGATGACATGCGGCGCCATGGCCGCGGATACCATCCGCTTCGCGTCGTCCGCGACCTATCCGCCGTTTGAATCGCTGGACGCCAATAACGATATCGTCGGTTTCGATATGGATCTGGCGAAAGCGCTGTGCAAGCAGATGCAGGCCACCTGCACCTTCACCAATCAGGCTTTCGACAGCCTGATCCCGGCGCTGAAATTCCGCCGTTACGACGCGGTGATTTCAGGGATGGACATTACCCCCGAGCGCAGCAAGCAGGTGGCGTTTACCCAGCCCTACTATGCCAACTCGGCGGTGGTGATCGCCCAAAAAGGGAAATTCAGCGATTTCGCCGCGTTGCAGGGCAAACGCATCGGGATGGAGAACGGCACCACGCATCAAAAATATATGCATGACAAGCACCCGGAAGTGCAGACCGTCTCTTACGACAGCTATCAGAATGCGGTGCTGGATCTGAAAAACGGCCGTATTGACGGCGTGTTCGGCGATACCGCCGTGGTGAATGAGTGGATTAAAACCAACCCGGATCTGGCAACGGTCGGCGAGCACGTTACCGATCCCGAATACTTCGGTACGGGGCTGGGCATCGCCGTTCGTCCCAACGACCAGGCCCTGCTGGAAAAACTGAATAAGGCGCTGGACGCCATCAAAGCGGACGGCACCTATCAGGCCATCAACGATAAGTGGTTCCCGCAGTAAAACCTTCCCCCCGCTATACTCCGCGCGGCGCTTAACGGCGCCGCGTCGCGCCTTAAACGTTCCGCTAATCGGCCGCATCTTCTTTTTGCAATAGCGTCAGCACTTCGTAATGCGCGGTATGCGGGAACATATCGAACAGCTGCACGCGCCGCGCGCGATAGTTTTTCAGCTCATCCAGGTCCTGCGCCATGCTGGCGGCGTTACAGCTGGAGTAAAGAATATAGTGCGGCGCCATACGGCTCAGATAGGCGCACAGCTCCGCGCCTATCCCGCGGCGCGGCGGATTCACCAGCACCAGATCCGGGATCTGCTCCCGGGCGGTGGCGAAGCGCGTCGAATCCAGCGCCTGAAACTCCACCTGCGTCAATCCCAGCTGTGCGGCGGACAGGCGCGCGCAGGCGATGGCTTCGACGCTGATCTCGATGCCGGTCAGCCGCATCTGCGGCGTGGCGCAGTGCAGGCCAAAGCCCCCCACGCCGCAGAACAGATCCCACATGCTGCGGATATTCAGTTCCTCCACCCAGGCGCGGGCCGTGGCATAGAGCGCGCCGGCCACCTGCGGGTTGGTCTGGAAAAAACTTTGCGGACGGATGTACAGCGGCACCTGGTTGAACCGTTCCGCCAGCGTCGCCGCGTCGCTGAGGATAATTTCCGTCTTCCCTTCCATAATCGCCTGATGCACCGGCTGAATATTGGCTGAAATCACCTCAAGTTGGGGCAACTGCCGTTGCAGCCAGGGTAACGCCGCGCGCAGCTGGGCGAGCTTGGTTTCCGAACGCAGTACAAAGCGCAGCATAAAGGCGCCGCGCGAAACGCTTTCCGTCAGCAGCAGGTACTTTAGCTCTCCGCGCCGGCGGGCGACGTTATAGGGGGTCAGCCCTGCCCTGGCGATAAATATTTTCAGCGCCGCAAACACCGGCGCGAAGCTGTGCGGATAGAGCGGGCAGTCACACAGATCGACCGCCGTCCCGTCGCGATGCAGCATCCCCAGCAGCGGCCGCTCAACGCTGCCGCTGACCACCATTTTCGCCTTGTTGCGAAACGCGGACTGCGCCGAAGGGCAAACCGGCAGCCATTGCTGAACCGCGCGAGAGCGGAGCAAATCGGCAAGGTGTTGCTGTTTGTCGGCCAACTGCTGTGGATAGGCTTTTTCCAGCCACTGGCAGGAACGGCAGGTTCCCGCGCTGTACTGCGCACAATGCATAGAGAGAATCTAACGGTTAAGGGTGAAAACAGAATGGCGCGGATTGTACCACCGCCGCGCCGTTATTTCCGCCGCGGTAAAAAAAGCCGGGGCCTGGGAAATCCCTAGAAATTGAAATATGTAACGCCTGAGAATATTTCGTGCGCGATAAAGCCACCATTTCTTTGCTACATCGTAGCACGCGCCCGACGCAGGGTGGTTCAAACGCCACCACCCTCCGGACCCGGGCTTGTGGCTGAAATCACGCCGCTAACGCGGTGCCTTCGGCGGTCGCCCCCTTTTCCGAACCGCCAGTGACGGAATACTCGTCTCATCCCTGAGACTCGCCCTGGCGGGCCAGCGCAAGCGCTGTTCAAAAACGCTCCCGGCGTTTTTGTCCGACGCGGCACTGGCTTGAGCAGCATCCATGCTGCTCATTCGCGGGGTCGTCCACCTCAGCGTAATTTCTTACGCCATAGGGTGAACGATGTAAATACTGAGTTCTTTAATATCAGCATGTTAAATACAAAGATACAAACAAGCCCCCGTGCCGGGCGCGTGCTGCTACGGTTGTAGAAATCGACTGAGGTAAGTGCGCACGAAACCCTCACTACGCTAACAGAGATCTTTTCCCAAATGTGTAGAGAGCATTTTCATCGCACCTTGCCGCGCCCCGCAGGGCGAGTCTCAGGGATGAGACGAGTAAAAAACCGTCGGCTGCGGCGCGGAAAAAACAGCAGGAAGATCACCAGCAAATCCGGTATTTTCTGTAATAACAGCTGATGCAGCACCGCCGTATGGCTATCGCCGGAGATATGAAATATCGCCGGGAAATACTCGCTCACCGACGCCAGCAGCATATACAGCGCCACCAGGCACTGGCAGATAACGTATCCCCAGCGCCCCCAGTTGGCCCCCGTCAGCACCGCAAATCCGCAGCGCACCTCGGCGCAAACAATCACCAGGGACAACAGCAAAACCAGCGTAGCGTCCCATGACTGGGCGCTGCTGCCTATCCATCCCCCCAGTTCGCTCAGGCCCAGTTCCCAGGCCAACAGCAACACGCCCAGCAAACGGGTGGCGATAATAGCGATGCCCGCCACCATAACCGGAACCGGCGCATAGGCTTTTCGCTGGGCGATCTCCTTTTTCCTGTACCGCATTTACCCTCTCGTCCTTTATACAGAGCAACAACGCCACCAGACGATGGCGGCGTTGTCGTTCACTCAAGGCGCATAAAGCACGACCGGCGACGAATCAACCTCGCCGCGCTTTTTGCATATCGCGCTGGCGTTGCTTCTCAGCCCTGGCCATAAACCACCAGGCGATAAAGCCAATAATCCCTACCACCAAGAGTATCAAAGAAGCCAGCGCGTTAATCTGCGGATTAACGCCCATCCTTACGCTGGAGAAGACCAGCATAGGCAGCGTGGTGGACCCCGGACCGGCGACGAAGCTGGCGATCACCAGATCGTCCAGCGACAGGGTAAACGCCAGCAGCCAGCCGGAGATCAGCGCCGGGGCAATCATCGGCACCGTAATGATAAAGAAGACTTTTAACGGCGTGGCGCCCAGGTCCATCGCCGCCTCTTCGATGGAGCGGTCCAGCTCCCGCAGGCGCGCGCTGATCACTACCGTGACATAAGCGGTGCAGAATGTCACATGCGCCAACCAGATGGTGAGCATTCCACGCTCCGTGGGCCAGCCGATGGCGTGCCCCAGCGCCACAAACAGCAGCAGCAGGGAAAGCCCGGTGATCACGTCCGGCATCACCAACGGCGCGGTCAGCATAAACGCAAAGCCGTTTGAGCCGCGAAAGCTGCCAAAGCGCACCATCACCAGCGCCGCCAGCGTACCCAGCACCACGGCCATGGTGGCGGAAGCCGCGGCGATCGTCAGGCTGAGGGCCACGGCGCTAATCATGGCGGAATTATGAAACAGCTCGACGTACCAGCGCGTCGACCACCCCGCCCATACCGTTACCAGTTTGGAACTGTTGAAAGAGTAGATCACCAGCATCAGCATCGGCGCATACAGAAACGTAAAGCACAGCACCAGAATCACGATGCGCCACGGCGAGCGAACCACCGGCAGATTGTTCATGCTTCCCCCTCCGCCGCTTTGCTCTGATGTTTGTGGAACCAGATAATCGGCATAATCAACAACAGCAGCATGATAATCGCCACGGCCGAAGCCACCGGCCAGTCTCGATTGTTAAAGAATTCCTGCCACAGGATACGGCCGATCATAATGCTGTCCGGGCCGCCCAGCAGTTCAGGGATCACGTACTCGCCCACGGTGGGAATAAACACCAGCATCGAACCGGCGATCACCCCGCCCTTGGTCAGCGGCACGATAACGCTGAAAAAGGTTTTCAGCGGCCGCGCGCCCAAATCAAGGGAGGCTTCCACCAGCGAGTAGTCCAGCCGGGTCAGCGCGGTATAGATCGGCAGCACCATAAAGGGCAGATAGGAGTACACCACGCCGATATATACCGCCAGATTGGTATGCAGGATCACCAGCGGCTGATCGATAACCCCCAGCCACAGCAGGAAGTTGTTCAGGATACCGTTGTTTTTCAGGATCCCCATCCAGGCATAGACGCGGATAAGAAACGATGTCCAGGAGGGCAGAATCACCAGCAACAGCAGGATATTACGGGTGGAAGGCCGGCTGTGCGCCACGGCCCAGGCCAGCGGATAGCCAATCAGCAGGCAGCACAGGGTCGACACCGCCGCCACCTGCAAGGATTGCAGATAGGCCTCGACGTACAGCGGGTCGCCCAGCAGGTGCAGGTAGTTCGCCAGATTTAACGAAATATCCAGCCTGTCATCCACCCAGGTCACCAGGTCGGTGTAGGGAGGCACGGCGCGCGCCATTTCCGCCAGGCTGATCTTGAAGACAATCAGGAACGGCAGCATAAACAGCAGCAGCAGCCAAAAATAAGGCAGCGCGATAACCAGCTTACGTCCGTGATCCTGGCGCCAGCGCGCCATCAGCATGGCCAAGCGCCCCCTTTCCTGCCGCGACGGCGCCGCGGTGCGGTGTTCGGGAAACATTGTCATTAGGTTTTTCCTCGCTACACCGTCAACACGACGCAGCTGTCGGCGTCCCAGCTCAGCCGCACTTCGTCGCCCCAGGTGGGCGCGCCCTTGCGGTAGCGATAGGCGTTCTGCAACTGCGCGCTGATAATCTGTCCGCTGTTCAATCGGACGTGGTAAATCGATAAATCACCCAGATAGGCGATGTGCACCACTTCCCCGACGGCAAAATTGCAGCCGTCGGCCGGCACCTCGTCACAGAGCACGATCTTTTCCGGCCGCAGGGCGATATAGACCGGCACGCCGTCCACCACCGAGACGTCCGAATCCACCCTCAGCGGATGCACCAGCCCCGGACTGCGTATAATCAGGGCGTCATCCCGCCGCTCGGTCAGCACCCCTTCGAACATATTGACGGAGCCGATAAATTCGGCGCTGAAGCGGGTGTTGGGGTGTTCGTATATCTCTTCCGGTTCGCCGATCTGCACGAATTTGCCGCGGTTCATAATGGCGATGCGGCCCGCCATCGTCATGGCTTCCTCCTGATCGTGCGTCACCATAACGCAGGTCACGCCGACGCGCTCCAGAATATCGACCACCTCAAGCTGCATACGGTCGCGCAGTTTTTTATCCAGCGCCCCCATCGGCTCATCCAGCAGCAGCAGCTTGGGGCGCTTCGCCAGGCTGCGGGCCAATGCCACGCGCTGCCGCTGGCCGCCGGAAAGCTGATGCGGTTTGCGGTTGGCGAACTCCTGCATATGCACCAGCGCCAGCATTTCCTCCACGCGATCCTTGATCTCGGAACGGGACAGGCGATCCTGCTTCAGACCGAAAGCGATATTCTTTTCCACCGTCATATGCGGAAACAGCGCATATGACTGAAACATCATGTTGATTGGGCGCTGATAGGGCGGAACCAGCGAAAGATCCTGCCCGTCCAGGACTATTTGCCCCTGGGTGGGGTGTTCGAAACCCGCCAGCATACGCAGCAGCGTGGACTTGCCGCAGCCGGACGCGCCCAGCAGGGCGAATATCTCGCCTTTATAAATGGTCAGGCTGACATCATCGACGGCGGCCTGCCCGTCGAACGATTTGGTCAGGTTACGCACTTCCAGCAACGGCGTTACCGCTTTTTGGGGCTTGGGCTGGGGACGGGGAATGGCTTCATTCACTTCGCATTGCTCTCCGGCAAAAGCAGAACAGGTCACCGCCCGGAGCCAGGCCAGCATATGGCTTTGACGCAGAGCGAGTCGGTGACGCATATATAGAACAGACAGGCGGATCAACCGCCTGTCTGTTACAGTAACACCAGGATAAAAAACCTTTACTTACCGCTTTTTACCTTGGTCCAAGCACGAGTGCGGGTACGGTCAATCTGTGGCGATTGCACCTTAAGCGTAAACAGTTTGGCGCGTACGTCCGCGGGCGGATAGATGCCGGGATCGTTACGAATCTCTTCGTTGACCAGCGGCACAGCTTCTTTATTGGCGCTGGCATAATACACATGGTTGCTGATATTGGCGATAACGTCCGGCTTCAGCAGATAGTTCAAAAACTCATAGGCGGCATCGAGATTTTTGGCGTCGGCCGGCACGGCGAATACGTCGAAGAAAGCCAGCGCCCCCTCTTTCGGGATACTGTAATGAACGTTGACGCCGTTTTTCGCTTCTTTGGCGCGGTTGGCGGCCTGCATCACATCGCCGGCCCAACCGATGGCTACGCAAATGTCGCCGTTGGCCAGGTCGTTGATATATTGGGATGAATGAAAATAGCGAATGCTGGGACGCAGTTTTAACAACAGCTCCGTCGCCGACCCGGTGTAGTCGGCCGCCTTGCTGCTGTTGGCGTCTTTGCCCTGATAGTTCAGCACGGTGGCGAAAATCTCCTCGGGCGCATCCAGGAAAGAGACGCCGCAGCTTTTCAGCTTTTCCAGATTTTCCGGCTTCAGCACCAGATCCCAGCTGTCCAGCGGCGCGTCCGCGCCCAGCGCGGCTTTGACTTTATCGACGTTGTAGCCGATCCCGGTGGTCGCCCATAAATAGGGCAGCGCGTACTTGTTATCCGGATCGTGCTGGGCAATCAGTTTCAACAGCTCGGGATCGAGATTTTTATAATTCGGCAGCCTGCTTTTATCCAATGGCTGGAATACCCCCGCGGCAAGCTGGCGCTCGAGAAAACTGGCCGAGGGCACCACCAAATCAAACCCGGTGCTGCCGGCCATCAGTTTGCCTTCCAATACTTCGTTGGAGTCAAACACGTCATAAACCACTTTGGTGCCCGTTTCCCGCTGGAAATTTTGCAGCGTATCCGGCGCAATATAGTCAGACCAGTTGTAAACATGCAGCGTTTTCTGTTCCGCAGATGCGGTGACGGACGCGGCCATCAGCAAGCCGGCAACAACACCCGATAACAATTTTTTACGTTGGGTGAACATCCGTTCCTTCCTCCATGCCAGGGGGTAATTTATGGGGGTAAACTTGTATCCGGTCAGATACAAAACTCGTCCTGCGCCAGCGTGTCCGCGATAAAAATCAATGAATGGCTATGCACTGGATTCAGCATAGTCGACACCGAAATAAATACGACTTTAGCGGGTGGCCGTTACAGGAATTAAGCATAACCGCACTGCATCACTCACACCATAGCCGAAGCTAAAAAATGGTTTTTATCGATTTTTTATGCACATTTTATTTATGTCGTCCGGCCATTTGGCGATAAACATCGATGAATATCCGGCAATAAAGCCATAAATGCAGAATAAACGACGGTTAACCGCAAATAAGAGAAACTGATTGCTGCCGTTGGCAGCAATGGCATTAATGAAGGAACGATGTGGTTACCCTGCCAGCAGAGGTATCTTCTTCATCACCGATAAACAGCAGATTATTGGCCCCGGCTTCTAAAATCACCATCGAAATTTGCTCTTCGGACTGCTGCATAAAATGCCTGAACTGTTCCAGCGTCATCCCCGCGGCCACGCTGAACGACTGGCAAACAATCAGCTTCGGCAGATTATCATCCTGAACGTCAATAAAGGCTTTTACCGTCAGGGAGCTGGCGTTGATCTGGCTCAGGTCGCCGACCAGCGGGATCAGCGCGCTGGGCTTCACCTCCGCCAGCGCGGAGAACAGCACCACGTTGTCCACCAGATCGACTTTCGCATCAAATACCCCGTCAAAATTCTGCATATGGGGTAAATGCAGCGCCTGACAGGAGTCGCATTCAAAAAACACGATGTTCAATTGATCCAGCCACCGCCGTAGCATAGTCAAATCCGGGACGATGAGTGAATCCATCATTTTGCCTCATACCGACTGTTGTTAAAAAAGGGGTCCATAGCTTACGGAATATTGCGTTCCGATACCATGATAAATCACAAACGACCGATTGTGCATTTTATGTTATAGCGGGCCGTAGCCGCCCGCCGGCTTTGTTCAGCCTCAGCCAATGCCGGTTGTCAGCTGGAATAGTTATCGGCGTATTGACAGCAGAAACAGAATAATGGTTGTATTATACAACTATCAATTTATTGCCGAAGATGACTCATGCCGAACCGCTCATTAATTGAAGAAATCCGTTCCGCTTCACGCCTTATGGTGCGTGAACTTGGCTTTATGAACGCCACGCTGGCCGCCACGGACTATTCGCCTTCTGCCGTACACAGCCTGCTGGAAATTGAAAATCAGGGTGCGATGACCGCCGCACAGCTGGTGCAGTGCCTGGGGCTGGAAAAATCCAGCGTCAGCCGGATGCTTTCCAGGTTGCTGGCGGCGGGAGAATTGCTGGAAGTGCAGTCCGGCAATGATGCCCGAGTTAAGCAGTTGAAACTGACCGAAAAAGGTGTTCAGACCGTCAGCCGGATAAATGACTACGGCGCTATGCGGGTGATAAAAGCGCTGGAGAATCTGGACGACGAGCAGCAACAGACTGTCGCGCACGGGCTTACGGCATATGCCCGCGCGCTCGAGCGCTGCCGTAATCTGGAGACTACCACGCCGCAAAAAACGATCGACATTGTCACCGGGTATCTGCCCGGCATGATTGGCAAAATTGCTGAAATGCACGGAACGTATTATGCGAAAAATTACAATTTCGGGCATTTCTTCGAAGGGAAGGTGGCTTGTGGGCTGGCTGAATTCGCCGGACGTTTGCATGAACCCTGTAATCAGATCTGGCTGGCGGTAAACAACGGCAAAATTGTCGGTTCCGTCGCCATAGATGGTCAGGATCTCGGGAATAACGAAGGGCATTTGCGCTGGTTCATTCTAGATGACGGTTGCCGTGGAACCGGAATGGGCAGGAAACTGCTCAGTGAAGCAATGGCGTTTTGTGATAAGCGCGGGTTCGATGCCGTTCAGCTCTGGACCTTTAGTGGTCTGAATGCTGCACGGCGTCTTTATGAATCCTTTGGCTTCGAACTGTTCAAAGAATGGCAGGGTGATCAGTGGGGAATGACAATGACGGAACAACAGTTCACCCGAAACTCTGCCGGCAGCCGTTAATCCGCCGTCGCAGAACCCCGCGCGGTCAGGGTAAACAACGCGATGATCCGCGGCGTGCCATTACTCATCAGCCCGACAATATTCGCGGCAAACAACCAGCCGTAACGCTGCGGATCCACGCCAAAACAGGTGATGTAGACAACGGGTGAAGCGGTAATAAATGCGCAAGTAACGGCCGCTATGCGGAAAACTAACTTTTATGCACCGATAACGCCCGAACGTGCTGCTCGATAAATTCTATCATCATACCGGCGATATCCACCCCGGTGGCGGTTTCGATACCTTCCAGCCCCGGCGAGGCGTTCACCTCCATCACCAGCGGGCCGCGTTCGGCGCGCAGAATATCCACCCCGGCCACGTTCAGCCCCAGCGTTTTAGCCGCTTTAAGCGCGACGGCCCGCTCCCGGGCGGTAATCCGCACCTTTCGCGCCGAACCGCCGCGATGCAGATTGGAACGGAACTCGCCCGGTTTAGCCTGTCGCTCGATGGCCGCCACAACCCGGTCGCCGATGACCAGACAGCGAATATCCCTGCCCTGCGCTTCCCGGACATACTCCTGCACCAGAATATGGGCGTTCAGCCCCCGAAAGGCGTCGATAACGCTTTCGGCGGCCTGCCGGGTTTCAGCCAGCACCACGCCGATCCCCTGCGTCCCTTCCACCAGCTTGACCACCAGCGGCGCGCCGCCGACCATTTCGATCAGGTCGCCGGTATCATCGGGGGAATGGGCAAACCCGGTCACCGGCAAATCGATTCCCGCGCTGGCCAATAACTGCAGCGAATGCAGCTTGTCGCGGGCGCGGATAACCGCCACCGAGTTGTTCAGCGCAAAACCGCCCAGCATTTCAAACTGGCGCAGCACCGCGGTGCCGTAAAAGGTGATCAACGCGCCGATACGCGGGATGACCGCATCATATTTCACCAGCCTGCGGCCGCGGTAATGCACCGAAGGCGCCGCCGAATTGATATTCATGTAACAGGACAAGGGATCGATAATATCAATCTGATGCCGGCGCTGCTGCGCGGCCTCACGCAGACGCCGGCAGGAATATAACGAACCGTCGCGAGATAGAATCGCTATCTTCATAAATGTCCTAACGCAGCGCCCATCCTTGCTGGTGCAAGTAATCCAGTATAAACGGACGCAGCTCTTTTTTCAGCGTGCGCGCCACATGCTCGCTCCAGCTATCGCGGCGACGGCCGGTGCGTTGCAGATAATATTCCGCCAGTTGTCGATCGTATTGCGCCAGTTTATCGCCATCGAGCGGCTGATACGCATTCTCGTGGAGCAGAATTTCGGGCGGCAGGCGGGGTTTTAGCTGCGGATCGGCGTCCGGGTATCCCAGACATAGCCCGAAAAGCGGCAATACCTGGCGCGGCAGTTTCAGCAAAGCGGTGACATCCGCGATTTTATTGCGGATCCCGCCTATATACACGCCGCCCAGCCCTAATGACTCCGCGGCGACCAGCGCATTTTGCGCCATAAGCGCGGTATCAACGCAGCCTATCAGCAACTGTTCCGCCAGACCGGTTTCAGCCTGCGGAAATATTTGCAGGTGGCGCTGAAAATCGGCGCAGAACACCCAGAATTCGGCCGCCTGGGCGACATACGCCTGGTCGCCGCTGTAATGCGCCAGCGTCTCTCGAATCGCCGGGTCGGTAATGCGGATAATGGAACTGCACTGCAGAAAACTGGAGCTTGAGGCGCTCTGCGCGGCGGCGATAATCGCGCTGCGCTGTTCATCCGTCACCGGCTGTGAAGTAAACGCGCGGATGGAGCGATGGCGTCGTAACAAGTCAATGGTGGGCGTCACGCGGTATCCCTCTGGTATAGAAAAAATAGCGATGAATGTGCCTTTATCATGCGTATCGCACAGCGGTTGATTATATGCCAGCCGCCCCGTCAGACCAATGCCCCTTTACATCCCGCCGCATACC
This sequence comes from Brenneria corticis, assembly GCF_003115855.1. Classification (GTDB taxonomy): domain Bacteria; phylum Pseudomonadota; class Gammaproteobacteria; order Enterobacterales; family Enterobacteriaceae; genus Brenneria; species Brenneria corticis. The sequence continues at coordinate 166,963 of NZ_KZ819075.1, forward strand.
ATAGGCGGGGCGAATCGTTGTAACAGGTAATTACCGCTTTTTTTCATGAGGTAATGCGAGCATAGTAACCGTCTATGACTTCAGGCATCATACCCAGCGTTTAGAAAAATACCGTTTCCCAAATGTTACCCAAGGAGTTTACATGCTGGCTGTTATTTTCGGGCGTCCTGGCTGCCCTTACTGCGTGCGCGCAAAAGCGTTGGCGGAAAAACTGGCGCAGCAGCGCGATGACTTCACATTCCGCTATGTGGATATCCGGGCCGAGGGCATCACTAAAGAAGATTTATCCAAAACGGTGGGTAAACCCGTCGAAACCGTGCCGCAGATTTTCCTGGATGAAAAGCATATCGGCGGCTGCACCGATTTTGAAGCTTACGCCAAACAACACCTGAGTTTGTTCCAGTCATAACCGATGCAACGATAAGAAAAAGGCGCATCCCGCGTCTTTTTTTATCGTTAATCCACAAGGAAAACCGCCGCTCAGCGAAAGTAGCGCCGGTAGAGCGCATGCAGAAAGATAAAACCCAAGGCCCCCAGCACGCTCCAGAAAACGGCGCTCAGCACATAGGCCAGTTCCTGCCAGAATGAGTGATGCGAGGTACGCCAAAAGTGCAGCACCAGCAGGCACACCGGCATTGCCAGCAATGAACCGATCAGCGGATAAAGCAGCCGCCCGCGCGCGGACAGGAAACTGGCCACCACGCCGGGCAATAAAAAAAGCAGCATTCCAGGATCGCCATGCAGCCCATCCGCGTCGGACACATTCATTTTCTGGCTTAAAAACACCACGGTAAACAATAAAAAACAGCAGGTCGCGCCAACCCAACCTTTATCGCTTGCCATACGCCTCCTCTCTATATGCCCTTCCACGCCATACTTTTCCGAGTCCTTGACCGGCACGGCAAATATGCGTAGCTGAATATCCCCGATATGACACAAAGTGAGGTACCACCACGTGTTATTGGTTGTACGACCGATAAGCCGAAAATAACCACGACACAATAATTACACTGAACAATTGGCACCGAATAATTTATACTGTCCGCAACTGATTCCTTTCAGCTGACGGCTATTTATGATGTCAATGGAATCTCTGTACTTAATGGCTAAATTTAGTCTTTATAGCTATTTATATCAAGAACTTACTGGTAAACAACAAGTTACATCCCATGAATATAAACGTCGCTGATTTGTTAAACGGGAATTACATTCTGCTGTTATTCGTGGTTCTTTCTTTAGGGCTCTGTCTGGGAAAATTACGTCTGGGACCGGTACAACTCGGTAATTCTATTGGTGTTTTAGTTGTATCGTTATTACTCGGGCAGCAACACTTTTCGATTAATACCGAAGCGCTCAGCCTGGGCTTTATGCTATTTATTTTCTGTGTCGGCGTTGAAGCCGGGCCTAATTTCTTTTCCATTTTTTTCCGCGACGGCAAAAACTATTTAATGCTGGCGCTGGTCATGGTCGGCAGCGCGCTGCTTCTGGCGTTGGGATTAGGGAAGCTCTTCGGCTGGGGCATCGGGCTGACCGCCGGCATGCTCGCCGGCTCCATGACCTCGACGCCCGTGCTGGTGGGCGCCGGCGATACCTTACGCAACCTGTCCAGCATCGGCCCACGGCTCGGCATCGAACAGGACAACCTCAGCCTGGGCTACGCGCTCACCTATCTGGTTGGTTTGGTCAGCCTGATTTTCGGCGCCCGCTATCTGCCCAAATTACAGCATCAGGACTTACCTACCAGCGCCCAGCAAATCGCCCGTGAGCGCGGGCTGGACACCGACAGCCAGCGAAAGGTCTATCTGCCGGTCATCCGCGCCTATCGCGTCGGGCCGGAACTGGTCGCCTGGGCCGACGGCAAGAATCTGCGCGAACTGGGCATTTACCGCCAGACGGGCTGCTACATCGAGCGCATCCGCCGCAACGGCATTCTGGCCAATCCCGATGGCGACGCCGTGCTGCAAATCGGCGATGAGATTTCCCTGGTCGGCTACCCGGACGCTCACGCCCGCCTCAACCCCAACTTTCGCGACGGCAAGGAAGTTTTCGATCGCGATCTGCTGGATATGCGCATCGTCACCGAAGAGATTGTGGTGAAAAACCACAATGCGGTCGGTAAACGCCTCAGTCAGTTAAAACTGACCGACCACGGCTGTTTTCTTAACCGCATCATTCGCAGCCAGATTGAAATGCCGATTGATGACGGCGTGGTGCTGAATAAAGGCGACGTGTTGCAGGTGAGCGGCGATGCCCGGCGGGTAAAAAGCATCGCCGACAGAATCGGGTTTATTTCCATTCACAGCCAGGTAACCGACCTGCTGGCTTTCTGCGCTTTCTTTATCATCGGCATCATGGTCGGGCTGATCACCTTCCAGTTCAGTAATTTTACCTTCGGCGTGGGCAATGCCGCAGGCCTGCTGTTCGCCGGCATCATGCTGGGTTTTCTGCGCGCCAACCACCCGACTTTCGGCTATATACCGCAAGGGGCGCTGAATATGGTGAAAGAGTTCGGCCTGATGGTATTTATGGCCGGCGTCGGACTAAGCGCCGGCAGCAGCATCGGCCGCAGTTTTGGCGAGATAGGGGTGCAGATGCTGATATCGGGATTAATCGTCAGCCTGGTGCCGGTGGTTATCTGTTTTCTGTTCGGCGCCTACGTGCTGCGCATGAACCGCGCGCTGCTGTTTGGCGCCATGATGGGCGCTCGAACCTGCGCCCCGGCCATGGAGATTATCAGCGATACCGCCCGCAGTAACATTCCGGCGCTGGGGTATGCGGGAACCTACGCTATCGCCAACGTATTGCTGACCCTGGCGGGGTCGCTGATTGTTATTATCTGGCCTGAATTACCCGGTTGATAAAAAATGCAAAAAACCGTGAATATTTCTTACACAAGACAGAACTTTTCCTGAACGGTGAAGTCTGAATCAGTGCCACTGCTTTTCTTTGATATCCCCATATTGAGGAGCCCATCTTTCCCGCCATTAAGGTTCAAGATTGATGGGCCTTTTCTTTTTCAGGCCACGCCCGTTTCCACATGAAAACGCCGGGTTTCTCCCGCGTTCAGTTCAATCAAAGACCCCGCGCGACGAGCGGCATTGCGTCCTTCGGGCCGACAGGTGGCCGGCAGAACAAAGGCCGCCACTTTCTGATCGCCGTTGTGCAGAATCCAGCGCGTCGCGTAATTTAGCTGCGCAGTGGAAAAGCGGGTGACGAAGCGATGCCCCTGCGGCGCATGCATGCTGAACTCCACCTGCTGCGCGTACTGCGACAGGTTGTCGGCAAAAAAGACGATTTCGGGATCGTAAAACGCCGGTTCGTCCAGCGCCGCGAAACGCTCGGGCGCCTGCGCCAGCTTTTCCGTATACTCCAGCCATTGCGGCGTCGGATGTACGTGGCCCGGGATGGAGCGGCGCAGGGCAAAAGCGCGATCGGGGATAGTCTGGCTGAACGTCGCCCCGGCCACGTAGGCATAATTCATGTGGCACATATACTGCAACGGCATCGGCACGCTGGCCAGGTTGGTCACCGCCATATCGATGCCCAGCAGCGCGCCGCCGGCGGTCAGGGTTACCGCCGGTTCCGCCCGGTAATGATGGCCGAACCCTTTCACATATTCACAGTCGCCGGTCAGCATCAGCGTATCGCCGCCTACGACCAAGCGGGCGCTATCCATTGCCGCGCAGGCCATCTCCCCATGCAGCGGGTGCAGATCGTCTTCGGCCGGACAGCCATTGCTCAGCAAACCGGAATGAAAGGCAAAACAGCCGTAGGTATCGATAATGCTGCTGCCCGGCTTGGGTTCCGTAAACGGATTGCTCATCGTCAGCCGATGACCGTCAAACTCGGCGTCCCAAATCATCTGACCATAGAAAGGCAGCACCACAACGTACCCGCGCGTATTCTGTAGCTTTATCGCCGCAATCCCTGAGTCATAGCGAAAGGTGGTCGCGGAAAAATCCGCGTTTTCCAACAGCGTCCGGGGCCGTTCGGTAAACATCGCGGGTGATAAATGAATGGTTGTACTCATGGTCTCCTCCTCTATTCAAGCCTGATGTTTGGCAATAGTCCGACCGGCGGCAAGACGCTGTTTGTTGCGCATTTCCCCCCAGAAGTAGAAACCGACATAGGCGAAACACAGCAGGGATACGCCGAACGCTTTCTGCATCGAGCCAAGGTGATCGGACACATAACCCTGTATTGCCGGGACCACGGCGGCGCCGACGATGGACATTACAATGATCGCGCCCGCCACCTCGGTGTATTTCTTGTCCACGGTATCCAGCGTGCCGGCATAAATCGTCGCCCAGCACGGCCCGAACAGCACGCTGACGAACACCGCGGCATAGACGGCGGTAAAGCTCGGCACCATAACCACATAGGCCAGCGTGGCCACGCCCAGCACCGAGTAAGCAATCAGCACTTTTTCGGCGCTGAAGCGCGTCATCAGGAAATTCGCCACAAACTTACCGATAAAGAAGCAGATAAAGCTATAAATCATAAAGTTGGATGCGTCGCGTTCATTAGCGGCGCCCAGGGTCAACGCCAGACGAATGGTAAATGACCATACCGCGACCTGCATACCGACGTACAGGAACTGCGCCACGATGCCGCGTTTGAAGTGGCTATTGCCCGCCAGATAACGCAGGGTCTCCCCCAGCGACGGCAATGACTGCTTACTCCGACTCTGTCCGTCAGCCTGCGCTTTGCAGGTGGGGTAGCGGGTCAGCAGGAACAGGAACATCACTACCAGCAACACGAAAATCAGATACTTATAAGGCTCCAGCGTGTGCTCCAACATTTGCAGGCGGAACGCATGGATCTGATCCGGCGTCATGGCCGCCATCTGGCTTTCCAGACTGTCGCCCTCCTGGAACACCAGATATTTGCCCAGCACGATGCCCATTAACGCGCCCACCGGATAAAAGGTCTGGCTGACGTTCAGACGCAGCGTGGCATAATCACGATGGCCGATCATCGAGCTGTAGGTATTCGCCGCCGTTTCCAGAAAACTCAGGCCGATGGCGATGGCAAAAATAGCCGCCAGGAACATGGTATAGGTTGCCATATGCGACGCCGGATAAAACAGGCTGCACCCGACGATATATAGCGTCAGGCCAATCAAGATGGCGATTTTGTAGCTGCTTTTGCGGATCACCACCGACGCCGGGATGGCAATCAGAAAATAACCGCCATAAAAGGCGCTTTGCACCAGCGCGCTGGCGAAATCGCTCAGTTCAAACACGCTTTTAAACTGCGTAATCAAAATATCGTTCAGACTGGCGGCGCAGCCCCATAGCGGGAACAGACACGACAGCAAAATAAACTGAAACAGCGGCGTCTTGTTCAGATAGCCATCTGGCATTTGGATAATGTCCTGGCGCATAATTTTTCCCCGGTTAGTTGGCGAGAGCATGACTGGCAAGAAAATTGCGGAATTGCGCCGCGTCAGGATAAGCACGCTGGGTGCCTTTCCCGGTAACGCTGTAGGCGGCAAACGCAGAGGCGTATTCCATCGCCTGTTCTATATCCCCATCTTTTACCAAGTAGTGCGCAAAGCAGCCGATGAAAGCATCGCCGGCGCCGCTGGTATCAATGGCATGAACGCTGACCGGCTTGACGTGACGCACCTGCTCGCCCGCCATCCACACCGAACCGCGATGCCCCATGGTGATAATCAGGTTCTTCAGCCCCTTGGCCAGCAGCGAACGCCCTGCCCGCAGAATATTCTCTTCGCTATCGACCGGCATGCCGGTCAGGATCTCCAGCTCGGTTTCGTTCGGCATAAAGAAATCGCACTGGCAGGCATAGCCGATATCCAGTTCGCGGGAGGCCGGAGCCGGATTGAGAATGACCGGAATCTGGTGCCGACGGGCAAAGTCGATGGCGTAATAAACGCTTTCCAGCGGGATCTCCAACTGGAGAATGATCAATTTGCAGCGCATAAGCGACTGCGCGGCCGCATCAATATCCCGGGCGGAGAGATGCGCGTTCGCGCCCTTGATAATCAAAATCCGGTTGTGCGACGACTTATCGACAAAGATCGGCGCCACGCCGCTTGATGTCCCGCTCACCGCCGTGACATAGCGGGTTTCCACCCCGAAATGGCGCAGGTTTTTTACCGTGTTGTCGGCGAAGAGATCGTCCCCGACCCGGCTGACCATCATCACCGACGCGCCCAGCTTGGCGGCGGCGACCGCCTGATTAGCCCCCTTCCCGCCGCAGCCGATCTCGAAATCGGGAGCTTCCAGCGTTTCGCCTGTTTTAGGCATGTCGTTAATGTAGGTGATGAGATCCACCATATTTGAACCAATGACGGCAATATCCATAACATTTTTCCCCTGGTATTTTTTTACTTATTAAATGTGAGTGATATGACAATAACAATCCATTTTTGTTATTAATGTGACAATAATCGCAGGTTATAGCGGGTTATTTGGGTGAAAAGAAACAATTAAGATTGATAACAGCCCATGAATGTTATAATTATAACAAAGCACTTTATTGAACAGTCAAAGGAGTCAGACATGACCACTGAAAACCGCGATTACGCACGCTATATCGACCACACCCTGCTGGCCGCCGACGCCACCGAACAACAGATCATCAGGCTGTGCGATGAGGCGAAAGCGCATCGCTTCTACGCGGTTTGCGTTAACTCAGGCTACGTCCCGTTGGCCGCCAGACAGCTGCAGGGCTCTTCCGTCCAGGTGTGTTCGGTGATTGGTTTCCCGCTGGGCGCGGGCCTGACGTCGTCCAAGGTCTTTGAAGCCCGGGCCGCCATTGACGCCGGCGCCAGGGAAATCGATATGGTGATCAACGTCGGCTGGCTGAAAAGCGGCGATATCAGCGCCGTTAAAGCCGATATTCAGGCCGTGCGCGAGGTTTGCGCCGCCATACCGTTGAAGGTAATATTGGAAACCTGTCTGCTTGACGATGAACAAATCGTGCTGATTTGTGAAATATGCCGTGAACTGAATGTGGCTTTCGTTAAGACATCCACCGGATTCAGCACCGACGGCGCCCGCGAAGAACAGGTGAAACTGATGCGTAAAACGGTCGGCCCGGAGATAGGCGTTAAAGCATCCGGCGCGGTACGCGATCGTCAAACGGCGGAAATCATGATCCGCGCGGGGGCGACCCGCATCGGCACCAGTTCCGGGGTGGCTATCGTTTCCGGCGAGTCGGTCGCGGCAGGAAGCTACTAAACGTTCGCCCGTGCCAACGGGCGCATCACAGGGAATCATATGGAAACGCGGCGCGAAGAACGGATTAACAAACTTGCCCAGGCTTTGAAAAAAGCGGACAAACTTCATCTTAAAGACGCCGCCCGGCTATTGGGCGTTTCCGAGATGACCGTTCGCCGCGATCTGAGCGCCGAGCCGGCGGCGGTGGTGTTGCTTGGCGGCTATGTGGTCAGTGATTTGAAAAGCGGCAATGTCACCAGTTACTTCGTCTCCGACCAGCAGAGCAAGCACGTGGCGGAAAAGCAGGCGGCGGGGGAAATCGCCGCCCGGTTGATTGAGGCGAACGACACGGTTTTTTTCGATTGCGGCACCACCACGCCCTTTGTCATTGAAGCCATTCCCGATGAACTGCCTTTTACCGCTATTTGCTATTCGCTCAACACCTTTCTGGCATTACAGGAAAAAGCCGCCTGCAAGGTGATTCTGTGCGGCGGGCAATTTCACCCGGACAACGCCATTTTCACCCCGCTCGGCCAGCGCAACGAGCTGGATAATATCTGCCCGAACAAGGCTTTCATCTCCGCGGCGGGCATCGACCTTAGCGCCGGCGCCACCTGCTTCAACTTTGCTGAATTGAATATGAAACACCGGGCGCTGGCCATGTCGCAACGGGCCATTCTGGTTAGCGACGATAGCAAATTCGGCCAGATTAAACCGGCGTGTATCGGCCCGCTTACCCTGTTCGATACCCTGATAACCAACCGTGAGCCGACCGCCGACTATATTCGCTACTGCAACAGCAACGGCATTGTGTTACTGAGCCAACCGTTAACCGAATAGCCCGCCAAACCACTGCTGAAGTTTTATCATCACCGAATCCCACAGGCGGCTGAAAATCCCGGCCTCGGGAATATCGTCCAGCGCCACCAGCTGCCGCTGCCCGATGCTTTTACCCTCCAGCTGAAAATCGATGGTGCCCACCACCTGATTTTTCGCCAACGGCGCGGACAGCTGCGGCTGAAGCAGCGTAAAGCTGGCCTTGAGATTTTTCATCTGCCCTTTGGGGATGGTCAGCGCGGCATCTTGCGCCACGCCGAGCCGGGCCTCTTTCTGGGTGCCGAACCACACCCGCTGCGTGGTAAACGGCGCCCCCGCCTTGACCGGCGTGACCGTTTCAAAGAAGCGGAATCCCCAGGTCAGCAGTTTTTCACTTTCGCGGAAGCGCGTCGCATCCGTCGGCGCCCCCAGCACCACCGAGATCAGGCGCATATTCCCTTCGGTGGCCGACGCCACCAGGTTATGCCCGGCGCCGCTGGTATGACCGGTTTTAATCCCGTCCACGTTCAGATTGCTGCTCCACAGCAGGCGGTTACGATTGGGCTGACGGATATTATTAAAGGTGAACTCTTTTTCTTTATGCAGCGCATATTCATCCGGCACGTCGCGAATCAACGCCTGCCCCAACAGCGCCATATCGCGCGCGGTGCTGTACTGGCCCGGCGCATCCAGCCCATGAACGGTGAGAAAATGGGTATTGGTCAACCCCAGCGCTTTAACATAATTGTTCATCAGGCTGACGAACGCATCCTGACTGCCGGCAACGTAGTCTGCCAGCGCAATGCTGGCGTCATTGCCCGATTGAATAACGATACCCTTGTTCAGTTCCGAAACCGGAATGCGATCGCCAGGTTTAAGGAACATCAGCGATGAACCGCGCAATACCGGATTACCCGTCGCCCAGGCGTCCTTCCCCACGGTAACTTCATCCGTGGGGCGAATTTTCCCGGCTTTTATCGCCTGCCCGGTAACGTAACTGGCCATGATTTTCGTCAGGCTCGCCGGATCGAGACGTTCATCCGCGTTAGCTTCGGCCAGCACTTTGCCGCTGTGATAATCCATCAGAATAAAGGCTTTGGCATCAATTTGAGGAACCGCGGGAAGCTGTTCGGCAGAGGCGGAAGCGATCAGCCCCGTTAGTAATACCGTTCCCGTGGTGAAAGATTTTAGCCTGCAAAGGAAAGTCGTTTTCTTCATGAGATCGCCGCGATATCCATAAGTCGTTAGAAATACTTAATTTTCAATATGTTTTGAAAAGTTTAGCAACATCCAAAGGTAACGCTTCATTTCCATCAAGGAAACCATTCAGTCTGTAAAGATAATCAAAGAAATGAAAAAGTCTAAAAAACAGCGGTATGCGGGGAAAAAATCAGACGACCGCCCATGGCGTTCGTTACGCCGCAGCGGCAGGGGCCGCGCGGCACCGCTGAGGATGCCGCGCGTTAAGCGGTCGATAACGCCGCGGGAAAAGCGATCAGCGCCGTTCGCGCTTATCCGCCTGCCTTGATAGCCAGTCGCCCAGCATTTGCACAATCTGCACCAGAATGACCAGCGCGATAACCGTCACAATCATCACGCCGGTTTCATAGCGGTAATAGCCGAAACGAATGGCCAGATCGCCCACGCCGCCGCCGCCGACAATCCCCGCCATGGCCGAATAGCCGATCAGGCTTACCAGCGTAATGGTCAGTCCGCGCAATAAACCGGCTTTCGCCTCCGGCAGCAATACGGTACAGATGATGCGCATCGGGCTGGCGCCGAAAGCCTCCCCCGCCTCAACAATGCCGGGATCCACGTCGCGCAGCGCGCTGTCCACCAGACGGGCATAGAAAGCGATCGCCGCGACCGACATCGGCACCGACGCCGCCACCGGGCCAATGGTGTTGCCCAGCAGAATCTGCGTCAGCGGCAACAACAGCACCAGCAAAATGACAAACGGAATGGAGCGGATGATATTTACCAGCACCGTGCTGCACAGATACACCGCGCGGTTTTCCCAGAATAGGTGACGGTCGGTGACATAGATAATAAAACCCAGAGGCAAGCCGCCGACAAGCGCGAACAGCGTCGAGATCCCCACCATCTGGAATGTCTCGCCGAATGCCGCGACCAGGTCGATCCATAAATCAGCCATGCAACACCTCCACCTGGGCGGTTCTCGCCCGAATATGCTCCACGGCCGCCACGACGTTCGACGCCTCGGAAGGGTGCGTCAGCAAGGCGACCAGGATTCCCAATGCGCGGTTGCCGATATACTCGATTTTGCCGTGCAGTATATTGACGGACACGCCAAAGCGGGTCGCTACGTCGGACAGCACCGGTTGTTCCGCCGAATCGCCAACGAACAGAATTTTCAGCAGGGTGCCCTGCAAATCCTCCAGCAGGCGGGGAGGAAGCTCAAGATTCAACGTATGAGCCACCAGCTGCCGGGTAAACGGATGCTGCGGCGCGGCGAAAATATCAAACACGTCGCCCTCTTCCACCACTTTACCGCCGGTCATTACCGCGACCCGGTCACAGATGGACTTGATTACGCTCATTTCATGAGAAATCAAGACGATAGTGATACCCAGCTTTTTATTGATCTCTTTGAGCAACACTAAAATCGCCGCGGACGTTTCCAAATCAAGCGCCGAGGTGGGCTCGTCGCACAGCAGCACTTCAGGATGATTGGCAATCGCCCTGGCGATGCCCACCCGTTGTTTCTGCCCGCCGCTGAGTTGGGAAGGAAAAGCCGCGGACTTATCGGCCAGCCCCACCAGATTGAGAATTTCCGGCACCCGCTGAGCAATTTCCTCGCTGGATTTTCCCGCCGCCTTGAGGCTAAACGCGACGTTTTCCGCCACGGTGCGCGTTTGCATTAAATTAAAATGCTGGAAGATCATGCCCATTTTCTGCCGCTGCGCACGCAGCGCTTTGCCTTGCAGATCGCTGACCTTCACCCCATGCACCTGGACAACCCCGGCCGTGGGGCGTTGCAATAAATTGATGGTGCGCAACAGCGTGCTTTTCCCGGCGCCGCTGGTTCCCACAATGCCGTAAACCTCTCCCGGCCGGATATGTAAAGTCACATTATCCACGGCTCGATTCCCTCGCTGTTTCCCCTGAGGAAAATCAACGCTAACACCCTCTAACTGAATCATTATCCGCAAACTCCTGGCACAAGCGGAAAAGAAAAAAGCCGGTCATAGACCGGCCAGAAGAATACAGCATGTTAATCTCTGACCAGTACCGACTCGCGAATTACTGTGCTGGCGCCGGCGTTTTCGCCTGCATCCATTCTGGTTTCTGGAACTGACTGAACATGGAGCCCGGCTGATCAATCACCGCCGCATAGGCGGGCGACTCGACGATAGCCTTGGTATCTTTGACGAACGGCTTATCCAGATCGGCGGTGCGCACCGCAATCACGTTCTTCAGATTTTCATCCAGCGTTTCCAGTTTGATGGCGGAAGAGAGTTTCAATCCCGCGGCAAAGGCGAAATTACCGTTAACCAGCGAAGCGGTCACGCTATCCAGCGTGCGCGGCAGCTGGGCGGCTTCCAGCGGCTTGAAGACCAACCCGCGCGGATTTTCAACAATGTCTTTTTCCGACGCTTTGGTCGCATCAATATCGGGCTTGATGGTAATCAACCCCAGCGATTGCAGAAAACGCAGGCCGCGCGCCAGATTCGTGGCGTCGTTGGATAAGGTGACGACATCGCCTTTCTTCAGTTCATCCAGCGATGTAATCTTATTGGAGTAAAACCCCATGCTGGCCGTTGGCACGGTGATCAATTTGGTGATTTTCAGATTTTTATCGGCGGCGAACTTTTCCAGATACAGCGTATGCTGGAACAGGTTGGCGTCGATGCTGCCGTTGGCCAGCGCCAGGTTCGGCTGAACATAATCGCTGAACTCACGCACCACCACCTTGTAGCCTTTCTTCGTCAACTCGGGTTTAATCGCCTGATTGACCATATCGCCATAAGGCCCCGGAGCCACGCCAAAAACGATAGTTTGCGGATCGCTGTCGGCGCTGGCCTGTTGAACGCCGGCTGCCAACAGCGCAATACATAACGTGGCGCGCAGAGAATGGGTAAATTTCATTGAATAGCTTTCCTGTCTGTATGTAACTACCTGTCATTATTAAGAATGACAAGTTAAATCATAAAGACTAAAAAGGTATATCATTATTTCTCATCTTTCCTTCTCTTGGCGGTTCGCCCGACCCGCGGCGGCCTAAATTTTCTTCTTTCACAGTGAGATCCGGGATGCTGACAATTTGGGGACGTGAAAATTCAACCAACGTCAAAAAAGTGCGCTGGTGCGCGGCGGAATTGGCGCTATCTTATCAATATATTCCGGCCGGCGGACAGTTTGGCCGCAATCAGGATGCGGACTATCTGGCGCTGAACCCTAACGGGCTGATCCCCTGTTTGCAGGACGACGATCTGGTGCTGTGGGAATCCAACACCATCGTGCGTTATCTGGCGGCGCAATACGGGCAGGGTTCGCTGTATCTCGCGGACGCCGGCGCGCGGGCGGGCGCGGAGAAATGGATGGACTGGACCACTACCCTGGCGGTCTCATTTGGCGCCGTGTTTATCAACCTGGTACGCGTGGCGCCGGAAAAGCGCGATATGGCGCTGGTGCAGAAAAGCATGGCGGAATGCGAACGCTTATTGGGCATCGCCGACGGCGCGCTGGCACGGCAGCGGTGGCTGTCCGGCGATAAATTCGGCATAGGCGACATCCCGCTGGGCTGCATCGCCTATGCCTGGTTTTCTATGGACATCGAACGCCGGCCGCGCCCGAATCTGCAACGCTGGTATCGGCAACTGACCGAACGCCCCGCCTATCAGCAAACGGTGATGCTGCCGTTGACCTAGGTTGAATGGCGCGGGGTCGCGTAATACGCCGACGATTGCCGCTACTCCGGCCCCACCCTCAGCAACTTGCCGTTATCATGATCGGTCAGCAGATAAATATAGCCGTCCGGCCCCTGCCGGACTTCGCGAATGCGTTCGTCCCGGTCATCCAATAAGCGCTCTTCCGCCACCACCTTGTCGCCCTCCAGCGTTAAGCGAATAAGGTTTTCCTCCGCCAGCGCGCCGATAAACAGCGAATTTTTCCACTGCGGGAAACGATCGCTGTTATAGAACGCCATCCCGCTGACGCCGGGAGATTTCTTCCAGTAAAAATCCGGGTTCTCCATACCGGGCACCTGCTCGCCCAGGGATTCGGGGATCTTCAGCCCGGAATAGTTGATGCCGTAAGTCGCCAACGGCCAGCCGTAATTTTTACCGGCCTGGGGAATGTTGATTTCATCGCCCCCTTTCGGACCGTGCTCATTTTCCCATAACGCCCCGCTCCAGGGATTGATCGCCAGCCCCTGCGGATTGCGATGGCCGTACGACCAAATCTCCGGGCGCGCGTTCGGCCGATCGACCAGCGGATTATCCGCCGGGACCTTGCCGTCGGCGGTCAGGCGAACGATTTTGCCTTGCAGCTTATCCAGATCCTGCGCCGTCGGGCGCTGGTTATTTTCTCCCAGGGAAATAAACAGGTATCCCTGACGGTCAAAAGCCAGTTTGCCGCCGAAATGGTTCCCGGTGGACAGCTTGGGTTCCTGGCGGAAGAAAACGGTAAAATTCTCCAGCCGTTTATAATCCTCCGACAGGCGGCCGTAGCCCACCGCCGTTCCCGCTTTTCCATCGCTGCCCTCTTCGGCAAAACTCAGGTAGAGGCGCCGGCTCTGGGCAAAATCTGGCGACAGCGCCACTTCCAGCAGCCCGCCCTGCGATTTGGCATACACCTGCGGTACGCCGGCGATAGGTTCGGAAAGTCCGCCTGCCGCCTGCCAGCGGCGTAAATTGCCCGCCCGTTCGGTAATCAGAATCCCCTGTTCGTCCGGCAAAAACGCCAACGACCAGGGATGATCGAGTTTATCCTGCAACTCCGTCACCTTGGGCGACGCGGCAAACAGGAAGGAGGAAAACAGCAGCGCCGCCGCCAGAAATAACCAGCGGCTCAACGGCGGTAGGGATAACGACAGAGAGGGGTAAGGCATCGCGCTACGAGGCATGGCGTTGTCTCCATTCAACAAAAGTTCTGTAAATTTAGGCGCCGGGGGATGTTTGTGCAAAAAATCGACGGCAGGTTTACATTTGTTGAAGAAAGGGCATGAATTGGGGATTATAGAATGAACATATATCTCGATGTATACTGATGGCTACGTTGATGGATGAACAGGAACGTTCTCATGTACTTACACAACAAAGATAGAACGGATTTTGACCAAAAATCTCAAGAGCTAAGATTCTTGGTTCAAAACTTATCGTTAAAATATTTTCGAAATCGTTCCGTTGACTTCTATTTTGAGATAGAAGGACTTATTCAGGCAATCGAGCGAGAGATTAATACATATTGTCTATCACATCGTGGCGGTATTGACATATTGCAGAGAGAAATTGATTATTTGAATGAACAAGATTTTCAACTTACCGCAAACATCGCAAAGCTCTATATTATAGTACAGAAAGAGAAGAAAGAGCAGACGCAACAAATTATATTAAAACAAGTTGGCTTTGTTGGCGGTGGTGCACAGTTTTTTGCCGGAGTGGGGCTTTGCGCTGGAACATTAGGTGCAGCCTGTGCCGGTTATGGTGTACCTATGATGGTACATGGCGCTAACAATACTTATGAAAATGGATATTATCTCGTATTGCGAGAGGAAACCAGCGGCACTGTACGTGATGCATATCGATACACGGCGGATAAATTAGGGTTTAATAATAATCAGGCCGATCTCGTTTACGGGGCAATCGACCTAGGCATGACTGGCTATGGCTCATTCAGGAAAATTTTATTACCACGCGAAAAATCCTGGAAACTTTTTCAACAGATAAAGCAGGACTATATTTTGGGTTGGCAGGAAATGAGTGCCGTAGCTATTTCAACGGATGCGGTAAGTAGTGCGGTAACAGCCTATTCGCTATATCAAGTTACTGGAGGAGGAAAATAATGGAACAGGACGTCTTATTTACAACCAAATCATGGGTTCCTGTTTTCGTATACTATGCAATATCAACAGGGATATTCGCATTGCTTTACTATATTAAAACAATCATAGACAAAAAAGGTATACGCCCTCTATTTATTTTTTTTAGACTTTTCGTACCGGTAATAACCGCCATACAATTTTGTATATTTTTTCATGGGACATCCTTTGTCAAAGATATCCTGAGAATAGATTTCAACGTGGATTTATATGATTCCGTTATATGGGGTGCCTTATTTTTCTCCATAATCAATATCCTTGCCATGCCAAGAAATAACTATATCAAATGGGTATGAACCGCTAATAAGACGTTAACCATGCTTCACAGACGCCACCTAAAGCCGTCATTACAGGCGGTTTTCTTTTCATATCTGGCAATGAACAGGCTCGATACCAACATCATCAGCGCGCCGAGTTTTAACCTGTGACTATAAGACACGCCGACTATGGTGTAGAATCCGGCAGTTTTTCTTTTTGAATACATTGTGAGCAAATAACATGCAACAACCCCGTATCGGATTCGTTTCCCTCGGCGGCCAGAATGGTAAAACCATGTTAAGATCAAAAAGAAGCATAATTAACCCGTATCAATAAACCATTGCGGAAAACAAGAAGATTATCTTGGTTTGATCGTTCTGATTTTATTAACGTCCCATGACTTGATTACATAATCATAGAGCCAGCGCGCCTGTACTTTATCAAACGAGGCTTCGACAATATCTAGATAGCCGTCAGGCGTCACTTCACCAATAAAGGTGAGTATGGTCGTTGAGTTATCAAAAAAATAAGCCCGATGGCATAAACTAACCATTCCCAACAGGTATTCCAGGCTACGCTGATAGCGGCTGAGAATTTTCTCTTTAGGTACGCTATGCCCTCCCATTGCGATACGTTGTGTTATACGGGTTTCATTCAATGCCGGATCTGCGGTACAAACATAATAAAGATAGGGTTTGTAGCCAATTTCTTTTGCCGAGCGGACAAAAGTCAAGTGACTCTCATGACTCATGACCGATTCATAAGTAAATGAGAGCTTGTCGCGCTTCCAGTCATCACGGAGCCCCAAGGATATTTTTTGTGCCAATATAGCGGCATGATCGACCGATATTTTATCAGGGTTTATCACGCTCCCCAGCAGCGATCGCAAGTCAATATGCTTGGCGATATCATCAGGATTAAGATATTGACCTAGCGGAACTGAGTAGGTTTCGCGTAACGTTTTCGTCAGCGTCGTCTTTCCCGAATCATTCGGTCCGGCAATCAGTCTTAGGTGCGGGTATGGCACAGTAATTCCTTGAGTTTTATCGTCTCCTGACTTTTCGTGCTTTTTATTTCCTCGGTTGTGCCATCAGGAGCCTGCCTGACAATATGCCCGTCCTGAATATAGGTGATTGACACCCCCGAACTCAACGCATCTTTTATTGCCTGTCGTGAAGCCCTGGCGCCCAGTTGCATTAAGGTCTTGTTATCATCAATGGCACTTTTACGTTGATGTTTTCTAACCACTTTTATTTGCTGTACCATAACTATCTCCATCTAACGCGGCGATGAAAAAGTATACCATATAGTTGCTGAACCATAGGGTATCATGTGACGGTCTGCGAGCGTCATTCCAAGAGCGATATCAAAACCACTCACCTGTTCAAACATGCCGTGCTGCGTATACTCCTATCTCAAACAGACTTGATATCAGCATAATTAACATACCGACTTTTACCGTCGCGACTATAAGACACGCCGACTATGGTGTAGAATCCGGCAGTTTTTCTTTTTGAATACATTGTGAGCAAATAACATGCAACAACCCCGTATCGGCTTCGTTTCCCTCGGCTGCCCGAAAAATCTGGTGGACTCCGAAAGGATCCTCACCGAATTGCGTACTGAAGGTTATCAGGTGGTGCCGCGCTATGACGATGCCGAACTGGTGATCGTCAATACCTGCGGTTTTATCGACAGCGCCGTGCAGGAATCGCTGGAGGCCATCGGCGAAGCGCTGAATGAAAACGGCAAGGTTATCGTCACCGGCTGTCTGGGCGCGAAAGAGAACCAAATCCGCGAAGTGCACCCCAGGGTGCTGGAAATCACCGGGCCGCACAGCTACGAACAGGTATTGTCGCACGTACATCAATATGTGCCGAAACCCGAACACAATCCGTTTACCAGTCTGGTTCCGGCGCAGGGCGTGAAACTGACGCCGCGGCATTACGCCTACCTGAAAATATCGGAAGGCTGCAACCATCGCTGCACCTTCTGCATTATTCCGTCGATGCGCGGCGATCTGGACAGCCGCCCTATCGGTTCGGTGCTGGATGAAGCGAAACGTCTGGCGGATGCGGGGGTGAAAGAGCTGCTGGTGATATCGCAGGACACCTCCGCCTACGGCGCCGACGTGAAACAGCGTACCGGTTTCTGGAACGGTCAACCGGTCAAAACCAGTATGGTCAGCCTGTGCGAACATCTGGCTTCGCTGGGGGTGTGGGTCCGTTTGCATTACGTCTACCCTTATCCGCACGTGGATGACGTCATTCCGCTGATGGCCGCCGGAAAAATCCTGCCGTATCTGGATATTCCGCTGCAACACGCCAGCCCGCGTATTCTCAAGCTGATGAAGCGCCCAGGCGCGGTGGAAAGAACGCTGGAACGCATCAAGCGCTGGCGCGAAATTTGCCCGGAGCTGACGCTGCGTTCAACCTTTATCGTCGGCTTTCCCGGCGAAACCGAAGCAGAGTTCCAGATGCTGCTCGACTTCCTGCAAGAAGCCCAACTGGATCGCGTCGGCTGTTTCAAATACAGTCCGGTGGAGGGCGCGGCGGCGAATCAGCTGCCGGATCAGGTGCCGGAAGAGATCAAAGACGAGCGCTACCACCGCTTTATGCAGCTTCAGCAAAGCATTTCCGCCCGGCGCCTGCGGGAGAAAATCGGACGCGAACTGCTGGTGCTGATCGACGAAATCGATGAGGAAGGCGCCATCGGACGCAGCATGGCCGATGCCCCGGAAATCGACGGCGCGGTCTATCTGAATGGCGAAACCGGCGTTAGCGTGGGCGATATCGTGAAGGTAAAAATCGAGCACGCCGACGAGTACGACCTGTGGGGAAGCCGGATTTGATTATCCGCCTTCATACCTGATATCACAGCCTGTCTATTTCCCTATAAACCGCTCTTTTGCGCCATCAAAGAGCGGCTTTTTTAGCCGCTTCGTCTGTTTTTTGCTCTGTCGTTGCAAAATCCGTCAATAAACCGCCCCAGCAGCGTCTGCGCCTTGCGTCCGACTTTCAGGTAAAGTAGCCTTGAGACATGACTCTCCCAATCGCCTTACCTGAGGCATAAGCATGTGGAAACGCCTGATATACGGCCTGTTGATAACTATTGGCGTGCTGCTGCTGTCCGCTTTTGCTCTCGATCGCTGGATCAGTTGGAAAACCGCGCCTTTTGTTTATGACGATCTTCAGGCGCTGCCGTCGCGACAGGTCGGCGTGGTATTGGGCACCGCCAAGTATTACCGCACCGGGGTCATCAATCAGTATTATCTTTTCCGTATCCAGGGGGCATTGAACGCCTATAACAGCGGCAAAATCAGTTATCTGCTGCTAAGCGGCGACAATGCGCTGCAAAGTTACAACGAGCCGATGACCATGCGTCGCGACCTGATAGCGGCCGGCGTTTCTCCGACGGATATCGTGCTGGACTATGCGGGATTTCGTACGCTGGACTCGGTCGTCAGAACGCGGAAGGTGTTCGATACCAATGACTTCACCATCATTACCCAGCGTTTCCACTGCGAACGGGCGTTGTTTATCGCCCTGCACCTCGGCATTCAGGCGCAGTGCTACGCGGTTCCCTCCCCCAAAAACATGCTCACCGTGCGTCTGCGGGAATTCGGCGCCAGGCTGGGCGCGCTCTTTGATCTGTACATTGTGAAACGGGAACCCCGTTTTCTCGGACCGCAGATTTCGATTCCGGCAGAGCATAAAATTCCCGAGGATGCGCCGGACTACCCCGCCGTTCCCCCTGAGCAGGCGCTTAACCCGGCCCGCCAGGGCTAGACGATAGCGATACCCGCCGCCATGCCTCTAGGCCGCTTTGGCAATCGCCGCGGTCAGCCGGCGCCACAGCCACTCAAGCGGCCCCTGGCGGAAATAACGCAGCCAGTAATGAGAAAACAGCAGGTTTACTCCCCAGACTACGGGCACCACGGCCAGCAGCTGCAGGCGATCCAGGCGCATAAACAGCCCGAAATGGTTAAACAGCAGGCTACAGACCAGGGTCTGCAGCAAATAATTGGTCAGCGCCATACGGCCGATATCGCCGATCCAGTAAGTGATGCGCCAGCGGCATAACGTCGGCCAAAAGCCATAACAGAGCGCGAGATAGCCCACCGCCTGCAGAATAGCGCTCAACTCGCGGGGGATCTGCAATAACAGGCCGCTCCAGCGATATTCCCACTGCACCAGCCACTGCGCCGCCACGCCGCCGCCGTTGATCAATAACGCCAGCGGAATCAGCCAGCAAGCAATGCGCCGGTAGTGCCGCTGGCTGAACGTCCCTTTCAGCCAGCCGCTGCGCATCAGGCCGGCGCCCAGCAGCATGGAGCCGGCCAGCAGCCAGCCGTATTGAACGCCCAGCGATAATAGGCTATCGGTAAGCAAGTCCACCCGGTTGCCCCATGCCTCCGGCCCGCCCGTGGTCTTCCAGTAGGCCTCATAGGTAATGTCGGCCGCGCCCGGCTGCCAGAATCGTCCCGGCTGCGGACTGAGCAATCGGCTTAAAACAAACAGCACGCCCACCCCGACAAGATACATTATCGCCCCGGTGCGCAGTAACGCCCGGCTACCCTCGGCGTGGCGGATCATGCCGTAGCACACCAGCCCAATCAGGCCGTAATCCAGCAGAATGTCGCCGTCCCAGAAAAAAACGGCATGTACCAGCCCTATCAGCATCAGCCAGAACAGCCGGGCATGCACCCAACGCTTTCCTCTGGGCAGCAACAGCTGTAGCCCAGCCCCGAACAGCAGCGAGAATAACGTCAAAAATTTTGCCTGTACGGCGAGATCCATGATGGCCCAGGTCCAGGCATCCGTCGGCGATGGCAACCCCTGCCAGGCAGGATTGAGATAGGCGGCTTTCGGTAAGCCGAAGGCGGTTATATTGAGCAGTAGAATACCGAGTACGGCGACGCCGCGCGCAAAATCCAGCGTGGCAATACGTGAGGACGGTGTGGGTTGAGCAGGCATAGGCGTCTGGTATCAGGTCATCGGAATAACGATTGTATTAACAGATGGCGTGAAATAATACGCATTTTATTTCTACGTTGCGCCGCACAGCGGCCAACGTAGAAACCAGGCAATGCCGCCGCTAGCCGTGATGGCGTACCGCGCGCAGAAATTCCTGACGGGTATTCTGGCTGGATTTGAACAATCCGCCCAGCGAGGTGGTGGTGGTCGCGCTGGTCGCATCGCGGATGCCGCGCGCTTTGACGCAATAATGCACCGCATCGATGCATACCGCGACGTTGCTGGTGCCGAGCAACGTTTGCAAGGCAATCAGGATTTGTTGCGTCAAACGTTCCTGCACCTGCGGCCGCTGGGAAAAGAACTGTACGATACGATTGATTTTCGACAAACCAATCACACCCTCTTTCGGAATATAGGCCACCGTCGCTTTACCATCAATGGTCACGAAATGATGTTCGCAGGTGCTGGTCAAGGTGATGTCCCGGACGGTGACCATTTCATCCACCTTCATTTTATTCTCAATGATGGTGATTTTTGGGAAATTGGCGTAATCCAGCCCGGAGAATATTTCATCGACATACATTTTAGCGATACGGTGCGGCGTCTCCGCCAGACTGTCATCTTGCAAATCGAGGCTTAACAGATTCATGACTTCCGTCATATGTTCGGCAATACGCTGTTTACGCGTTTCCCGATCCAATAATTCTCCGCGCAGCGGCGTCTCGAGGCCGCGCGCCATCAGCGCCTCATGAACCAGAACGGCTTCTTTACTTAACGATGACATTATTATTCTCCTGCAGGTGTGACTTATGGTGACGTCGGTCGAGTCAAAACGCCGCCACCACTGTAGTTGAGAGCGCCGCGATTATCCAGTGATTGTACGTCATGATTATTGAAATAGATTCAGGTTATCAATCGGCAGATATCGGCCGGCAAAGCGCATGGCATAATGAAACAGGCGCTGGGAGCAATGCCCCCCAGCGCCTGTTTTAAGTGAAATTCCCTGGTGTGGCTTTAATCAACTACTCAATGGTGTTGTTGCTTTTTTATTAGAAGGTTTCCCAGTTATCGCTGGCGCTCTTTTTGCCGCCCTTTGCCGTCAGCAAAGCGGGCTTGATAACCGGGGCCGGTTTTTCAGATAACAGATTTTTAGCGGATTGCCGTTTTTCATCCGCCGCCAGTTGGAAGACGGATACCGCTTCATTCAGTTGGCGGGCCTGATCTTCCAGAGAAGCGGCCGCGGCGGCGGACTCCTGCACCAATGCGGCATTCTGCTGGGTCACGCCATCCATTTCCGTCACCGCCTGACCGATCTGGCTGATACCGCGGCTCTGTTCGTCGGAAGCCGAGGCAATCTCGCCCATCAGATCGTTAACCCGGGTAATGGCGGTGATGATGGACTCCATCGCTTCACCCGTTTGCGTGACCTGATGCGATCCGGTATTTACCCGCTCCACCGACTCGGCGATCAACCCTTCGATTTCCTTGGCGGCCTGGGCGCTGCGCTGCGCCAGATTCCGCACTTCCCCCGCCACCACCGCAAAACCACGACCTTGCTCGCCGGCTCTGGCCGCTTCCACCGCGGCGTTAAGCGCCAGAATATTGGTCTGGAAGGCAATGCCGTTGATGACGCTGGTAATATCGGCAATCTTCTTCGAGCTGGTGGCGATATTGGCCATGGTTCCCACCACCTCCGTGGTGACCTCTCCCCCTTTTTTGGCGGCGATGGCGGCATCCTGCGCCAGTTTGCTGGCCTGATGAACGTTCTCCGCGTTTTGCTTCACCGTGGCGCCGAGCTGCTCCATACTGGCGGCCGTTTGTTCCAGCGCCGCGGCCTGCTGTTCGGTGCGGGACGAGAGGTCGTTGTTGCCGCTTTTGATTTCGCTCGCTCCCTGATAAATCGAAGAGGCGCTGTCACGAATAGTTGAAACCGTGTTAATCAGGCTGCGTTGCATCTCTTTTAAAAAGGGGATCAGCTGGCCGGCGCAGTTACGACCAAAGTCATCAAGATGTATTCCTAACTGACCATCGGCCAGAACCCTGAAATGGCCTTTAATCATCTCCAACGGCTTGACCAGATAGTTCGCCAGATAGCGGTCGGTAAATAGCAGAATCAACAGGCCGACTATGGCCGCGACCAGCAGGAGATGTTTGTTCCAACTGACCAGATCGTACACGCGGGCAAACGAACTGCCGGAGGAGGCGATGGCATTGGCCTGATATTTGTCCATGCTGCCGCCGAAGGTAAGGCTCAGATTAGGATAAACGTCTCTGAACAGATGCCGGAACTCCTCGGGACGATTGTCGCGAACCGATGCGAACAACGGCTGCAGCCCGTTCTCAATCAGCCGCGTCCAGTTTCCCACCATCTCTTCGACCATGGCCTTATCAACATCGCCGTGATCGGCGGCTTTAAATTCCGCCAGCTTGGCCGACGTGTTTTTTATCGCCTCATCCGCCGAGACAAGCAACTTGTCCACCTCGGCGGTTTCGCCGCTCTGGTTATAATCCATTGCACGAATTAAACGGATAGCGCCGCGAAAATATTGATCGCTGCCGTCGGCTATGGTGTCGGCATTCTTTTTCTGTACTTCCCCTGATTCTAATAAGTTGGTCATTTCACTGAGTGACGATGACATATAGAAAGATACCCCTCCCCATAAGAGTAGGAATATTCCCAATATCGTTAAAAGCATTGCCCTGATGGTGATATTTTTTAAAAAGCTCACGAAAAACCCCTATAAATTATTTAACGACTTTCACCTGCGCTTTTTGGTAACTTGCCCACGCATTGTTAATTTAAATCACAATGACAATTCATAATCTAATGGCGAGGCCATACCACAAACCACACAAACAACTCACATTCTTAACAAATTGACATGTTTCTTTACATGAAACGCGAATTCCTCCCGGTTCCTACTCAAGGTTATCGGCAGAATTTATAAGGAGTTTACCTTTTTTGATCATTAGTAGTGATCAAAAGCAAGAAAATGATAGCCTCCTACTATTAATCACATACAATTATTTATGAAAGCTTTAAATCTTCGATTTAGATATTTATGTAAAGCCAGAATCAATCACTGCGTCTAACCTATTTCCGCTTTATTTAGTACTAAACACCCTGCAATTGATTACCTAAAACATACCGCCCTTCATCTAAACCAAGGTGATTAATTCTATTTTGTCGCTTCAGTCACAGAAAAATATTTAAATAAATAGTGCGCTATTAATCATTAGGGTTAATTATTCCAGCTAATGCATCGCCAACAAGTATTCCAATATAGTCAACCCGCTATCGACGCTATACGCTACGCAATGCGCCTGCCGCCAGGGTTGACGGCAGGCGTTCCCCTTGGTTGTTACATGAACGTTGCTAACAGAGCGACTTATGGTTAGTCTCATCACAGTCTTCGGCCCCAATGCGGCACCCCTGAAAAAACGCTTTATCGCGCACTTCCCCGCCAGCGATAAGTTTCGCTAAAATCAACCATTAACCACTATTAAACTTTTACGCAACACGACAACAGGAGCCACACCATGCAAATGATCAAAACCCGCGCCGCCGTCGCCTGGGGGCCAAACCAACCGCTTTCCATTGAGGAAGTGGATCTGATGCCGCCGCAGAAAGGCGAGGTGCTGGTACGTATTGTCGCCAGCGGCGTTTGCCATACCGATGCCTATACGCTTTCAGGGAAAGATCCCGAGGGCGTTTTCCCGGCCATTCTCGGCCATGAAGGCGGCGGTATTGTGGAAGCCGTCGGCGAAGGCGTGACCAGCGTAACCGTTGGCGATCACGTTATTCCGCTGTATACGCCGGAATGCGGCGAGTGTAAATTCTGCCGCTCAGGAAAAACCAACCTGTGTCAGGCGATCCGCACCACGCAGGGGAAAGGACTGATGCCCGACGGCACCACCCGCTTTTCCAAAGACGGTCAGCCTATTTTCCATTATATGGGCACCTCCACGTTCTCCGAACTCACCGTGGTGCCTGAAATCTCGCTGGCTAAAATCAGCAAGGAAGCGCCGCTGGAAGAAGTCTGCCTGCTGGGCTGCGGCGTCACCACCGGCATGGGCGCCGTTATCAACACCGCCAAAGTAAAACCGGGCGACAGCGTGGCTATTTTCGGACTCGGGGGCATCGGGCTGTCGGCGATTATCGGCGCGCAGATGGCCGGCGCCGGACGGATTATCGGTATTGATATCAACACCAGCAAATTCGATCTGGCGCGCAAACTGGGCGCCACCGATCTGATTAATCCCAAAGATTACGACAAACCGATTCAGGAAGTGATTGTCGAACTGACCGACGGCGGCGTGGATTTCTCTTTTGAATGTATCGGTAACGTCAACGTAATGCGTTCTGCGCTGGAGTGTTGTCATAAAGGCTGGGGCGAATCGGTAATTATCGGCGTGGCCGGCGCGGGTGAAGAGATCGCCACCCGTCCGTTCCAGTTGGTGACCGGCCGGGTATGGCGCGGATCCGCTTTCGGCGGCGTGAAAGGACGCAGTCAACTGCCGGGAATCGTGCAGCGCTATATGGATGGCGAGTTTCAGCTCAGTGATTTTATTACCCACACCATGGGGCTGGAAGAGATCAATAGCGCCTTCGATTTAATGCACGAAGGCAAATCGATCCGCTCCGTCATCCATTTCAGCTAACGCCATAGATAAGGGAGGCAGCACAGAGATGAACCTGTCGCTGGAACTTTTGGAAGAACACCGCATGTTCGGCGGCTGGCAACAGCGCTACCGCCATGCGTCCGAGACGCTGAACTGCAATATGACGTTCAGCATCTATCTGCCGCCAACGTCCGATGATACCCCGCCCCCGGTGCTTTACTGGCTATCGGGATTGACCTGTAACGATGAAAACTTCACCATCAAAGCCGGCGCGCAACGCATCGCCGCGCAGCTTGGGCTGGTGCTGGTGATGGCGGACACCAGCCCCCGGGGCGAAGGCGTGCCGGATGACGCCGGATACGATCTGGGCCAGGGCGCCGGATTTTACGTCAACGCCACCCGGCAACCCTGGGCGGCGCATTATCAGATGTATGACTACATCGCCGTTGAACTGCCGGCATTGATTCAGCAACATTTTAACGTTAGCGACCGTCAGTCGATCAGCGGACATTCGATGGGCGGCCACGGCGCGCTGATGCTGGCATTGCGCAATCCGCAACATTATCTGTCCGCATCGGCCTTTGCGCCCATCGTAAATCCCTGCCAGGTGCCCTGGGGGCGTAAAGCGTTAAGCGCTTATCTGGGCGACGACGAAAGCCAGTGGTTACAGTACGACAGTTGCCATTTACTGGCCAACGGCCGACACAAACTGCCGATACTCGTCGATCAAGGCGATTGCGATCAGTTTTTACCCGACCAGCTGCAGCCGGCGAAACTGGCCGAACTGGCACGCCGGCACGACTGGCCGCTCACCCTGCGCACCCAGTCCGGCTACGACCATAGCTACTTCTTTATCGCCAGCTTTATTGAGGATCATCTGCGCTTCCACGCCCGGTATTTACACCAGCAATAATGTCTCCACCATTGTCATCCCCGCAGATCCCCGCCTTTCGCGAGGTGGGATCTCGGCAGCACCGAGTCGCCAGCGCAAGCAGATCCCCGCCTACTGCCGCGGGGACGACGGGGAGGTGCGCGGGAACGACGAAAAGGTGTCAGTTCACTGCTGCAGGAAACGACCGGAATCAAGCGGTTCCTGCTTTCCGCCCGTGCGGGTAAAGGAATTAGCCGGCATGCCGATAAAATGCCATAGAGGATAGGTCTATTTGCACAACCATAAGAGACGGCCATCCTCCACTGACTGGCGGTTATCTGATAAATAGCGCCTTTTTTAGCGCGAAAACGCGGCGTTGTTCGGTTGGGAGTATATGATTTTGCAAAGAAAACGGGTTTCATCAGCAGAGCTGTTCGCCATCGGGTACGATGCGGAAAAAAGCATACTGGAAGTAGAATTACTCAATGGCAGCATCTATCAATATAGCGGCGTGGCGCGCATGATCTATGAAGAGTTAATGTCGAGCACCGCCAAACACCGCTACTACTCGCGCTATATCAAAAGCTCGTTTCCCTACGAGAAATTACAGTAAAAACGAGCGGATGAGCAGCCTATCGCCATAGCCTGCCGTCCGCTCCCGGCTATTCCGCCAGCGTCTCGACGGTTTTAAACGCTTCCAGCAGCACCGACTCATTCAGCGTTAACGGTAAATAGTGGATAGACTCGTCCCGCTGCAGGGTGCGTTCAATCACCGCCCGCACGGACGCCTGGTCATTAATATCCACGCTCAGTTCGGCCAGCGATGTCGGCAGTCCCAACACCTTATAGGCGGCCTTTAATTGCCGTAACGTATCGATATCGCCCAGCAGAGCGCTCTGCACCAGGATGCCGTAGGCGACCTTTGTCCCGTGCAGGAACCGCTCCGTCTGCGGCAAGACCGTTAGCCCGTTGTGCACCGCATGGGCGGCAGCCACCCGCGTGTAGCGCTCCCCTAATCCGCCGACCATACCGCCGCCGGCGATCACCGCATCGACCACGTCAAGAAAATCCTGGGTCAGCGTACCGTCAGCGGCCGCCTGCAGCGCGGCGGCGCTTTTTTGCAGCAGTACGTCGCGAATATCCAGCGCGGTTTGCAACCCAAGGCGCACGGTCAACGGCAAGGCTTCAGGCCGCGGGCTGAGCACCATCGCTTCGTACCACTTCGCCAGCGTATCCCCCACGCCGGCCAGCAGATACTCCACGGGCGCGGCTAAAATAATGCGCGGCTCCACCAGCACCAGATGATTGGCGTCGGTAAAAATCTCAAAACGCAGCGCCTGCCCGGCATCGTTATACCATACGGAAAGCGGCGTCCAGGCGGCGCAGGTGGCGGCAATGGTCGGAATCGCCACCAGCGGCGCACCCAGCCGGCGCGCCGCCACCTTGGCCGTATCCAGCACCGCGCCGCCGCCGATGCCGATCACCACCTGACAGTCCGCCCCCGCGCGCGCCACCAGTTTCGCCACCTCGCTTTCGCTGCAATGGGCGCCGAACACCACGCGCCGGGCCCCGGGGGCGTCGAATTCAGCGGGAAGATGGGGCCTTGCCGCCGCCAGCGCCCGCTCGCCGGTTATCCATAACGCGTTGTTCAGCACCGCGGGCGGATAAAATTCCCGCAGTTTATCGATTGCTCCAGGGAAAGAAAAATAGTTGGCCGGACCGACCTGTACGCGGATTGCCGTTGTGTTCATCTGCTGATATTCCTTGCGTGTCATCGTCTGTAATAAGCGCTAAATCGCTGATAACGCCATCTTAGGCACTTGCCTGGCGCGGTTTAAGAATTTTTTTACTTAACTTATGCTTTTTCATTCGTAGTTTAGGTTCCTCCTGGCGCTGAATCTGTATTAAATTCTGCCGGTTATATGTTACCTTGCAGGCCAGTTTCTGATGCGACTTATCGCCAAGAGCGTTACCGAACATGATGTCTAACACCCAACCATCCCGACTGGAAATGCGCCATATTTCCATCTCATTTTCCGGCTTTCATGCGCTGAAACAGGTTGATTTCACTCTGCGGGGCGGGTCTATCCATGCCTTGACCGGGGCGAACGGCGCGGGAAAGTCGACGTTAATGGCGATTCTGTCCGGCGCCTACGACCACTACAGCGGCGACATTATTATCGACGGCGCGCGGGTTGATATCCATTCTCCGCGCGACGCCAAACGGTACGGCATCCATCTGGTGCAGCAGGAGGTGGACGTGGCGCTGGTGCCGACCCTGTCGGTGGCGGAAAATATAATGCTGGATACGCTGGCGCAGTTCGGGCACGTGCTCAACTGGCCGCGGCTTTATCGCCAGGCGCAGTCCCTGCTCGACCAGCTCGGCATCCACCTGGATGTCCGCCAGCGCCTGGACCGCTGCTCGCTGGCGGAAAAACAACAGATCCTGTTGGCCAGAGCCTTATCCCATGAATGCCGTTTTTTAATTCTCGATGAGCCGACCGCCCCGCTCGACCAGGCGGAAAGCGCCCGTCTGTTTCAGGTGGTGCGGCGCCTGCAGGCCGAGGGCATCGGCATCGTTTTTATTTCTCACCGCATCCATGAGCTGAGTGAAATCTGCGACACGCTGACCGTGCTGCGCGACGGCGAGTTCGTCAGCAGCGGCGCTATGCAAGGGCTAAGCGGCGAACAGATCGTCGAACGCATGCTCGGCCACCGGCTGGATGATATTTTTCCGCCGCGCCGCACGGCGCCGCCGGCGGATCCGCTGCTGCGGGTCGCCGGCCTGCACGACGAAACGCTGCTGCGGGATATCTCGCTGACGCTGCGTAAAGGCGAAGTGCTGGGGATCGCCGGGCTGGCGGGCGCCGGCAAAACCGAGCTGTGTAAAGCGCTGTTCGGCGCCACGCCCAGCCAGATCGCACAGGGAGAATATAACGGCGCCCCCTGGCGGCCGCACTCGCCGCATCAGTCCGTCGAACAGGGTATTGCGCTGGTTCCCGAAGAGCGGCGCAAAGAGGGCATATTTCTCGATGAGTCGGTCACCATGAATCTCAGCGTCAGCGCCAGCGACAGCTTTTCCCGCTGGGGAATATTCAGCCGCCGGCAGGCGCTGGTCTGGGCCAGAAAAGTGATTCAGCAGTTAACCATTCGCACCACCGGGCCAATGCAAAAGCTGGTTCGGCTCTCGGGCGGCAATCAACAAAAAGTGGCTATCGGCAAATGGCTGCGCAGCGAGGCGCAGGTGCTGATCTTTGACGAGCCCACCAAAGGAGTCGATATCAAAGCGAAACAGGATCTGTTCTCGCTGATTGACGGCCTTGCACGGCAGGGTAAAGGCATTATTTACGCCTCGGGCGAATTTTCCGAGCTGGTCGGGCTGTGCGACCGTATCTGCGTACTGTGGGATGGCCGTATCGTCGCCGAACTGGACGCATCCGCCATCGATGAAGAAACATTGTTATTGTATTCAACCGGAGGAACTCCCGCGTGAGTCACCAACTTTCACCTAACGGGGTTCTCCCCTTTCGCCACCACCTGTTCGAGTTTTTGTACAAGTGGGGCATGCTGATCACCGTTCTGGCGCTGATTACCCTTTTCGGCCTGGCATCGGATAACTTTCTCGATCCCTACAACATCATCAATATCCTGCGCTCTATCGCCATCGTTACGGTGATCGCCATCGGCGTGTCCATTTCCCTCTCCGTGGGCGGGTTCGACCTTTCCGTCGGCTCGACGGCTTCGCTTGCCAATGCGCTGGTGATTTCGCTGTTCGTCTGGCATGGATTCGGCACCACGGGAGCCATCGTCCTGACGCTGCTGCTGTGTACGCTGGTGGGACTGTTCAACGCCTTTCTGATCGTGGTGCTGAAAATCCCCGATATGCTGGCGACGCTCGCCAGCCTGTTCGTCATTCAGGGCGTGGCGATGACCTACAGCTACGGCGGCTCCATCACCCAGAATATGGTGCTGCCCAGCGGCGAAATGGCCGAAGGCCTTATCCCCGAGTTTTTCTCCACGCTGGGGCAGGTTCCGGTAATTGTCGTCATCATGCTGGTGGTGACGCTGGTGGTGCAACTTTATCTGTCGCTGACCAAACACGGCCGCCGCATGTACGCCATCGGCGGCAACCCGGAAGCGGCGCGTCTGGCGGGCATCAGAACGGCGCGCTATCGGGTTCAGGCGTATATCTTCTCTTCGCTGCTGGCGGCGCTGGGAGGGATTTTACTGGCCTCGCGCATTGGCTCCTCACAGGTCAACGCCGGCGGAGGCTATTTAATGGACGCGGTCGCCGCCGCCTATATCGGTTTCTCGCTGGCGGGTTCCGGCAAGCCGAATGCGTTGGGAACGCTGGTCGGCGCGGTGATTCTCGGCGTACTGCAAAACGGGCTGGTGATGCTTTCCGTGCCATACTACGCCATGGATATCATCAAAGGCCTGGTGCTGGCGCTGGCGCTGGCCATCACCTACATTCAGAAACGCTAATCCCCCCGCCCCTCACTGCCTGACGATGTCAGACTCAGGCAGTGAGCCTGGCGCCGTCTCCTGCCGCCGCCCGTATCGCTATTACAGCGCGATTATCGGGCGATTTATTGCCATGGCGACATTTATCGGAAAAAAGGATGACCGCTAAAAATAGTAAACTCACTTATTTAAGACGGAACAATTTATAAGGGCACATAAATAAAAATCATTTACGTGGATACCGCAAACCAATAAGCAGCAGTCCAATTAAATGCCAAAAGAGTATTATGTACGCAATATTACAGCTATGGGATACCTGGCCGAGACCAATCCTATCTAAAAAGCCGAACGATATATCCTTCGGCTAAACTTAATAGGCAGATATCAATATCCATTCTGTTGAACAAACTCATCAATATTCTCAACCGTTTTTTCCATCAATTCCTGTAGAGATGAGGCGGAGGTCCAGCCGATATGAGGCGTAATCAGCAGGTTAGGCAATATTTTCGCCGCGCTCATTAACGGATTATCTTTTGTCGGCGGCTCCTGGGTCAGACAATCCAATGCCGCGCCGGCGATACGGCGGTGATTCAGGGCGGACAATAGCGCGGCTTCATCAATCAGCCCCCCTCTGGCGGTATTAATAATCGACACCGTGGGCTTACACAACGCCAGCGTGTGTGAATTTATCAGACAGCGGGTTTCATCGCTTAACGGGCAGTGCAGGGAAAGGGTATCCGCAGACTGCATGACCTGTTCAAAGGGTAAATACCCCGGACGGCACTGCGCCACGCCTCTGCGTTCGGCGAATAGAACTTTCATCCCCAGAGCCGTGCCTAGGCGCGCCACTTCGCGGCCAATGGCTCCGGCGCCAATGATTCCCAGCGTTGAACCGGCGATATCTTTTACCGGATGGTCAAAATAGGAAAACTGAGGCTGACTGGCCCAGCGATCGCCAAGCTGATCGCGATACCAACCCATCAGACTATGCTTAAGCGCGAAAATCATGGCGATGGCGTGTTCGGAAACCGCCTGGGTGGAATAATTCGCTACGTTCTTTACGCTGATGCCCAGTTCCGCGGCGGCGACGGTATCAATGTTATTGGTGCCGGTAGCCGTTACCGCAATCAGTTTCACCGTGGGCAATGCCGACAGGATTTCCCGCGTCAATACCGTTTTACTGGTGATAATGATGTCGCTGTTTTTCGCCCTGTCAATAACCAGCTCAGGCGGAGTATGACTATATTCGATCCATTCATGGCGGCATTGCGGTCGCCTGAAACTATTTTTTTTCATAAAAATAGTTTCAGGCAATGCGCCCTTATCTAAAAAGGTAATTTTTAACATTGCGTGTGTCCTGTTTATTATTTATACGTTAAGCGTTTAATAGCGATAGTAACAAAATCCCCTTACCAAAACTAACCGCGCAATTTTCCACAGGGAAATAACAACGGTACTTTTTCGCTTATATCGTCAAAATGATAGCACGCTAATTATTTAGAACTAAATTTAATTTGTGATAAATCTTATTATTATTGGCGCTGATATATGCGTCGCGATTAGTGGTTATCAGCGTAGACAGCATTAAGAAAATTAACAACGTCAACGATAATGAATTTCATTCATTATCGTTTTTTTATAAAAAACCGGCGTAAATAGCACTGGCGGCTTTCTATACTCTTTATTTTCGCTGGCTATGCCGGTCATCAAGACGGATAAGGACGTTGGGAATATCTTTGCGGACTAACAGAAGGGGAAGTGGCGGGAAAAGTGATGTGGACTTTAGGCGCCCACATCACCGGCTGGCTTATCAGAAGGTTACATTTACCGATACCCAGTAGTTACGGCCAGGCAAGACGGAACCGGCGGTGCTCTGCGAGGAGGTGAAGTAATCCCCCGCCGTTGTGGTGCCGCTTCCTACCGCGAAGACATGGGTCTTGGTAAAGTCCTTATCCAGCAGGTTGTTAACTGCTCCATTAAGGGTGACATCCTTCGATACTTTATAGGAGCCGCCCAGATTAAATACGGTGAATGACTTAAAGTCAGAGCCTAAATTGTCATGAACTACTTTGTTAGCGTCAGAGAGATTTTCATAATTCGAGGTAAAACGCGCCGTTTTACTGCGGTATTCCGCCTTCAGCCAGGTGGAAAGCTTCTCATTGACGTTCCAGTTCAGGCGGGCATTAGCCATATGCTTCGGCGTATTGGTCAGGCGAGCGCCTTTGTCTACACCATCCTTCTGTTCACTGTCGGTAAAGGTGTAGTTCAGATTCAGTTTCCAGTCCTCCGACCATAACGGAACGGTGGTCGCCAGTTCCAGACCTTGAGTCACCGCTTTACCAATATTGCGATAACTTACGGCTGTACCACCATTATAATCGACATCATAGCTATCGATTTTATTGCGATAACGATTATGGAACAGAGTCGCATTAGCACCAAATCCGGTATAGTTCTCATAGTACACGCCCACTTCAGTATTGACGCTTTTCTCCGGATTCAGATCCGGATTACCAATAGTAACAACTGAACCCTGACCGGTAAGGCCGCTCACACCATCATGCAACCGGGACATCGAAGGTGCCTTATAGCCGGTGCTTACTCCCCCCTTCACCGTCCAGTCGTCCGACGCATTCCATACCAGATAGGAGCGCGGGCTCACATTGCCGCCAAATACCTCGTGATGATCGTAACGAGCACCGTAGGTCAGCGCCAGGGAGTCCAGCAGCCGCCACTCGTCCTCGGCAAACAGCGCCCAGGTATCCTGTTCGAATTTCTCCCCGGTCTTCACCTGCACGATGCCGTCCTTCATCGTCGCATTCCAGTACTGGCCGCCGACGCTAAGCAGATGGCTGTCGCCCAGCGGCGCTACCAGTTTGGTATCCAGAATAATATTGGTATTTTTCAGCAGCCGTTTATCCCCTACCGCATCAGCCGGAACTTCAGATCCCGCAGAAATTAAGCGCCCCTTTGTTTCAGTCTGGTTATAAGACAAGCTGGAACTCCAGGTACCGAAATCCAGTTGGTTATCGCTGCCCAGCGTTACCTTGCGGCGCTGGTAGCGCAGCGTATCCTCATAGCCCCCTCGAGAACCAGAGCCCAGCGTTCCCAATTGCGCTTCGCTATTATCATATTTCTGGTTGGCGATTTCGCCGTCCAGCCACAGAGAGTTTCTCCCGTCCAGCGCCCAGGTCAGCTTGCCGCCAAGCAGATAGTTATCCGATTTCACCGGGTTCGGTCCGCGATTGCTAAGTTCGGTTCCGGTGGTCGAGGATTCCACGCTTGAGGCGTCGCGGCGGAAAACGCTGCCGCGCAGCGCCAGCCCCAGCTTGTCTTCAATCAGCGCGCCGCTGGAATAGAAGGTGAATTTGGAGGTATCGCCATATTTGGTATCTTCCTGGAAAGCATGATCGAGGGACAGCGAACCGGACCACTCCTTCGCCACCTTTTTGGTAATGATATTCACCACCCCGCCCATGGCGTCGGAGCCGTACAGGGTGGACATCGGCCCGCGAATAACCTCAATGCGCTCAATGGCGGACAGCGGCGGCATAAAGCTGGTATTCATGGTGCCGAAGCCGTTCGGCGTAACGTCCGAGGTACCGTTCTGACGAATGCCGTCAACCAGGATCAATGTATAATCGCTAGGCATACCACGAATGCTGATATCCAGCCCGCCCGTTTTTCCGGTGGAACTGCGCACGTCAACGCCTTCCACATCGCTCAGCGCCTCGGCCAGATCGTTGAATTTGCGTTTACTCAGTTCGTCCTGACTTATCACCGAAATACTGGCCGCGGCGTCGGTGATCTTTTGTTCATAGCCGGAAGCCGTAACGACCAGCACATCATCCTGCGTCGCGCCGATAACGGATGTCGATGCGCTTGCTGCGAGCGCCAGTGCCACTGATTTTTTTATACTAATTGACATGTTTTTTGTCCTTCTAAAAACGGATAGGCCACATTGAGTTTTTTTGTCAGAACCAGTGTAATTATTTCAATCAAATTGTAAATAGAAATAAATATCATTTACAAAATCATTCACAAATAATATTAATTATATTAATGTTAATAAAAACAACAAGATAGTAAAAACCATTAATAAGCCTTATCTCGGCGTATAAAAAACGCCCAATAAAACAAGTGAATAAATTTGTTCAACTTCGATGATTTAAACCACGACAGGGGAGCAGATCACAGAAACGGATTAGAAAAAATTAATTGGGAAGGATAAAAACAGCATAAAAAAAGGGTTGTTCCACCTACGTGAAACAACCCGATAAGAGTCGGCGTCATACCCGCCAGATGTTGAGAGCAACACCTGCGGGCATAGAGCTTATTTGCTTTCCGGGAAGGTCATATCCCGATATTTAATAAAACGTGTACCGCGGGAAAGTTTATAACCAAACCAAATCAATAAAAACAATGGGATACCGATATAGGTTGCCGTTACGCCGTACCAGTCGATCTTATCTTCCAGAAAAGCCTGATAGTTTTGCCCGAGGGTGATAATCAGGCAGAGCACGAAGGCGAAGATCGGCCCCAGCGGGAAGAAACCGGAACGGTACGGAAGACGGTCAAGATCGTGCCCCTGCATCACGTAACCGCGACGGAAGCGATAGTGGCTGATGGCAATCCCCAGCCAGGCGATAAACCCGGTCATGCCCGAGGTATTCAGCAGCCACAGATACACCGTCTGGTTACCGTACATCGACGACAGGAAACAGAGCGCCGCCACCACCGTGGTTGCATACAGCGCATTGCGCGGCACGCCGCCTTTCGACAGCCGGGCGAAAATACGCGGCGCCTTGCCTTCCGAGGCCAGGGTAAACAGCATGCGCGTCGAAGCGTACATGCCGGAGTTGCCCGCGGACAGCACCGCCGTCAGGATAACCGCGTTCATAACCGCCGCCGCCGACAGCAGCCCTGCATGCTGGAACACCAGGGTAAACGGGCTGACGGTAATATCTTTCACATCGTTGCGCAGCAGGCTGGGGTCGGTATAGGGAATGATCAGGCTGATGATCAGGATGGCGAAAATATAGAACAGCAGAATACGCCAGAATACCTGACGAACCGCGCGGGGAATATTTTTCTGCGGATCCTTCGACTCGCCGGCGGCAATGCCGATAAGCTCCGTGCCCTGAAATGAAAAGCCGACGATCATCGCCACGCCGATCATGGCGGAGAAACCGCCGGCAAAAGGCGCATCGTCAATCTGCCAGTTATGGAAGCCGGCGTTTTCCGCGCCGCGCAGAATGCCGGCGATCATCAGAATCCCCACGGCGATAAAGATAATGACCGTCGTCACCTTGATCAGCGAGAACCAGTATTCCGCTTCGCCGAATCCTTTTACCGAAATGTAGTTCAGCAGGAACATCAGGGCCAGGAACAGCGCGCTCCAGATCCAGCCGGACACCTCCGGAAACCAATATCCCATCACCAACTGGGCGGCGACCAGGTCGACCGCGATGGTAACGGCCCAGTTGTACCAGTAATTCCATCCCAGCGCGAAGCCGAAGCCCTCTTCCACGTAGCGGGCGCCATAGGTGGAAAATGAGCCGGACGTCGGCATAAACGCCGCCAGCTCTCCCAGACTGGTCATCAGGAAGTAAACCATCAGGCCGATCAGGGCATAGGATAACAGCGCGCCGCCCGGCCCCGCCTGTGAAACCGTAGCGCCGGAAGCGACGAAAAGCCCGGTGCCAATCGAGCCGCCAATGGCGATCATCGTCAAATGCCGGGCTTTAAGCTCGCGGCGTAGTGTGGGTTTCCCCTGAATGTCACTTTGAGTGTTTTGCTGAGCCATTATTATCCTGACTGCTCTTACTAAAAATCGAGGCGGGATTGTAGCAAATAGCCTTATGCTGAATAGTCTGGATCGCCGAGTTATAAGTGAGGTTCATAACTCGCGCCCGATTATTAGCAACGGCGCAGGGAGAACGAAGGCTACGCCGTCGCGCGGCAATAGCTCAGGAAACGCTGCCAAACCGTTGAAATATGTTTCTGGCGATGATGAACCAGATACAGCGTACGCAGCATCTTGGGCAACGGAACGGAGAGTTCCACCAGCGTGCCGATCTCCAGCTGTTCGGCAATAACGTGGCGCGACAGGCAGCTAATCCCGATACCGTGACGCACCGCATGTTTGATGGCCTCGGAATTGCCCAGTTCCATCACCAGATGAAAATGAGGCAGACGCGCCAGCAGCAGATGATCCAGCACTTCCCGCGTTCCGGAGCCGCGTTCGCGCAGGATCCACGGCGCTTCGGCGAGCGACGTTAGCGTAATGTCCTGTTGGCTGAGAGGATGGGTCGGCGCGCAGAATACCACCAGCTCATCTTCCAGCCAGGGCTGCGTCACCAGATCGGGATGATGGCACGGCCCTTCAATCAGCCCGAGATCGACCCTGAATTCGGAAACGCCGGTAATCACATCCAGCGTGTTGCCGACATGCAGCTCCAGCGGGATATCGGGGAAATCCCGGCGATAGCGGGCAATCATTTCCGGTAACAGGTAATTGCCGATGGTGCTGCTGGCATAAATGCGCAACGCGCCGTTGTCGCGGCGAAAAAGCTGTTCAATCTCCACCGATTGCTCAAGTAATGACAATGCCTTGGGATAAAGCAGGCGCCCGTGCTCATTCACCACCAGCCGTTTACCAACGCGGTCAAATAACTGAACGCCCAACTGTCCTTCGAGATCGGCCAGCGCGGCGCTGACGGCGGACTGGGAGAGCGCGAGCACCACCGAAGCCTGAGTTGTCGAACCGCTTTTCAGAACTTCAGTAAAAACTTCTAACTGGCGTAAGGTAATATGCATAATCGGCTTTTATCGAAAATATCTATAGTTGGGAAGATATTAATAAATATCTCTGGAGAATTCACGTAGTCAACGGTCCAATCGACGGCCTGTTTTCGCGTTGCGGCCTGGCGTGCGCAAGACCTGCATTACAGTATAGATTCTTTAGACAAGATGGTTTTTTCTATAACATAGCGCGATGCCGACATCATTGATGTCATGGATCAGGAGCAGTGAGTGAACGAACCAATCAGGCGTAAACGTTCTTATGCCACCATTCGGGATGTCGCCGCCCGGGCCAAAGCGGGAAAAACCAGTATTTCACGCTATCTGGGCGGTGAATTTCATCTGCTGTCGGACGATCTCCGCCAGCGTATTGAAAATGCCATACGGGAGCTGGAGTACCGGCCGAATCAGATGGCCCGCAGCCTGAAGCATGGGCGAACCCGGTTAATCGGTTTGATTATCGCCGATATCAGCAACCCGTTTTCCGTTGAAGTGCTGCGCGGCGTCGAGGCGGAGGCCAACCAGCATGGCTTTATGACCGTGGTGTGCAATTCGCGCAACAGCATAGAACTGGAGTGCGAATATCTCAACCTGCTGAATGGTTACCGGGTGGACGGGCTGATCATCAATTCGGCCGGGATCAACGATGCCTTTCTCCAGGCGCTGAAGGCCACCACGCTGCCCTTTGTTCTGATCGACAGAAAAGTCGACGATTTCCCCTGCGATATGGTGGGACTGGACAATCCTCAAGCCGCCGCGCTCGCTACCGACCATTTAATTAACCAGGGATTCGAGGCGCTGCTGTTTCTCAGCGAACCCGCCCGCTATATCAGCACCCGTCAGGAAAGATTACAGACTTTTCATCAGATACTGCAACAACATCCCCATATCAGCGCGGAAAGCCATGAGGTGCTGCTGCCCGCCCCCGATGAGATTGAGCGGTTGATCGCCGGGTTCTGCAGCGGGCACCGCGGCATGCGCAAAGCGGTGATTGCCGCGAACGGCGTGCTCACCCTGCAGGTGGCTCAGGCATTGAATCGGCTGGGGCTGCACTGGGGAGCGGATATCGGCTTTCTGAGCTTTGATAACCTGGAATGGGCGGCGCTGGCCGGCAAGGGCATTACCTCGGTTTCCCAACCGACCGCCGAAATGGGGCGCAAGGCGGTAACCTGTCTGCTGAATAAGCTGGATAATCCCGAACATCCCCCGGCGCAGCATCTGTTCAGCGGCGAATTGATTATCCGCGGCTCCACCTCGCTATAAATAACCTGCCGCGCTCCCGGCATGGCGCCGGGAAAGCGGATGGCGCCGATATCTTACCTGACGGCAACCTCCTGCTGTTCGTCATCGTCGGGGAACAGTACCGTGGCGCCCTGTTCCGCGGTGGAGACATTGCGGCGGAACAGGGAAAAAAGCTCGCGCCCCATCCCCCGGTGCTGCTCTTGCAGATCGGGCTTTTCCGCCGCTCGCCGACCAATATCGTCCAATACCTCCAGCCGTCCGGCGAGCGCATCCACCAGCAGCCGATCGCCCGTCCTCAGGCGGGCCAGCGCGCCCCCTTTCGCGGCCTCCGGCGTTACGTGCAGCGCGGCGGGAATTTTGCCGGACGCCCCGGACAGCCGTCCGTCGGTCACCAGCGCGACCTTATAGCCCGCCTTCTGCACGTTGCCGAGGATCGGCATCAATTTATGCAGCTCCGGCATACCGTTGGCCGCAGGCCCGCTATAGCGCACCACGATAACCGCGTCCCTCTGCAGTTCCCCGTTCTTATAAGCGGCCTCGACCTCATGCTGGGAGTCGAAAACCAGCGCCGGCGCTTCAACCACCCGATGCTCCGGCGCCACCGCGCTGACCTTGATCACCGCCCGCCCCAGATTGCCCGATAACAGCTTTAATCCGCCCGAGTCGCTGAACGCCTGCCCCGCCGGGGCAATCACATCCGGCAACCGGGTATCGTCGAGCCGTTGCCAGCATAGCTTATCGTTATCCACTACCGGCCGGCGGAAATGGGCGCTGAACTCGCCGCAAAACGCCTGCGCATCCCGGTTCAGCAACCCGCGATCGTCGAGATGTTTCAGCAGCAGCGGCACGCCGCCCGCCTGTTGAAAGGCATTGATATCCGCCGGACCATTGGGATAAACCCGAGCCAGCAACGGCACCACGTCCGACAGATCGCTGAAATCATCCCAACCAATCTGCAACCCGGCGGCGCGAGCGACGGCGACCAGATGCAGGGTGTGATTGGTGCTGCCGCCCGACGCCAACAGCGCGACCAGGCCGTTCACCAAGGCGCGTTCGTCGACGATGCGCCACAGCGGGCGGTAGCGA
Organism: Brenneria corticis; assembly: GCF_003115855.1. GTDB lineage: Bacteria > Pseudomonadota > Gammaproteobacteria > Enterobacterales > Enterobacteriaceae > Brenneria > Brenneria corticis. Next base: position 206,353 of record NZ_KZ819075.1, read on the forward strand.
GAGCCTGCGGCAATCTGCGTGGTAATCAGCGACGCGGTTTCCCTGGTCAACAACTGGCGCAGAGGATCGCCCGGCGCGACAAACGCCGAACCGGGCAGCATCAGCCCCATGGCTTCGAACACCAGTTGGTTGGTATTCGCCGTGCCATAAAAGGTGCAGGTTCCCGGGCTGTGGTAGGCCTGATTCTCTATGGCCTGCAGCGCTTCGCGCCCGACCTGACGGGCGGCATATTGCTGCCTGACCTGAACCTTTTCATCATTGCCGATGCCGGTGCTCATCGGCCCCGCCGGGACGAAGGCCGTCGGCAGATGACCGAAGGACAGCGCCCCCATCAGTTGCCCGGGGGCGATTTTATCGCAGATACCGAGCAATAGCGCGGCGTCGAACGCATTATGGCTCAGCGCCACCGCCGTCGCCTGCGCGATGACATCACGGGAAAACAGCGATAAATCCATACCATCCTGCCCCTGCGTGACGCCGTCACACATCGCCGGCACGCCGCCGGCCACCTGCGCCGAATGCCCCAGCGCGGCGACGGCCGCCTTGATCTGCCGCGGATAATCCGCATAAGGCTGGTGAGCGCTCAGCATGTCGTTATAGGCGGTGACAATCGCCACATTGCAGCGGGTCATATCCATCAGGGTCGACTTCTGCGACTGCGGGCAGGCGGCAATCACATGGGCCAGATTGCCGCAGGCCAAATGGGTCCGGGGTCTGCCCAGCGCGGCCTGCCGTTGCATCTGCGCCTCATAGCGCCGGCGGGTTGGCTCACTGCGCTGACGGATCCGCTCGGTGACGCCGCGAATAACAGGATGCATACCCTTACTCCTCCTCTCCTGGCTGATTATCCGCCAACGCGGGCGGTGGGATTGACGCAGTTTTGCGCGACGTCGCCCTGCAAGGCGGCGAACAGATTGTCTACGGCGCAGCGCACCATCGCATAGCGCGTTTCATGGGTCGCGGAACCGATATGGGGCAAGGCGACCACATTCGGCAGCGACAGCAGCGGAGAGTCGGCAGGCAGCGGCTCCTGCTCGAACACATCCAGCCCGGCGCCTCTGATAACCCCCTGCTGCAGCGCCTCAATCAGCGCCGCCTGGTCAACAATTTTTCCGCGCGAACCGTTGATCAAAAAGGCGCTGGACTTCATCTTGCGCAGCTGTTCCTTGCCGATGAATTTGGTGGTTTCCGGCAGCAGCGGCAGCACCACGCAGACAAAATCGGACTGCGCCAGCAGTTCATCCAGATCGCGGCGGCGGGCGTGCAGCGTCTGTTCCGCCAGCGGATGCGCGACGTCGTTGTAATAGAGTACGGACATGCCGAACCCGGCGTGAGCGCGTTTGGCCACCGCATAACCGATGCGCCCCATGCCCAGAATACCGATGGTCTTGCCGTTCACATCGGTGCCGTAACAATCAGCGCCGATACTGCGGGTCCAGCGCCCCTGTTTGACCAGCTCGGCCATTTCAATCGCGCGTCGGGCGCTGTTCAGCACCAGCAAAAAAATGGTATCCGCGGTGGTCTCCGTTAGTACGCCGGGCGTGTGCATCAAAAAAATCCCCCGGTCAGTGAGATCCGGCACGCTGAACTGATCGACCCCGACGGATATGGTGGAGATGGCGCGCAGACGCGGCGCCCGATCCAGATAGGCCGCGGTAATCGGGCAGCTGGCGCCGATTAATCCCTCGGCCTGCTGCAACGCCCGGATGAAATCATCCCGGTTTTCCGCGGTGACGCCATCAAAAAAGGTCAGGTTGCAATGCTCTTGCAAACGCGCCATCTGGTCGGCGGGGATGTTTTTATACAGTACGACATGCGGTTTCATAACACTTTCCTTTTAGGCCGCTTCGGGTTGCGGATGAACGGTTTTGTCGGCGTTGGGTTTGACGATGATGGTCAACAGCACCGAGGCAAACAGCGCGGCGCCCATGAAAATGTAAGAGGCGCCCGGATTGCCGGTGGCGGCGTTCAGGTGCCCCACAAACCAGGCGCCGATAAAGGAGCCCAGCGCGCCCATGCTGTTGATCAGCGCCATCGCGCCGCCTGACACGTTTTTCGGCAGCATTTCCGGAATGATGGCGAAGAAAGGTCCGTAAGGGGCGTACATGGAAGCGCCGGCGATCACCAGCAGGGTATAGGAGAGCCAGAAATGATCGGCGCCCAGCAGGAAGGAGCCCAGGAAACACACCGCGCCCAGCAGCAGCATCGGCCAAACGAACAGTTTGCGGTTTTGCATCCTATCGGACATCCACGACACCAGGATCATGGCGATGGTGGCGGCCAGATAAGGCACGGAGGTCAGCCATCCCGTCGCCACCATCCCCATATTGGAGGCGTCGCGAATAATGGAAGGCAGCCAGAGGACAAAGCCGTATACGCCGATGCTCCAGCAGAAATATTGCGCGCAAAGCAGGACGACGTTTTTCGACTTGAACGCCTCCATATAGTTACGCACCGGCTTAATATTTTTCTGCTCCTCCGCCAGGATCTCGCTCAGGTCATCTTTCTCCTGCTGCGTTAGCCAGCTCACCTGCTGCGGCTTGTCGCGCACCGTTTTCCACCAGAACAGCGCCCAGAGCACGGCGGGCAGGCCTTCGATAATGAACATTTCGCGCCAGCCCAGCGCCTGGATCAGATAGCCGGAAACCACCGACATCCACAGCACCGTGACCGGATTGCCGAGGATCAAAAAGGTATTGGCCCGTGAACGCTCTTTTTTGGTAAACCAGTTGCTGATATATATCAGCATGGCCGGCATCACAGCCGCCTCGACCACCCCCAGGGTAAAACGGATAACGATGAGCATCGGGATGTTGCTGACCATGCCGGTCAGGGTGGCGCAGCCGCCCCACAGCAGCACGCACCAGAAAATCAGCTTTCTGACGCTGCGTTTTTCCGCATAAATCGCCCCGGGGATCTGAAAGAAAAAGTACCCCAGAAAGAACAGGGAACCGAGCAGGGAGGACATTCCCCTGGTGATGCCCAGATCTTCATTAATCCCCGCCGCCGCGGCAAAGCTGTAGTTGGCGCGGTCGAGGTAGGCCAGGCTGTAGGTGATAAATATAATCGGCATAATGCGCCACCATCTGGACGGCGCCGGGAGCTTGCTGGTCATATGCATTCCTCTTGTAGTTCTCTGATGATTATGCGGATGCCGGTACAACGTCCGCGGCCTGGGACATTTCGGCGTTTAACGCCGCGCGGGTCGGTAAACCTTCGCTGTCGCCGATAACCTGAATGGCGCGGGCGCCGATAAAATTACCGCGCGCCACCGCCTGGCTTATCGTCATCCCCTCCAGTAAGGCGCTGACGACCCCGACGGCAAAGCCATCGCCGGCGCCCACCGTATCCACCACGTTATTCACCCGCAGCGCCGGGACGACGCCTTTTTCACCTTCCGCCGTCTGGTAATAGGCTCCCTCTTCGCCGGTTTTAATCACCACCGCCTTCACCCCGCCGGTGAGGTAAAAATCAGCAATGTCTTGCGGCGTGGTCAGGCCGGTGAGGATCCGCCCCTCTTTCAATCCGGGCAGCACCACGTCGGCGGCAAAAGCCAGCTTATTCAGCTGCGCCACCATCTCTTGCGGGGAACGCCACAGCACCGGGCGCAGATTGGGATCGAAAGAGACGGTTTTCCCCCGGGAGCGCATCCACTGGGCGGCGTGCGCGGATAGCGCATACGACGACGGCGACAGCGCCGCCGCGACGCCGCTCAGGTGCAGATGGCGCGCGGCGCTAAAATAGGATTCGTCGAAGTCTGCCAGTGAGAGGCGGCTGGCCGCCGAGCCTTTACGGAAATACTCCACGATGGGATCGGTTCCATTTTCGGCCCGGGATTTCAGCTGAAACCCCGTCGGGTAGGCGTCGTCGATGGCTACCGTCTGACAGTCCACCCGCTCTTTTTCCAGCGTCGCCAGAATAAAGCGGCCAAAGGAATCATTGCCCAGGCGGCTTACCCAGCCGCTTTTTAATCCCAGGCGCGCCAGACCGATGGCGACGTTCAGCTCGGCCCCCGCCGCCCGGCGCACAAACTGCTCGACCTGATGCAGTTCGCCGGCTTGGGTGGCGACAAACATCATCATGGCTTCGCCGAAGGTTACAACGTCCAGATCCCTGCGCGCATTTGTCGTCGTCATGTTCATCACACCTCTTTTAATTTAGTCACGTAGTAGCGGGTCACCTCCGCCAGATCGTCGCCTTCCAGCGGAAACTCGATGCCCCGCGGCGCCTCCGCCGGCAGGCGGCTCAGCAGCTCGCGCCAGCGGCCGTCGCTGTTATCCAGAGAGACCGCGGCCAGGCGCCCCCCGGCATCGGCCCGGCTGGCCTTGACGTGCACATAGGCCACATGCTCGGCCAGCGCCGCCGCCGCGGTCAGGGCGTCCTCATCCAGCCAGTGCCAGTTGGCCATGTCGAAGGTCATGGCGATCGGCAGGTTTCCTGCCGCCACCCGCTCAAAGAAAGCCGCCAGCGGAGCGATGCGTCCGCCCTCCGGCGTTTGATCGTTTTCAATCACCAGTCGGACCGGGAAGTCGCGCAGTACGGCGGGAATAGCCGACAGATCGGTATCATCGCGCCAGGTTCCCAGCGGCAGTTTCAACAAGCGGGCCCGCAGGCGCCGCGCATCGTTCAGATGCGCGCGGAGACGCGCCAGATCGGGTTGGCCGTTTTCCGTCAGCAGAGGCTGCGGCACCGAATAGATCGCAAACAGCCCATGCGCGTCGATTTGCGCCGCCAGTGGTTCCAGTTGATCGGTGGATGAGAGCAACTCATGGCGGATCTCTACCCCATCGGCGCCGCCGGCCTGAATAACGGGTAACAGCGCCGCCTGCCCGCCAAGCCGACGTACCGTATCAATCCCGTAGGCCGAGGTGACGATGACAATATCTTTTTTCATAAGAGTCCTTATTAATCAGTAAAATAGCCCGCATTGGCATCATAACGATTTCTCAGGGAGGCTATTTATCGACCGGATAACGTTTGGTTAAACAGATTATGGGACCGGTCCCAATAAAAAATCCACGCTGCATGTGTACAAATATGAAGCGCGTCACTATTCCATGGGAAAAATGTGTCTTTGGCGGGATGGCGAACGGCCCGGAGTAAATAATTTACCGCTTAACGTCTGGTTAACCGCTCCGACGGTGCCATAATGCGTGCGTCATCAAGAGGAAAATCATTATGAAATACATAGGCGCCCACGTCAGCGCCGCCGGTGGCGTAGACCAGGCGGTAATACGAGCCCATGAGCTGGAAGCGACCGCTTTCGCATTGTTTACCAAAAATCAGCGCCAATGGCAGGCGGCTCCGCTGACCCCGGAGACGATCGCGCGGTTTAAATCCGCCTGTGAAAAGTATGGCTACACCCCGGCGCAGATTCTGCCGCACGATAGCTATCTGATTAATCTCGGACACCCGGAAGACGCGGCGCTGGAAAAATCGCGCGCCGCCTTTATCGACGAGATGGCGCGCTGCCAGCAGTTGGGGCTGAGCCTGCTTAATTTCCATCCCGGCAGCCACCTGAAGCAGATTGATGAAGACCGTTGCCTGGCGCGCATCGCCGAGTCGATCAATATTGCGCTGGCGGCCACCGAGGGCGTTACCGCGGTAATTGAAAACACCGCCGGCCAGGGAAGCAATCTGGGGTTTCGCTTTGAACATCTGGCCGCCATTATCGCCGGCGTCGAAGACAAAAGCCGCGTCGGCGTGTGCATCGATACCTGCCACGCCTTTGCCGGCGGATATGATTTACGCACCAGCAGCGAATGCGACCGAACCTTTGCCGAATTCGAGCGCATCGTCGGTTTTGATTATTTACGCGGCATGCACCTGAACGACGCCAAAAGCGAATTCAACAGCCGGGTGGATCGTCACCACAGCCTGGGGGAAGGAAATATCGGTAAAACCGCCTTCAGCTACATCATGAAGGATCGGCGTTTTGACAGTATCCCGCTGATTCTGGAAACCGTTAATCCGGATATCTGGGCGCAGGAAATCGCCTGGCTTAAGTCGCAGGATCCGCAATCTTGCTAAAACGAAAAAAGGAGCCGCTGGTTTAACCCGGCGGCTCCTTTTCCCTACATCCCTGTATACCGACTCGTCCTGTTAAGCGGCTTTTTTCACCAGTTGATCATCCGGGCGCTTCAGGAACGCGTACAGCACGCCCGCAACCACCGTTCCGGCGATAATGGCGAACAGATAACCCAACACCGGCGTAATCGCGCCAGGGATCATCAGCACAAACAGGCCGCCGTGCGGTGCCAACAGCTTGGCGCCAACCGCCATGGACAAGGCCCCGGTCAGCGCGCCGCCGACGATACAGCATGGCAATACGCGCATCGGATCGCGGGCGGCGTAAGGAATCGCGCCTTCGGAGATAAAGCACAGCCCCAGAACCAGCGCCGCCTTGCCCCCTTCACGTTCCGTCGCGTTGAATTTCTTGCCTGCCAACAGCGTCGCCAAACCCATCGCCAGCGGCGGCACCATCCCGCCGGCCATAACCGCGGCCATCGGCGCATAAATCTGGCTACTCAGCAAGGTGGTGCCGAACACATAGGCCACTTTATTAACCGGCCCGCCCATATCGGTACACATCATGCCGCCGAGGATTGCGCCAAGGATCACCGCATTCGCCGTGCCCATGGATTGCAGCCAGTCAGTCAGACCGGTCAGGATCTTGGCGACCGGCGTTCCCACGGCATACACCATGATTAACCCCATGATCAACGTCGCCAATAGCGGGATGATCAAAATCGGTTTCAGGGCCGACATACTCTGCGGGAGGTGAATGTGATTATTGAGTGCCCTGGCCACGTAACCCGCCAGGAAGCCGGCAATAATACCGCCCAGGAACCCCGCGCCCATACCGACCGCCAGCACCCCGCCAGCCAAACCCGGAGCCAAACCGGGGCGATCGGCGATGGAAAACGCAATATAACCCGCCAGCACGGGAACAATCAGCGCAAAGGCCGAATCCCCCACCATTTTCAGCGCCGCGGCCAGGGTACCTTCTTCCTTAAAGGCTTCGATGCCGAACACAAACGACAAGGCGATACACAGGCCGCCGGCCACCACCACCGGCAGCATATAGGACACGCCGGTCAACAGGTGGCTATAGGGACCCGCTCCGCCTTTTTTGGCCTGGCCGGTCGTCTCGGCGCCGCTCTGCCCGTTCGGCTGATAAACCGTCGCTTCCGCCAGCGCCTTATCCAGCTCCTGAGCGGTCTTTTTCAAGGCCAGACCGGTGGAGGTGCGGTACATTTTCTTACCGGCGAACTTGCTCAAATCGACTTCGATATCCGCGGCGACAATCACCACGTCCGCCTGTTCCACTTCTTCCGGCGTAATCGGATTGCCGGCGCCGACGGAGCCGCGGGTTTCAACCTTAACCCACCAGCCGCGTTTCTTCGCCTCGGTTTCAATGGCTTCGGCGGCCATAAACGTATGCGCCACCCCTGTCGGACAGGCGGTCACCGCCACAATACGTTTGGCCGAGCTTGGCTGAACGGGTGCTGACGCCGGCGCCTGATAGGGCGCGGCATCGGCCTTGGCCTGGTTCAGGAACGCCTCCGGCTGGCTGACCGCCAGTTCCACGTCGCCAACGAAGACCTGTTTGCCATTCAGCGCGGCGTCCGCGGCGGCGGAAGCGCCAAGCACGATCGCCAACTCCGCTTCATCGGCCTGTTCGGTAAACGTCAGCCCGGCTTTCTCAGCGGCAGCGCCGAGCAGGTTCTTCACCAGATGGCTTCGCGCCAGACCCAGTGATTTATCTAAAATCAGCAGCGTTTTCATCATTCGTCTCCTGCTGTCAGTTAAAGGGTTTCAGATCGACACGCGCCATCATTGCGGCCAACTGAGGACGATCGGTAATGCCGACGTTGCTTTGGCTGACCGCCAGCGCAGCAACCGCTGTCGCCAGACGCAACGTATGTTCACTGGACTCGCGCATTAATAAGCCATAAATCAGTCCTCCAACCATGGAGTCACCCGCGCCGACCGTACTGACAACGTCACAGGCAGGCGGTTTTGCCAACCACGCACCGGATGCATTTACCCACAGAGCGCCTTCCGCCCCCAGTGAGATCACCACATGCGCGATACCCTGCTCACGCAGCGCGTGTGCAGCATCAACTACATCGGCCAGCGTAGGCAGTTTACGCCCGGCCCAGATTTCCAGCTCCCGGCGATTGGGTTTAACCAGCCAGGGGGCGGCTTTCAACCCGGCGACCAGCGCCTCGCGGCTGCTGTCGAAAATAATGCACGGACAATGGCTGCGCAGCCGGGACATCCAGTCGGTAAAGGCGTCCGGATCGACGCCGGCCGGCAGACTGCCGCTGACGGCGACCATATCGAACTGCCCCAGCCAGCTCAGGGAGTCATTGACAAAGCGCTGCCAGTCCTGCGGGGTGACCTCGAAACCGGAAAAATTGAGATCGGTAACGTCTCCGTCTTTTTCGGTCAGTTTGACATTGATACGCGTACGTCCCGGAACAACCTGAAAACGGTTGGCAATGCCCAGCTCGCTGAACAACTGCTGAAAACCGTCCTGATTGTCTTTCCCCAGGAACCCACCCACCGTGACGTCAATCCCGAGATCTTTCAGTACCTTGGCAACGTTGATGCCTTTGCCGGCGGCATGCAGACCCGCTGTCTGAACCAGGTTCACTTCGCCCCGCTCGATTTCCGGGCAATAGCCGACCAGGTCATAAGCCGGATTCAGGGTAATGGTGGCGACTCGCCTGCTCATGCTGCCCCCTCACCCAAACCGGAATTAATGGCTTCGCCAATGGCGGCTAATGCCTGCTCCGCGTCGCTGCCGCTGGCGGAAAAGCGCAGCCTGTGGCCTTTCTTCACCCCCAGAGCGATAACTTTCATCAGGCTGCGGCCGTTTACCGCTTTGCCGGTGCCGTCCAGATTGGCGACGGTGACTTCGCTGCTGAACTGTTTAATCACATTAACCAGCGTGGTGCCCGGGCGCGCATGCAGACCGTGTTCGTTACGCACGGTGAACTCCGCCGTCAGCACGTCGCTTTCTTCCGCCACCTCGCTGGTCAGCAGAGCCAACAGCGTAGGCGCGTCGGCAGTCAGCAAGCGTTCAGCTTTTTGCGCCGTCAGCAGATTGGTGAGGTAATCAATCGGGGCCAGCGCCTGTTCATCCGCCGCCGCGACGGTCACCAGCAAGGCGACCGATTCGTTATCCACGCTGAACGGCGCCGCGGGACGGGCAACCGCGACCGCGCTGCTGAGGTTTCCCTCGGCGCTGTCGCTGAACCACACGCCCTGCCCCAGATTCAGCGGCTTATGGCTGACCACGTTGCTGACGAAAGCGGCATCCACCGCGCCGACCTGTTGCAGCCGTCCGGCGTTCAGCGCCTGCAGCGTCAGCAGATTATCCGTGGCCACATCAAGCGAAATCAACGAGGTATCGAAACGGAAGTCGGCCAGTTGCTGCTCGCCCATCAGCAGGCTGCGCAGTTCTTCCGCCGAGTCGGTGTCCGCCAGACGAGCGGCGACGCGGTCGTCGCTCAGCACGTGCGTAAGCTGACGCAACAGCGCCAGATGCTCATCGGAACTGGCGGCGATGCCTAGCACCACGTAAGCGGTCTGGTCTTCACCCCAGGCAACGCCCTGCGGGAACTGGAAAACCTGCACCCCGGTTTTCAGCACCAGATCGCGGGTATCGGTGGTGCCGTGGGGGATCGCAATACCGCTCCCCAGGTAAGTGGACGTCTGTTGTTCGCGCTGCAGCATGCCTTCGACATACCCTGCGCTGACGCACCCGGCGTCGGTCAGCGCCGAAGCAACAAGCCGTATGGCTTCCTGCTTGCTGCCGGCCGTGGCGCCTATATGAATATCTTGCTGTGACAACTGGAACATGGCTCTCCTCTCTTGCTGAAACTTGAATCGTTTCAGCTTTTATGAGAAAAAAATGTGTCTGTTAAAGGACAGGGTTTCAAAAAACATCGCTGAAACGTTTCAATGAGTCTGTTGCCATTGCGATGTTTATGCAAGTATTCTCCACATTCGGCGTAACAAAATTTTGACATCACGCACATTTTAGCCGGCGCAAACCCTGTCGATAGCATAAAAAAAACCTCAGGCTGAACCTTTGCTGAAGAAAAATAATACAACAGGTTTTCTGTTTTTTTATAAACCGGCGTAATATGACGGCGTCCGGTCTTTCTTCCACCTCCTTCTTAAGCGTTATCACTTTTATGCACACATCCGTCAGCAGCTCGCCTCGACGTCAGCCCGATCTGACTTCGTCGGCATTTTTGGTCATTGCCTTCCTGACTGGGATTGCCGGCGCACTGCAACTCCCGACGCTCAGCCTCTTTCTGTCAAACGAAGTACAGGTGCGTCCATTTCTGGTCGGCATGTTCTATACCGGCAGCGCGGTGATCGGCATCGTCGTCAGCCAGCTGCTGGCAAGGCGCTCAGACAGGCAAGGCGATCGCAAAACGCTTATTTTTCTCTGCTGCCTGATAGGCGCCCTGGCCTGCATGCTGTTCGCCTGGAACCGTAATTACTTTATTTTGCTGTTTGTCGGCGTGCTGCTCAGCAGTTTCGGCTCCACCGCCAATCCGCAGCTATTCGCGCTGGCGCGGGAACACGCCGATCGCACCGGCCGCGAAGCCGCCATGTTCAGCTCCGTGATGCGCGCCCAGATCTCGCTCTCCTGGGTTGTCGGTCCCCCTATCGCCTTTGCCCTGGCGCTGGGTTTCGGCTTCACCACCATGTATCTGACGGCGGGGCTGGTCTTCGTGCTCTGCGCCATACTGGTCAGGCTGTTTCTTCCGTCCATGCCGAAAGTGATGGTGAAAACGGCGGCGACGCTTGAATCCCCGCGCCGTAACCGCCGGGATACGCTGCTGCTGTTCGCCGCCTGTACGCTGATGTGGACCTGTAACGGTCTCTACATCATCAATATGCCGCTCTATCTGGTGCATGAGCTGAATCTGCCGGAAAAACTGGCCGGAATTATGATGGGAACGGCCGCCGGACTGGAGATCCCGACCATGCTGATCGCCGGTTACGTCGCCAGCCGTTTTGGCAAACGCCTGCTGATGCGTCTGGCCATCTCCGCCGGCCTGCTGTTTTACGTGGGACTATTGTTGCTCGATAGTGAGATCGCCCTGCTGGCTTTACAGCTGCTGAACGCCGTTTTCATCGGCATTCTCGCCGGGATCGGCATGCTTTATTTCCAGGATCTGATGCCCGGTCAGGCGGGTGCGGCAACCACGCTTTTTACCAATACCACCCGGGTGGGCTGGATTATTTCCGGCTCCCTGGGCGGCGTGGTCGCGGAAATCTGGAGTTATCATGCGGTCTTCTTTATCGCGCTGATCATGATAGTCAGTGCGTGCTACTGCATGTGGCGCATCAAGGACGCGTAGCAGCCGGGGCATCGGGCGCGGTGTCCGCTTCCAGCCGCACCAGATAAATCAGCGCCTCGTCGCGATGGCTGAAACACATGTCTTCGCGCGCCTGCAACCCGGCGCATACCGCGGGCCGCAGCGGCGAATGGAATATTGCGCAGCGCATATGCGCATCCAGATGGATACAGCGGGTATTGGCCGGCTTGCCGTTCGGCATGCCCGGCAGCGGGCTGGATATTGAAGGCGCGATGCAGCAGGCGCCGCAGTCGGGGCGACAGTCCATCAGCAGGCTCCGGCGGGCTGGCTATAGATGAGGGAACGTCCGTCACCATAACAGCCGGGCGGGCAAATACCAACGCTTATCGCCCGCGCGCGATGGATGATTAACTGCGTCAATCATGCCGCGCGATAAATTCCCGCTTGCCTGAATCCTGCGGCGCGGGTAACGTGTCGCCACAAAAATCTCACTCCTTATAACAGGTAATTTGTATGGCAAGAGCGAACGAAATCAAACGCGGTATGGCTGTCAACTATAACGGCAAATTGCTGCTGGTAAAGGACATCGATATCCAGAGCCCCAGCGCCCGCGGCGCCAGCACGCTGTATAAAATGCGCTTTACCGACGTGCGCAACGGATTAAAGGTTGAAGAACGTTTTAAAGGCGATGATATTCTCGATACCATCTCCCTGACCCGCCGCACGGTCACCTTCTCCTATATTGACGGCGACGAGTATATCTTTATGGATGACGAGGACTACACGCCTTACCTCTTCAAAAAAGAACAAATAGAGGAAGAGCTGCTGTTTATTCCCGAAGGCGGCATGCCCGGTATTCAGGTGCTGACCTGGGACGGCGAAATCATTGCCCTTGAACTGCCGCAAACGGTGGATATGGAGATTGTCGACACCGCGCCGGGCATCAAAGGCGCGTCGGCCAGCGCCCGCAACAAACCGGCGACCATGAGCACCGGTCTGACGATTCAGGTGCCGGAATATCTGAGCGCCGGCGAGAAGATCCGTATCCATATTCCAGAACGCCGCTATATGGGACGCGCTGAATAAGCAACCGTCGCACCGCCCGCCGGGGTAACGCTCCGGCCAGCGGGTCAATCCCCGGCGCTATTTTCTCAGGAGCCCGTTTTGTTAACCCAAGTGAATGTCATTACCGGCTTTCTCGGCAGCGGGAAAACCACGACGATCCGCCATCTGCTTTCTCAAAAGCCCGAGGATGAAGTCTGGGCCGTATTGGTTAATGAATTCGGCGAAGTCGGGATTGACGGCGCCTTGCTGGCCGACAGCGGCGCGGTATTGAAAGAGATCCCCGGCGGCTGCATGTGCTGCGTGAACGGTTTGCCGATGCAGGTCGGCCTGAACATGCTGCTACAGCAGAAAAAACCGCACCGCCTGCTGATTGAACCGACGGGCCTCGGCCACCCGAAGCAAATCCTCGCGCTGCTGACGGGCGAAAGCTACCGGCCCTGGCTGACGTTGCAGGCGACGTTATGTCTGCTGGATGCCCGCCAACTGAATCAACCCCGTTATACCGAGAATGAAAATTTCCGCGATCAGCTGGCGGCGGCCGACATTATCGTCGCCAATAAGCAGGAAACCTACCTCGATGCGGATCTCTCCGCCTTGCGGCAGTGGCAAAGCAGCAACGGCGATAACCGCCAGGTGGTGCTGGTTAGCCAGGGAGAGGTGGAGCGGCAGCTGCTGGCGCAGCCGCGCCATAATATGCGCGAGCTGCCCGACGGCGCGCATCATCACCCGCATAGCGCGGCCGCAGGACTGGCCGCGTTACGGCTGCCGGGGGGCGAATCCTGGCGTCGTTCATTAAATCAGGGTCAGGGCTACCACGCCTGCGGCTGGATTTTCTCGCCGGACACCGTCTTTGATACCGCCGCGCTGCTGGACTGGGCTCGCCTCTCCCCCGTCAGCCGGGTTAAAGGGGTGATGCGTATCCAGGAAGGTACGCTGGTCGTCAATCGTCAGGGTTACGACCTGCATATCGAAACCAGACCGGCCGCGCCGGTGGATAGCCGTATCGAGCTGATTAACGAGAGGCCGGCGCAATGGAATAACCTGCAAGCCGGCCTGTTAAAGGCTCGTTTAACTACCGCCGGGTAGAATGGTGATTCAGTTCTAGCGGATCCTGGGTTGTTTCCTGTATGTCTTGGCGTAACCTTTTTTTTATCTTGCTGCTCAATGTGTTAGGCATCGGGCTGTTTTTGTCCTGGTATTTGCCGCCCGACCACGGCTTTTGGTTCAGGTTGGACAGCGCGATTTTCTTCTACTTTAATCAGCAATTGCTCGAAAGCCCGACATTCCTGCAATGGGTGGCGATAACCAACGTCCGGGCGTTTGACGGCTGTGCGCTGCTGGCGATGGGTCTGCTGTATCTGTCATTTTATCTGCAGGCGACGCCGCCGGAGCACCGACATCTGCTGATTGTCGGCATGGTTATGTTGCTTAGCGCGTTAATCCTTAATCAACTGGGCCATTTATTGCCGGTTCAGCACGCCAGCCCGACCCTTTCCTTTACCAATATCAACCGCGTTGGCGAACTGACGTCGATCCCGGCAAAAGATGCCTCCAGCGACAGTTTTCCTGGCGATCATGGCATGATGCTGATGGTCTTTGCGGCATTTATGCTGCGCTATTTCACCCGCGCCGCCTTTGCCGTAAGCCTGGCGATAGTGATTATTTTTTCCTTACCCCGCGTTATGATTGGGGCGCACTGGTTTAGCGATATCGCCGTGGGATCGCTATCCGTGGTACTGACCGGATTAAGCTGGTGGTTGCTTACCCCGGCCAGCGATGCATTAATTAATTTGCTGCATCGCTATCTGCCCGGCAAATACCGCCCGATAAATAACCATCCGTAGCGGTCGCCGGCTATCGACATTTTTTTGCTGATTACATCATTAGATCTTATAAATAAAATAGTTAAAACTGCTCGCAATCCGTTTATCGATGCGGTAGTCTCGATGAAGTTTGCTTTTTTCCCCATATTGAGCTAGCGGCGAAGGAGAAATAATGTGCATTCAGGCACACTTTCACCGTTCGATGTTTGGTGAACCGCAAACTCTGCTTTAGTCTGAATCTCGTTTTCGTTTGGCATTTATTACATAACGGTATTTATCGTTAAGGACTTCAAGGGAACATAACAATAATGGTCACATCTCAACCGATCCTGAGATATATCTGGCGGGCGTTGCCTGCCGTTGCGATAGCGATAACGCTTTCCGCATGTGGTAGTAGTAGTAACAGTGCATCCAACAATCAGAACGCGCAAACTGAGATGCATGCAGTCAATGATAAAAACGGTCTTTTACTGCAAGCCTCTCAGGATGAATTTGAAGCATTGGTGCGTAATGTGGATATCAAATCCAAATTGCTTAACCAATATGCCAGTTGGAAAGGCGTCCGCTACCGTTTAGGCGGCGACAGCAAACGCGGAATCGATTGTTCCGCATTCGTGCAGCGTACTTTCCGCGATCAATTCGGCATGGACTTACCGCGTTCAACCTCTGAACAGCAAGAAATCGGTCAGAAAGTGCAACCTGCCAAGCTGCGTCCCGGCGATCTGGTGCTGTTCCGCGCCGGTTCAACCGGTCGCCACGTCGGTATCTATGTCGGCAACGGCCAGTTTGTTCATGCCTCCACCAGCAGCGGCGTAATGATTTCCAATCTGGATGACAGCTATTGGAAAAAGCGCTACCGGGAAGCCCGGCGCGTGCTGAGTAAAGGAACCAACAGCTAACCGATTTTTATCCCTGATGTACCTGAGATGCCAAACGAGACAGCAAACGCCGCTTAGCAATAAGCGGCGTTTTTTTATTCGCCCCATCCCTACGGGCCGTCGCAAGCGACGTTTTTTTTTTAAATTTCCCAAACAATTTTTTACAGAGGTTGCAACTTGCAAAGCAGTGATTATGGTAGGTTTATTACAGCCATTCATGGTAAAAAGGGAAAAATCGGGTTTACGGGAGGTAATGTCTGTTATATCAACAACTTTATGTCGCCAAAAACCGCTATAGAAAATCATGCCTGAATGCAGGCATCCGATAAACCCTTGTTGATCCGCAGGAGATTACCGTCAAGATGTTGAAACGCGTCGTTACCGCCGTATTGCTTTGCGCCCTGCCCCTGGGGCTGCATGCCGAAACGATCGAACACAGCACGTCTTTCGCTATTTTGGGGGAACCTAAATACGGCGCGGACTTTCGCCATTTTGACTACGTCAATCCCGATGCGCCGAAAGGCGGCAGTATCACGCTCAGCACGCTCGGCACCTTTGACAACTTTAACCGCTATGCTTTACGCGGCGTGGCGGCGACCCGCACCGAGCGGCTCTACGACTCCCTGTTCGTGACCTCCGACGATGAGCCCGGCAGCTATTATCCGTTAGTCGCTCAATCCACCCGCCATGACGCTGATTTTCACTGGATAGAAGTCGACCTCAACCCCAGCGCGCGCTTTCATGACGGTACGCCGATTACCGCGGCCGATGTCGCTTTTACCTACAATATGTTTATGACGCAGGGCGTTCCCCAGTTTCGCATCTACTTTAAAGGCGTGACGGCCAAAGCCGTGGCGCCGCTGACGGTGCGCTTTGATTTCCCCGTCCCCGACAAGAACCGCATGTTCAGCCTGCTTTCGCTGCCGATCATGCCGGAAAAATTCTGGAAAAATCATAAGCTGAGCGATCCGCTGCCCTATCCGCCGCCGGCCAGCGGCCCCTATCGCATTACCGCCTATCGCACCGGGCAATATGTTACCTACTCGCGCGTGCAGGATTACTGGGGAGCGGACCTGCCGGTAAATAAAGGCCAGTACAACTTCGATAAGATCCGCTACGACTACTATCTGGATGACAGCGTCGCGCTGGAGGCCTTTAAAGCCGGCGCTTTCGATCTGCGTATCGAAGGTTCGCCAAAGCATTGGGCGACGCAGTATCACGGCGGTAACTTCAGCCGGGGCTATATCATCAAGCAGGATCAGGAGAATCAGTCTGCGCAGGATACGCGCTGGCTGGCGTTCAATATCCAGCGCCCGATTTTCAGCGATCGCCGGGTTCGCCAGGCGCTGACGCTGGCGTTTGATTTTAACTGGATGAACAAGGCGCTGTATTACAGCGCCTATCAGCGTGCCGACAGCTATTTCCAGAATACCGTCTATGCCGCGAAAGATGAGCCGAGCGCGGATGAACTTGCCTGGCTGACGCCGTTGAAAGATAAAGTGCCGCCGGAGGTGTTCGGCCCGCGCTATCAGCCGCCGTCCTCCGACGGCAGCGGCTACGACCGGGGAAACTGGCTCAAGGCGTTGGCGCTGCTAAAGGAAGCCGGGTGGGAACTGAAAAATCAGCGTTTGGTTAACCGCCAGAGCGGAAAGCCGTTTACCTTTGAACTGCTGCTGCCGAGTGCGGGAAACTCCCAGTATGTGCTGCCTTTCCAGCAAAATCTGAAAAAACTGGGCATCACCATGACGGTGCGCAATATCGACAGCGCCCAGTTTAACAGCCGCCTGCGCAAACGCGATTTCGATATGATCCCCACGCTGTATAGCGCCTACATTTACCCCAACACAAATTTACAGATGGAATGGCATTCGCACTATATCGACTCCACCTACAACACCTCCGGCGTGCAGGATGCGGCGATCGATACCCTGGTCGAGCAAATCGTCGCCCATCAGGGGCAGGCAGCCCCCTTGCTGTCGTTAGGGCGCGCGCTGGACCGCGTGCTGACCTGGAATCAGTTTATGATCCCCATGTGGTATTCCAATCATGACCGTTTTGCCTACTGGAACAAGTTCGCCATGCCGGTGGTGCGTCCGGCCTATTCATTAGGTTTCGACGGCTGGTGGTACGATGTTAAACAAGCGGCCACGCTGCCGGCAGAGCGACGTTAAGGAGTCACGACGTGGGAACTTACCTGTTACGCCGCCTTTTACTGGTGATCCCGACGCTATGGGCGATTATCACCATTAACTTCTTTATCGTGCAAATCGCCCCCGGCGGCCCGGTCGACCAGGCGATTGCCAATATCGAGATGGGGCGCGGCGGCGGTTATACCGCCAGCGGCGGCCTTGACGCCGGCATGGCCCGTTCCGGCAGCGCAGGCGCGCCCAATATCGAGAACACCTATCGCGGCGCCCGCGGGCTGGATCCCGAGGTGATTGAAGAGATAACCAAACGCTACGGTTTTGATAAGCCCATCCACGAGCGCTATTTCAAACTGCTGTGGGATTATGCACGTTTCGACTTTGGCGACAGCCTGTTTCGTGGCTCCTCGGTAATGCAGCTGATCAAAGAGAGTATGCCGGTTTCCATCTCGCTGGGCCTGTGGAGCACGCTGATTATCTATCTGGTCTCCATTCCGCTGGGGATCAAAAAGGCGGTCAAAAACGGCACCTCCTTTGATACCTGGAGCAGTACGCTGATTATTATCGGCTACGCCATTCCCGCCTTCCTGTTCGCCATTTTGCTGATTGTCGTGTTTGCCGGCGGCAGCTATCTCGACTGGTTCCCGCTGCGCGGGCTGGTATCCAGCAATTTCGATACCCTGCCCTGGTACGGCAAAATCACCGATTATCTATGGCACATCGCCCTGCCGGTGCTGGCTACGGTGATCGGCGGTTTCGCCACGCTGACCATGCTGACGAAAAACTCGTTTATGGACGAAATCCGTAAACAGTATGTGGTGACGGCGCGCGCCAAGGGGCTGGATGAAAAAAGCATTCTCTACCGCCACGTGTTTCGCAACGCCATGCTGCTGGTGATTGCCGGCTTTCCCGCCACCTTTATCAGCATGTTTTTTACCGGCTCGCTGTTGATCGAGGTAATGTTCTCATTGAACGGACTGGGCCTGTTAGGCTACGACGCCACCCTGCAACGCGATTACCCGGTGATGTTCGGCACGCTGTATATTTTTACGCTGATCGGTCTGTTACTGAATATCATCAGCGATCTGACCTATACGCTGGTTGACCCGCGTATTGATTTCGAGGGACGCCAATGAGCCGATTGAGCCCCATTAATCAGGCGCGCTGGGCGCGTTTCAAGAGCAACCGCCGCGGCTACTGGTCGCTGTGGATTTTTCTGGCGCTGTTTGTGGTCACGCTGTTCTCAGAGCTGATCGCCAATGACAAACCGCTGCTGGTGAAGTACGACGGTAAACTCTATACGCCCTTTATCGTCAACTACAACGAAACCACCTTCGGCGGTCAGCTTGACACCCGCGCGGATTTTCGCGATCCCTATATCGCCCAGCGCATCGACAGCCACGGCTGGGCATTGTGGCCGCTTATCCGCTACAACTATGACACCATAAACTTCGCCACGACCGTCTCCTTCCCCTCCCCGCCGTCATGGCAAAACCTGCTGGGAACCGACAGCCAGGGGAAAGACGTCGTTGCCCAGGTCATGTACGGATTTCGTATCTCCATGCTGTTCGGCCTGGCGCTGACGATACTTTCCAGCCTGATCGGCATTACCGTCGGCGCCACGCAGGGGTATTACGGCGGGCGGCTGGACCTCTGGGGCCAGCGCTTTATTGAAGTCTGGTCCGGGATGCCGACCCTGTTTCTGATTATTCTGCTCTCCAGCGTGATCCAGCCCGATTTCTGGTGGCTGCTGGGCATTACGGTGCTATTCGGCTGGATGAGTCTGGTGGGGGTGGTGCGGGCCGAGTTCCTGCGTACCCGCAATTTTGACTATATCCGCGCCGCGCAGGCGATGGGCGTCAGCGACCGGATGATTATGTACCGCTGCATGCTGCCAAACGCCATGGTCGCCACCCTGACCTACCTGCCGTTTATTCTGTGCGGATCCATCACCACCCTGACCTCGCTGGACTTCCTGGGATTCGGTTTGCCGATGGGATCGCCCTCGTTGGGTACGTTATTGCTGGAGGGGAAAAACAACCTGCAGGCGCCCTGGCTGGGCATTACGGTATTTATGGTGCTGTCCGTGGTGCTGTCTTTACTTATTTTTATCGGCGAAGCGGTGCGCGACGCCTTCGACCCCAGTAAGGCGCATTGATATGTCTACCTCACCGTTACTACAGATTAAGGATCTCAGCGTCGCCTTTCGCAGCGGAGAGAATGAACAGCGCGTCGTCGATGGAGTCTCGCTTAGCGTAAACGCCGGCGAAACGCTGGCGCTGGTCGGCGAGTCCGGTTCAGGCAAGAGCGTGACCGCCCTTTCCATCCTGCGCTTGTTGCCGTCGCCCCCCGTCGTCTATCAGCAGGGGGATATCCTGTTCGCCGGCCAGTCACTATTGCATGCGGATGAGAAAACGCTGCGCCGCATCCGCGGCGATCGTATCGCCATGATCTTTCAGGAGCCGATGGTGTCGCTCAATCCGTTGCAAAGCATCGAAAAGCAGCTCGTCGAGGTTTTAGCCCTGCATCGGGGCATGCGTAATGAGGCGGCGCGCGGCGAGGCGCTTTCCTGTCTCGATCGCGTGGGCATCCGGCAGGCGAAGAGCCGGCTGAAGGATTTCCCTCACCAGCTTTCCGGCGGGGAGCGCCAGCGCGTGATGATTGCGATGGCGCTGCTGACCCAGCCCGACCTGCTGATCGCCGATGAGCCCACCACGGCGCTGGACGTTACCGTACAGGCGCAGATACTGACGCTGCTGGACGAGTTGAAACAGGAATTGGGCATGAGCCTGCTGTTTATCACCCACAATCTACATATTGTCCGTCGGCTGGCGGACAATGTCGCGGTGATGAAATCCGGCCAGTGCGTGGAACACAATACCTGCGACGGCTTATTCAGCGCGCCGCAACACGCCTATACCCGCCAG
Source organism: Brenneria corticis (assembly GCF_003115855.1). GTDB lineage: Bacteria > Pseudomonadota > Gammaproteobacteria > Enterobacterales > Enterobacteriaceae > Brenneria > Brenneria corticis. The sequence continues at coordinate 226,541 of NZ_KZ819075.1, forward strand.
CTGTTGGATGCCGACCCCGCCGGCGAGCCTTTGCCGCTCGACGGCGATGCGCATCCCATCCTGCGCGTCGAGCAGCTGCGGGTTTCCTTCCCCATCAAACGCGGACTGATGCGGCGCACCGTCGATGAAAAGCGGGTGGTCAACGATATCAGCTTCAGCCTGCGCCGTGGGGAAAGCATCGGGCTGGTGGGCGAATCCGGCTCGGGTAAAAGCACCACCGGGCTGGCGCTGCTGCGTCTGCTGAATTCAAGCGGCGAAATCTGGTTCGATAACCAGCCGCTGCACGGATTGACCCGCAAGCAGATGCTGCCTTTCCGGCGGCGGATCCAGGTGGTGTTCCAGGATCCCAACTCCGCCTTGAACCCGCGGCTGAACGCCGAGCAGATTATTGCCGAAGGGCTGACCGTACATCAGAAACTGAGCGAGGAGCAGCGGGAACAGCGGGTGATTGAAGCCATGCGGGAAGTCGGGCTGGATCCGGCCACGCGCCACCGTTACCCCGCCGAGTTTTCCGGCGGACAGCGCCAGCGTATCGCCATTGCCAGGGCGCTTATTCTGCAACCGGAACTGCTTATTCTTGATGAACCGACGTCATCGCTGGACAGAACGGTGCAGGCGCAGATTCTGGCGTTGCTGAAATCGCTGCAGCAGAAGCACCGGCTGGCGTACCTGTTTATCAGTCACGATCTACAGGTGGTGCGGGCGCTGTGTCATCAGGTGATTGTGTTAAAACAAGGCGAAGTGGTGGAGCAAGGAGAGTGCCGGCAGGTATTCGCGCATCCGGCGCAGGACTATACGCGGGAACTGCTGCAACTGTCGTCTTAAACCATCAGCGGTCCGAACGTTAGGCCGTTCCAAATCCCTAGGCGTAAAAGAGCGGCAAGATCAGCTTGACTGATGTTGCCGCTCTCAAAACGGATACTGCGCCGACACCGGCTCCGCAATCGCCACGCCGACATTTTTCAAGCGACACATGGCGGTGCTTTCATCATTACGGTGTAAAAACAGGCAAGGCTCGCCTTCCCATTCCAGCGCAACGCACTCAACCTGAATTTCCTCCAGCGACTGACGCAGTTGATGCATGATTTTCCATGCCACATCGCCGTCATGGCTCAATAGCTTGAGACCAATCAGATTATTGTCTTCTTCTCTGCCGCTCAGCGGAATCGGTTCGACTTTTACACCGGCAAAACCCGATAACCAGCGATAACTTAGCGGCAAACGATGCACTACCGAAAGTTGGACATTAGCCACTACTGTTTTTCCTCAGGTTAAGTTTTACTGTAATTTTACAATACAATAACATATTTATCATGACGGCCTGACCGCCGCCTCTTTTTTTTACTGCTTTCCTAATCTAAAAAAGCAACGCACTCAGAACAAATAAGCATCAATAACTGTTGGTATAGGTTACCGCAACGTTAATTAATGCCGGGCAGATCACAAATTACCATTCTTTTTCGGGCTATATGTAACTCTTTTTGCGTGACACCTCAACCTTTTTTGCCCTGAATGTTTACTTTTAAGTCATATATTTTACATATATGGAACATTTACAGCTAAGAAAAGCGCTGCCGCCCGATAAACGCCGGACCGCCCGAGAGAGGGTATACGATAGAAAAACCAGGCCGCCTGACGTCAGGCCAGCGCCCGCCGTCAGGGAAATCGGAATGCGCCGGGACTGCCGGCGTAAAGTTGAAGCAGGAAGGAACTACCTGATACCGGCTATCTCCTGGCTGCTCAGCGCCCGGTATTCGCCGGGTTCTAACGCGCTGTCCAGGATGATATCGCCGATGCGTTCGCGGTGTAACTGCACCACGCGATTCCCCACCGCGGCAAACATTCTTTTCACCTGATGATAACGCCCTTCGCTGATGGTCAGACGCACCTGATAATCCGTTATCTTTTCCAGCGTCGCGGGCTTGGTCGCATGCTTCTCGCCATGCAGTTGCACCCCGGCCGCAAACTGCTCTGAAGTATCGTCGCTTAAAGGCTGCTCCAGCGTCACCAGATAGGTCTTCTCGCAGTGATGGCGGGGCGAGGTGATACGATGCGACCACTGCCCGTCGTCGGTCAGCAGCACAAGCCCGGTGGTATCGATATCCAGACGCCCCGCCGCATGCAGCTTGTGCGCGACGGGAACGTCCATAAAATAAAGAATGGTCGGATGATCGGGATCGTCCGTCGAGCACACGTAGCCCTGTGGTTTATTCAGCATAAAATAACGCGGTCCGCGCTGCTGCGCCAACGGATTGCCGTCGAACGCCACCTGATGCTCGGGCAACAGTTTAAAAGCACCGCTTTTCACCACTTCCCCATCAACGGTGACCCGCTGCGCGCGCAGCTCGCGCGCCACCAGCGAACGACTGATTTCCAGCTGCTGGGATAAAAATTTGTCCAATCGCATTAACGACCAACTGCCTGTGTGAAATCATCGCACAGCACACGCCTGAGAGGCGCCCGTACCGATGAATAATGAAAAAAGAGCAACGTTTCCGTTGCCGGAATGCTCTAGTATAACGGCGCTTGAGCCGAGGTCCTAGAATTCAGCGTCGCCGATCCGCCTTTGTCGTCGTGGTAAGCGGACGCGGATATCTCACGCGCGCTATCGCGCCGGAGATTATCAACGGGCATAATAAGGATAACTATTTACCTTGAGGGTTAAACCATGTCATCCATTCACGGCCATGAAGTCCTGCAAATGATGATCGCCTCCGGCGAATCTTTTACCACTGAACAGCTGATTGCCGCCATTGACAGCCGTTTCGGGAGCGACGCCCGTTTTCATACCTGTTCGGCCGCCGATCTGACCGCGGCAAAGCTGGTGCAGTTTCTGGCCGAACGAGGCAAATTTATACCGCTTGAGGCCGGCTTCACCACCAGCGCCAGTAAAATCTGCCAGCACTAGGCAATGCCCTTTACCTTACGGCCTTACCAGCGTGAGGCGGTATCCGCTACGCTCGAATATTTCCGTCGTCATACCCAGCCGGCCGTTATCGTACTGCCGACGGGAGCAGGAAAAAGTCTGGTTATTGCCGAACTGGCTAAACTCGCCCGCGGACTCGTGCTGGTTTTGGCGCACGTCAAGGAGCTGGTGGCGCAGAACCATGCCAAATACTGCGCCTGGGGGCTGGAGGCGGATATTTTCGCCGCCGGACTACAGCAACGGCAAAGCCAGGGGAAAGTGGTGTTTGGCAGCGTGCAGTCGGTGGCGCGCAACCTGGATCGGTTCGAACAATCCTTTTCATTGCTGATCGTCGATGAATGCCACCGCATCGGCGATGACGACGACAGCCAATATCAGCAGATTATCCGCCATCTGCAACAAACCAATCCACAGCTGCGGCTGCTGGGGCTGACGGCAACGCCCTTTCGTCTGGGGAAAGGCTGGATTTACCAATACCACTACCACGGCATGATACGCGGCGACGAACACAGCCTGTTCCGCGATTGCATCTACGAACTGCCGCTGCGCTATATGATCAAACACGGCTTTCTGGTGCCTCCGGAGCGGCTGGATATGCCCATTGTGCAATACGATTTCAGCAGGCTGGCGGCGAGAAGCAACGGCTTGTTCAGCGAGGCGGATCTTAATCACGAGCTAAAGCGCCAGCAGCGCATCACCCCGCATATCATCAGCCAGATCGTCGACTATGCGCAGACGCGCCTGGGGGTGATGATTTTCGCCGCCACCGTTGAACACGCCCTTGAAATCCATGGCTTATTGCCGCCGGGCCAGGCCGCGCTGGTCAGCGCCGAAACGCCGCCGGCGGAGCGTGACGCGCATATCGCCGACTTTAAACGGCAGCGGCTGCGCTATCTGGTCAACGTCGCCGTGCTGACCACCGGTTTTGATGCCCCGCACGTCGATCTGATCGCCATATTACGTCCGACGGAATCCGTCAGCTTATATCAGCAAATTGTCGGCCGCGGCTTGCGTCTGTTTCCCGGCAAAACCGAATGCCTGATTCTGGATTACGCCGGAAACCCGCACGATCTCCATACCCCGGAGGTCGGACACAGCAAACCCCACCGCGACAGCCAGCCGGTGCAGGTTTTCTGTCCGCAATGCGGTTTCGCCAATTTATTCTGGGGGAAAACCACCCCGGACGGCAGCGTGATCGAACATTACGGCCGCCGCTGCCAGGGTTGGGAGACGCTGGAGGACGGTCAGCGCCGGCAGTGCGACTTTCGCTTTCGCTTTAAGATCTGCCCGCACTGCGGCGCGGAAAACGACATTGCGGCCCGCCGCTGTCATCAGTGTGAAAACGTGCTGGTCGATCCCGATGATATGCTGAAAGCGGCGCTGAAGCTGAAAGACGCGCTGGTATTGCGCTGTAGCGGCATGAGCCTGACGCCCGGCAAGGACGCCAAAGGGGAATGGCTCAACGTCACCTACCATGATGAAGACGGCGCCGAAGTGAGCGAGCGTTTTCGCCTGCAAACGCCGGCGCAGCGCCACGTATTCCAGCTAAATTTCTTACGCGTCCATCAACGGGCGCCGGGCGTCCCTTTCGCCTGGCAAACCGCCGACGACGTTTTGGCGCAACAGCATTTACTGCGCGCCCCCGACTTTGTTGTTGCCCGCCGCCAGGGGAAATTCTGGCAGCTACGGGAAAAGATGTTCGATTATCAGGGCCGTTTCCGGCGGGCACACGAACTGCGCGGCTAGCTCATTCGCGGTTTTATTTGCCCGCAGGCCCATATTCCGCTAGAATTCAGCCCGCTTTTGTATCGCAAAAGCAGAACAACCCAACTTGCTGCTGGGTCGCCTGTAGCAGGATTACTTATCTTAAGTAGAGTAAAAAATGATTACTATCAAAGCAGAAGCACGTAAAGATCAGGGTAAGGGTGCGAGCCGCCGCCTGCGTCATGCCGGTAAATTCCCGGCCATCGTTTATGGTGGTTCCGAAGCGCCGGTTGCTATCGAACTGGATCACGACAGCGTTAAAAACCAGGAACTGAAAGACGGTTTCTACGGTGAAGTAGTGATCCTGTCTATCGACGGTAAAGAAACCAAAGTCAAGGTTCAGGCTGTACAACGTCACCCGTTCAAGCCCAAACTGGCTCATATCGACTTTATCCGCGCTTAATCACGCCGAAAAGTCTATCCGGGACGCCGGAAAAAGAAAAAACGCCGCGCAAGCGGCGTTTTTTTGTGGCGTGCCATCCCTGGCCGCCACCCTCACGGGCCGTCGCCGAGGGCAACGTCAAAAACTTATCCCGGAAGTTTTTTGTGGCGCGCCATCCTTGGCAGCCCCCCTTAGGAAACAACATTAGCCATAGGCGTTAAGGGTCCGCTGGCACAGCGCCGAACGCACGCAGTCCTGCTTACCGAAAGAGACCACGCCGATCATCTCGTCCTCGGCAAAACGCTCCAGCGCATCGCGCAGCCCAGATTTCACCCCCGCGGGCAAATCACACTGCGTAACATCGCCATTAACGATTACCGTCACATTTTCCCCCAAACGCGTCAGAAACATCTTCATTTGGTTAACCGTCACGTTCTGGGCTTCGTCGAGAATAACCACCGCGTTTTCGAACGTCCGCCCGCGCATATAGGCAAAAGGCGCGATTTCCACCTTGGCTATTTCCGGTCGTAAACAATACTGCATAAACGACGCGCCCAGTCGCCGTAGCAGCACGTCATAAACCGGTCGGAAATAAGGCGCAAACTTCTCGGCAATATCTCCGGGCAAAAAACCTAAATCCTCATCGGCCTGTAACACCGGCCTGGTGACAATAATGCGATCAACCTCTTTATGAATAAGCGCTTCCGCCGCCTTGGCCGCGCTCAGAAACGTTTTGCCACACCCCGCCTCGCCGGTGGCAAAGATTAACTGTTTATTCTCTATTGCAGACAAGTAATGCTCCTGGGCGGCGGTTCTGGCTTCAATGACAGAGGCGTCGCGGCTCTCACGCGCCATGCCTATCGATTCAATCCCGCCCATTTGAACCAGAGAAGTGACCGATTCTTCCTCACGCTGACGATGACTACGCGACTCGCGCCGAATAACGCGTTTCGCTTCACGACGTGCTTTGATCACTGCTTTTTGTCTTCCCATAGTGGCACCTTACAGTTTGTTTCACTTACCGCACTGCCCGGCAGCGCGTGACGTTTCACTCACAAGCGAGGTTGGCTTCCTTATTAAGCCGATGGAGAACAAAACGAATAACGGCCGCGCCGGGAAACCGGACGGACGGAATAATTGACGAGGAGTAACCAGACGGGCAAAAAAAGGAGTTAACGACAAATGACACAGTGCGGAAAATTGGTGGGGGAGAAATCCCTCGCAGCGGCAAGTCGGCAGACCTGAGTAGCGGTTTCGACTATTTAGTCCCCAACAGGACATTACCATTCGCGTTCCTCACTGTGACAACAACTATTCCACTGAATAATGATTGACCGTATTAAGAACCACTGTTAACCATCAGTCTGAAAATTAGAGCCGAATGATTGCAGTAGTATGACAGTGCAATAGTTTGCCTCTATTTTGCAAGCTTTTTTACACTGCCATAATAGTTACGTATAGTCAGGATACGGCGATCTGGCAACATGCCGCAGGAGAAAAAAGGTTACGCACAGTATCAGTAGTATTTCTGCCAATCCAGATACTGATCGTATTTACGCAGCGCGCTGCGGTAGCTGGCGTGATCAATATCGGGTAGATAATCGTGAATATGTTTCTGTATGTTTCCAACGGCAAAGCTTTCCTTTGGAAAACACTTCGCCACCAGTCGCTCATCCAACCGACGCAGCCGGATGGCATATTCACGCATCGTGCTATGCTTGACTTCCGTCTGTTTAATCAGATACTGGGTGAATGCTTTAATATTAAAATAGTTAGCATCCGTATGGCACAATATTTCACTACAGAACCGACAGAGGGGAATTAGCTCCTGTTGCAGGCTTGACCATATTTTGTCATCAATTAACCGGTCGATATCGCCAATCGATTTTTTATTGATAAGCTGGTTACGAAACATCAACGAGACACGGTCAAGTTCTTTATTGCAATGAGAGCAATGGGTCTGCTTATGTTTGAAATCTTTCAGATAACGGCTAAGCAGCAGTTTCTTCCGGGTTGGCTGAGGCATGAATCCATTCCATGACAATAACTGAAAACACTATTCCTACGCAGCCAAATTAAACGTCATTCATTAATTTTACGCGCAGGCGCTTTATCGCCTGGCTATGCAACTGACTGACTCGCGACTCCCCTACTTCCAGAACGGCGCCGATTTCTTTTAAATTCAGCTCTTCCTGGTAGTAAAGCGTTAACACCAGCTTTTCGCGTTCCGGCAGGTTTTCTATCGCCTCCATTACCCGATGGCGTAAATTACCTTCCATCAGCTGATGTAACGGATTGGCATCCTCGTTGCCTTCCAACAACGCTTCCGCGCTGTCGCCATGCTCTTCACGCCATTCATCGTAAGAAAAAAGCTGGCTATTATTGGTATCCAGCAAAATCTGACGATAATCTTCCAGCGTAATATCCAAAGCATGCGCAACTTCCTGCTCCGTTGGCGCGCGACCCAACTGCTGTTCAGCCCGTTGCATTGCTTGTGCCACTTCCCGCGCATTACGCCGCACGCTGCGCGGCGCCCAGTCGCGACTGCGTAACTCATCCAGCATTGAGCCTCGAATCCGCTGAACCGCATAAGTGGTAAATGCGGTGCCCTGCAGTGAATCGAAACGCTCAACCGCGCTAAGCAGGCCGATGCCGCCAGCCTGGAGTAAATCATCCAACTCAACGCTCGCGGGGAGACGAACCTGTAGACGCAAGGCTTCATGGCGCACCAAGGGAACATAACGTTTCCAGAGGGCGCTTTTATCCATTGTTCCTTCGGCGGTATACAGATCGCTCACAGTGACAATTACCTACGATAATAGTGTTATCGACACTATTATGCTTTTGCGTAGGGGAGCCAATCGCTTGAATAGCGCCAGAAAAGGCACCCTATTTGCAATATGCCCGGCTAGCACGCCGTCTCCGGGCGGGCTCCCTGCCCGTACCGGCGCTAAATAATTCGAGTCGCAGGACAAAACGTTGTCGTTTTGAACAACGCAAGGCGTTGGCTTTTACGGGCCAAGGCTCATTTATGATGCCTCGTAACGCGGCAAGTGAAGGACAAGTGCGTGGGAAAGAATTTGACCAGCCGGCAGCTGGTCTCCGACGAGAGATAAGGTGTCTCTCATTAAATCCCGATGAGCTTACTCAGATAAATGATTCGGATGACTGACAAATCCAGATTTGAACTCTGCTTGCATCTGCCCCACCGGGCTGACCCCCTGGGAGAGACCGAGTAATGTAGCCAACGCATCTGCAACATGAAGTATGACGGGTAAAAAGTTTTATCCTCTGATAATGTCACGCCTGTGTTTTTCTCAACTCATCAAAAAATATTAACATTTTCAACTCATTAGGTTTAATCTCTGTGATCTGCAAAATCTGTTTTTCATCCATTCCAATTTTTAACAGTTCAAGCGTAATTTCCAGCACCCGCTCTTTCGCTTTCGCATCAGCTATTTCCTCTAATAATTTTTTTTGCAGTTGTATTAGTTCTTCCCTCTCCATTAGCGCGAGGCTCGACTCATTTATGGACCTGCTCACACGTCCATGCATAAGATCCGCCAGATATGCCGCTACACCCATCATTTTTCTCCTGGTATATATCAGACACCGGTAAATATAATTCGTTACACGCTTAATTAATAAGATTACCAACTCATTTATTGAAGACGTTTAATTCATATTTACAGCTTACATTTCTTCATCGTAAATAATGATGATGGCAATTACATTTTACGTAAAATTACCCGAAACCAAGTCTAAAACCGATGATGGAATTAGATGAATGACTAAGATTAAATGTGCTCCGCAAGAAATTTATACTATACCCTAAATAATTCGAGTTGCAGGAAGGCGGCAAGGGAAGGAATCCCGATGAGCTTACACAGGTAAGTGATTCGGGTGACTGAGCGCAGCCAACGCATCTGCAGCTTGAAGTATGACGGGTATATACGGCATCGTTGATGTTTACCAGAATATTAGATCCCAGTAATCAGTAGATCCAGAGCACTAATAATCTCATTCCTAATCGATACAACATTGGTAACAGGCGTCTGTTTGAGATCCTTGTCTATTACACTGGTCATCAGGTCAGTGACTATCACATACTGTTTTCCCTGTAGAATAATCACAGGATGTAATCCTCTTATTGGCGATATATTTTTAATATCAGTCATGGGAATGACCACACGACTGGTTAAAGCATTGAAAAGACCGTTTTGTATGTCAATATAATAAGGGTAAAAGTCTTTCCCTTTACCGTGATTACGGTAAACATCAAACTGTGCCATTAAAGCACTCCGTGACCGTCAGAAAATAACCCGGCAGTTGCTAAAAATGCATTATGAGACTCAAAAGCTTCTTTGTTTTCAGCAATAAATTTTTGGCGACGATGCTGACGCAATCTTTCTTTAAGCGACTCCTCAAGCAGAGAGGAAAGATTGATACCACAGGCTTTGGCTTCAGACAAAAGCGCTGCATTCACGGTAACATTTGCTCTCTTTTTAGCCGTTGAACTATTGATACCACTCATACACACTCCAAATACGCATTATCAATGCGATCGTTTATGACACAGCAAATGCATCTTTTCAAGGGATCAGATGAAGAGTTCAGGTAAACCGACTGGTTCTCTTGTGATAATAGCTAACACAACAGATGGATTGCGATTGCATGGCGCCACATCCCTGTGGTGGTGAGCCGTCAGGTTAACGGAACGGCACTCTTAAGGATAGCGGTATGGTAAAAAGTGTGGAGGCGCTACGTAGAAATTACTCGTCGGCGGCTGACATCGCCGTCTGCATATCGTCATCGGACAAATCGGTCAACTGCTGCACCTGCTGCGGCGGCATACCGTTTTTCAACATCTGACAGGCGATGCGTAATGCGCTGGCTTTCATGCCTTGTTCCAGGCCCTGCTCCAGCCCCTGCTCAATACCCTGATTAATCCCGGTCTGCCGCCCTTCCTCAAAACCTGCACGTTTCAGTTGGTTTGCGATGGTTTCCATATTTTCCTCCCGTGCGCCGGTTAACGGTTCGGTTACCCTATCAATAAAGGCCCGATAATCGGATGTCCGCCCCACATGAGCAATATAAAACATCAATGCCCGCTGCTGCGTCAAGGGCAGAGCCCACAATTCCATCAACATGCCGATATCCCGCGCCAGCTCCAGCATATCCCGCGAGCGAATATGTTTCAGCACCAGCTCCAGCAAGGCTGGCCCGACGATGGGTTTTGATTTCATCATCCGAGGTCACCGTCAAGTCCAGCAGCGGGAACGCCGTGGTATAGATCTGCCGCGCCAGCGAGGGCTCGGTAAAAAAAACCATCCAGCCAGTTCAGACTAAACGGATACGGGCTGCGCTCGCCGTGATAGAACAGCAACGGCACCACCAATGGCAGGGTGTTATGCCCTTGCGACAGATGCTGCTGCATCGCCGCCAGACAGTAGCGCAGAAGCCGGAACGCCATCAACCGATCCGGCGTGCTCTGGTGCTCGATAACACAATAAATATAACCTTTCCCCTGCGCGGTGCGGCAGGAATAGAGCATATCCGACACCCGAGAACGCAGTTCCTCGTCCACAAACGAGGCAGACTCCCGTTGCAGGGTGGCGAAATCATAGTGTCGCCGGATTTCCAGCGGCAGATGGATAGAAAGGAAATCGCGCGCGATTTCGGTATCGCTGAGAAACTGCTTAAAGATCGCATCGTGCGATGGCATGGCGCCGCGTCCCTGTGGTGGTGAGCCGTCAACTTAACGGATCGGCACTCTTAAGGAAGCTGTATGGTTAAAAGTGTGGAGGCGCTATGCAGAAATTACTCGTCGGCAGCTGACATCACCGTCTGCATATCGTTATCGGACAGATCGGTCATCTGCTGCACCCGCTGCATCTGCTGCATCTGCTGCACCTGCTGCACCTGCTGCGGCGGCATACCGTTTTTCAGCATCTGGCGGGCGATGCGCAATGCGCTTGCCTTGTCCCAGACTCTGCTCAATACCCTGATTAATCCCGGTCTGCCTACAACATCAATGCCCGTTGCTGCGTCAAGGGCAGTGCCCACATTTCCATCAACATGCCGATATCCCGCGCCAGCTCCAGCATATCCCGCGTGCGAATATGTTTCAGCACCAGCAGCGACGATTTTTACAATTCACCTAATCAGGCAGCACCACTGATTCCAAGCGCAGTACATAAGATAATTTTCCGGTACGCCCCGAGCGTTGTTCTGCCGCCTTTATAATCTCTGGGTCATTACTGCCAGATATGCAACGAAAATGTCCTACGAATTTATATTTCCTGTTATTTCGGCGATCTTTAACAAAAACCGGAAAAACAGTATCAGGTTGGGATATCAGCAATTTGGCTTTGTCAGTCACTCTAACGCCTTTTCCTGCTTGAACTTCATGCGGACAGTCTGGGTTTAATTCTTTATTAAAACATCCGGCCAATATAATACCTTTCCGTTGAGGAAGATAGGTCTGCAATTCTCCACCAACCTCTTTTTGAATCTGTGTTCGCGTATACTGTTCATGAATGGAAAAATTCTGTTTTGTGCACATCATCGTCTCCTAATTCGTAGTAACAACTAAGTGGTCATGAAAAATTAACTGTAACAGTGACATGTGAAAAAACGATGCCAGTATCATATTTTAACTTTATTCGGTCTCTACAAATAAATTCCATTTCTCTGTTTAGCATTATTGCATCAATTATGGAAACTCCCTTTTTTAATTTTATTAAATTTCCGTTTTATAAACAATGAAAATATCACCACTAATAATATTGTACGACCTTGAATTATTTCGCCCTTGCCCGAGCATAATCGAGTGAGAACGTTCGTGTTTCTTTATCAGAATCGAACATCATCAAGGCATTATTGCAAACCTCTTTACTCACGGTCCAATGGTTATGACCCGGCTTAGCGTGCTTTTTTATCGTCCCGCGTCTCGTTCCTTCAACAAATCCCATCGGATTTCCGTCAGACAGAAAGGCGCTCAACGTGAGACTGCTTGTTATCCTTTCAATAACGTCAACACCGTTTGCGGCACTTGATTAGCTTGGGTTAATAACGAAGACGACGCCTGTAGTAATATTTGTGCGCGAGTCATATTGGCAATCTCGACGGCATAATCCGCATCTTCTATTCGGGAACGAGAAGTTGCCAGATTTATACTGGTCTGGGTATTGCTCCGAATCAGCGACTGTAGTCGATTCTCTAGCGCCCCCAGTTCACCCCGTTTGGCATCAACCCGAGAAATGGCCTGGTCGATAACGGCCAGAGGATCGGGTGGATTGCGCAGGCGTTGCGCCACATCGGCTTCACGCAGCGTCAATATAGAGCGGTTATTTTCGACGTTAGTCGAAACGGAATACGAGAGCGGGTAATACAACACGACTTCCGCCGCACCATTAACGGTTTGCAGCATGTATTGACCATTCTGATTGCGAATGACCTTAGCCGTTTTATAAGCACCGTCACCATTAACATATTCACCAATGTGAAAAATATAATCACCGTTCTCGTCAGAACGCATCACATCAGTAGAGGTTCCGCCGGCAAGCTCCACATAATTGACCTGAACATTGTTATTCTCAGGGTCAAGATGCGCCACGGATGAACCGCTGACATAGGGTTGGTCGCTTACTGAAATCACCTGGCTGCGATCCGATGTCACGGCAATCGAATTCTGGGCACCGCCGGTTTTAATAGTGACATCGGCGCGATAATAAGCATATTGCCCGGCGCTGATCTGCTCCTCGACGTAGTAATACCCGCCCAGATGAACCAATTCCATGTTGGCATTGCTGGTTTCATCTGTTCCATCCAGCGTAAGGCTATAGTCGGCGCTGGCTTTGGATACAGAAGGCGCATACTCCAGCGCGCTGGATATGCCGCCAGGCATATCAGCCTGCGCCACACGCGTATTCGATACCGCCTGCGCCGCGATCTTATGCCGATCGCCATAAACCGTCAGTTCGGCTTCATAGTAATACGTCCCGCCATTGTACTGATGCTGGATCCAGTATTTACCGCCAGAGCGGACGATACCGGGTTGAGTCAGAGATAACGGATCGCCATTGCTATTCAGATAGCTTCTGCTGGAGATCGATTCACTGGCCGTGTTACTAACGACGGCGCTGCTGACGCCCAAGCGTACATTATTCAGCAAGGTATCGGTATCGTGGGATGCGCTGATCGACACATTCATCAGTCTTCCACCCAAGCCATCCAGTTGCACCACGTCCCGACTACCGCCGCGTGAGGGCGTTACCAGATTGGGGTTGTTATCCGAGGGGACATACGCCACCGTCGTATAGGTCGCGTCGTCCAGATTAATGCGGTTGGATGTTCCCGTCAGCGAAGAAACCAGCATAACCCTGCCCGGCGTTCCCTGAACCGTCATGTCGAGCAACCCCAGTTCCTGTACGCTGAATCCGGGCGGCCCCAGATCAATATCCAGCGTTTCATGATCGTGGGCGCCAACCTGCAGCGACTTGGTGCCGCCATTACCGTCCAATAGCGGAATACCATTGAAAGAGGCCCACTGATTCAGGCGGTCAATCTCTTTAAGATTCAGATTGATTTCGGCCTGAATGCTGTCGCCGGTTTCACCTGCATAGGTGTCGTTCAATCCCTGAACGGTCAGTTCACGGACCCGTTGCAGGCGATTATTGATTTCATCCAGAACGCCTTGTGCCGTCTGGGATAATGAAATACCGTCATTGGCGTTGCCCGCGGCCTGGCTCAGCCCTTTAATATTGGCGGTGAGACGATTGGCGATCGCCTGCCCGGCGGCATCGTCTTTAGCGCCGTTGATACGCAACCCGGAGGAAAGTCGTGCAATAGCGGAACTCAGAGAGGACGTCGTCTTGTTGCCGTGTTTTTGAACCGTAAGAGAAAAAAGATTGGTATTGATAACCGCCATCGGGGCCACCTTGCTCAATTTTTTATTTTAGGTAAATCTCTTTCCTTCATCGGCACAGGGGAAGGAAACTTTAGAAAAATTAACATTGAAAACCCTACAAAAAAATAGGTTCGTATTTTGAGGGCGCATATACTATTTATCAGTCGCTCCCAAAAATATCTCGCGTATAAACCTTTTCTATCACATCGTTTAAATCAGTAGACATTCTATTTGCCAGAATAACATCTGAGCTTCTTTTAAATTCCAATAAATCATTAATCACCGGGGAGTGAAAAAAATCGGTCTCCAGCATCGCTGGTTCATAAACAATAACACGAATACCCTTTGCTTTTATCCGTTTCATTATCCCCTGAATAGCAGAAGCTCTGAAATTATCAGATTCAGCTTTCATCACCAGTCGGTAAATGCCGACGACGCTCGGATTCATTTTTATTATTGATTCCGCAATAAAATCTTTACGTGTACTATTAGCTGCTACAATAGCCTGAATGATGTTATTCGGAACGCTGGCATAATTCGCTAATAATTGCTTTGTGTCTTTGGGAAGGCAATAGCCACCATAACCGAATGAAGGATTATTATAGTGATTGCCAATTCTTGGATCTAGGCCTACTCCCTCAATGATCTGCCTGCTTTGCAGGCCTAAAGACTGAGCATAAGTATCTAACTCATTAAAATAAGCAATTCGCATTGCCAAATAAGTATTCGAAAATAATTTAATCGCTTCTGCTTCTGTGGATTCGGTGAATAAAACAGGAACATCTTTTTTAACTGCTCCCTGTAATAATAACTTCGCAAACTGCTCAGCACGCTCGGAACGTTCACCCACCACAATGCGTGATGGATAAAGGTTGTCGTAAAGGGCTTTCCCTTCTCTTAAAAATTCAGGTGAAAATATGATATTATCCGTATTGAATTTACTTTTTATTTCCTGCGTATAACCAACCGGTACCGTTGACTTAATCACCATCACCGCATGGGGATTGAAAGACAGCACCTGCCGTATCACTGATTCGACAGAATCCGTATTGAAATGATTTGTTTTCGGATCATAATCAGTAGGCGTGGCGATAATAATAAAATCTGCGTCTTGATATGCGGTTGACGCATCCAACGTTGCTTTGAAATTCAATGCCTTATGATGAATGAAATCTTCAATCTCTTTATCAACGATAGGAGACACTTTATCATTCAACATTGCAACCTTTGCAGCTACAACATCGACAGCAACAACTTCATTATGCTGAGCCAAAAGCATCGCATTGGACAATCCAACATACCCTGTTCCGGCAATGGCTATTTTCACTAACATTCACCCTATATCATAAAAGATCCGAGAGAGAACAACCTAGCTCCTGTCTTACGATGAATTTATCTTATATAATCCCTTTATTCGAGAGGGTATGATACTAACAAAAATATAAATACATCCATACAAGAAATGATATTATTATTTTTGGTTATTTTTATAAAAATCAGTCCTCAAAGTTAATTTTTCTGATTGGAACGACTGGTGTTCCAGAATAGATCCATCCTGATTCCACATTACCAAAAAAAAGTGAATTTGCAGAAATAACCGCATGTGCACCAATACGTGCAGGACCGATAACCGTTACTCCTGATGCCAACCAAACTCCAGTTTCAACTACAATATCTCTATGAGATTCAGCAGGCACATTTTTTATTCTACTCATTCCTCGTTTTTTATAGTTATGTGTCCCAGTCAATAATGACACATTATGGCCAACCAGAACATCTGGTTCAATTGTTACCGTACCACAACGTGTGTTAATTAATATATTACAACAATTAATCGTATTCTTATTGATGAAGCGTGCTGGATTGCCCCATATTCGGGGCTGGTTAAGCTGAAATTGAGTAATTGCTGGCGTTAACACTCTCGCCAAACTTTCCAATGGTAGATACTTGAGAAGAAATGGCCAGAGGTTTTTTGCAAGATCGTCAAATGACATAATTAATTATCTCCTCTAATACTATTTATTGAAATAATTTTCTCAGCCAAATCCAGACTACCATATGACTCACGTAAAATAGTCGCCATTTTTTTTAACTGCACTGATGTCAGGCTATCAAGCTTGTTTATATCACGAATGTAAACGGCATCAGCCGTTGTCAACTGATTTAATCCTTGATGAATCTGATTGTTTAAAACATAGGGTGCATATAAGCGACGACGTTCCTCCAGCAATGTGTGCAGCATGAAACCATGTGCTCGCATCCATTGATCAATTTCAGCAAAGAGAGGCTGGTCTTCATAAAGCTGTATAAAATTAACCTCAGTCTGGATAACGAGAGTATCCCTCAATTTTTCTTCTGCATTCACGAAAACATTTAACTCTCCACCCTGAATATCAATTTTTAACCAATCAATCCCTTCTATTTCATCTATATCGTTCAATTTGACTGTGCGTAAGCGTTCCTTGCGAAGCACCTCTGCCCACACAGGATATCCCTGAAAGTGATTCAATACCGTAAAATTAGGCTTCAATGTTGATGTCATACCTGAAGCTCTGCAAATATACAGTATAACCTCTTCGCCAGATCCTACTGCGTGAGGTAAATAATGCTCATGAGGGCCTTTTTTCAGATTAAGTTTATTCAGCGCCTCCTGTTGTGGTTCAAATCCAATTAAATCAACTTCCCCTGAAACAAGCAAACTCTTATATGGCGGATCGCCATCAATTGGATTGGCCCCAATATCGACTACTCGAATACGTGAGGATTTCGACTTATGAGATAGAGTCGCAAAAGGTGCTTCTATGGGAGTAGTTGGCTCTTCAAGTCCCATAATAAAAGCCTCCGGTGCGGATTGGTATCTTGATAATTCTACTTCATCATGAGGACAATCGCGTTCATTTTTTTTATCTCGCAAGTTTAATTCTTCAAGATAAATTTCGGCCCTTTCTTCAGAACCCATTGCCAGTATGGAATAAGTCAGATCGTGAATACCGTAGACGGTATGCAGAATAAAGGCCAACTTTTCACGCTGATCTGAAGAAAATGATTTTAGACGAGCATCATCTGGTACATATACCGCGATAGCAGAAATCATTTTTGATGACGTCAGCGTTTTCTGCTCATCAATCGTAATAGCCTGAGCATATTCAATATTTTTCAGCGTATTGAAAACAAAACCATAATTCGTCAACAGCGCGGTAATATCACCGAACAGTAGTTGATCCTGATGCGTTTGTGTAAAGGTGATACGCACCTGAACAGCAAGGCAGTCCGACAGAATACGCTCACCATGAGCAATGGCTTTTCTGATATCATAGCGGCTATCCAAAATAAGCCAGTCCAGATGATCCAGACCATGGATATGATCGAGCTTTGACGTTTGCGCAACTATCTCAGCAAGCACTTGTTTCCCAGGAACCTTTTCTTGTAGTTCTCCATTTATTGTTAATGGTTTCAGATCACTACTGTATTCAGGGGCAAGACACATATAGACAGGCGTCGGATTACCGTCACCCAAGCCATGTAATTTGATGTGCTGTATGGATTTTTTACGAAGCGGCAAATGTTTTTCTCCAACCGCGCCGATGATATCCATGATAACAAAGTGGAAAGCGTCGGTTGCGGTTAACTTAATAAAATTTGAACCGGTAACCATGCCGCAGCCATTATCAATGGTAATAACTTTGCCAGGCAGTTGGAAACTGAAGCCGTCCGATACGCTATTATTACCCAGAGCAATCACATCGACAGGGTGCTGCAATGTAACTGGCTGATTATCATCATGGAAATAAGGCGCAAAATCACTACTCAGCGTCAATGCCTCTGGCGCTTTCCCTTCACAATAACGCTGCCATATTGCGCGCATGGCATCAGAGAAATGTTTGGCAAAACGTTTACCGTCACAGACGGGAGACGAAAGTAATATATCTCGCAGGTGCTGACGAATAACGCTTAAACTATCTAAATCATTCGCGATACCTACGGTGATATTAATATATTGCTCCCAGTCATTGGCGACCAGTTCCGGCATACCGGCATTAACCAAGTGAGAAGCGGAATGGCGACCGGCAAATGTCGGTCCAGGTAAAGTAACAACGGGTACGCCCATTGCCATCGCTTCACAAGTTGTCAGCCCGCCGGAATAAGGCCATGGGTCCAGGGCGATATCGACGTCGTTGTAGCTGGTCAACAATTCCCGATGCGGCGATGATCCTTCAATTCTAACGCGTTCACGGACAATGCCATGTTTTTCCAACGTGGCATAAATATGTTCACTCAATGACTGATTTTTATAGTTAAAACTTTTTAAAAATAACCGCGAATTCGGAACCGCGTGTAAAATAGTGGCCCATTGCGCTAGCAAGATATCATTTATTTTCGATGCGTTGTTAAAACAGCCGAATGTAATATATCCCTTGCTTGTCGCCGGCAGACCACTAATCGGTGGCAAATAATAAGGAGGATCATAACAGATATAGTCATCCGGCAGGCGAATCAACTTTTCAGTATATAAGGCATCCACTCCTAGCGGCGTTTCTACATGGTCGCTTAACAGATAATCCATTGTTTCCAGACCGGTACTGCTAATCAACCCTCCCACCCACTTTATTTGAATCGGCGCGGGAGCCGCTAACAGAGTCAACATACGGCTATTTTCGTTATAGCCGCATAAATCGAACAAAATATCGATCTCATCTTCGCGGATCATTTGCGCCAATACATCATCGGTAGTATCTGCAATCACTTTCCATTGAGTACAAACCTCTTGTATACGCAGTGTAATATGATCTTCTTTGTAGTTGGTGCTGTAGGCATAAAACTCGATTTGTGATTCAGGGATATGCGCCAGCCCTATAGTGATCATATTCCCCACTGGATGAGAGCGAAAACCATCTGAAATCATGCCAATATGCAATCGCTTATTCGCTGTTTTATTGTTGGCGACCGCGCGGGAAACTTTTTCAGCAGGTTGGAACTTTGGCTGCCAAGCCTTGCACAGCGCCAAAATCTGTTCAACCGTTCTTTCGGGGTGATAGTGTGAACCGACAATGCGATTAAAAAAAGGCGTGGGATTATTTTTGGTAACGGCTTCGCCCTGTTGATATGCCGCATCCATCTCGTCAAAATAGCCGAGATCCTGTTTAAGCATTCCCAGATTGTTCCAATACAGCCAGTTACCAGGATCCTCTTTTATCAATTCTTTGAAGATCTCCTCCGCCTGTTCATATTTTTTCAACTTCTGCAAAACCGTCGCCTGAATAGCCCGTAAAGGCCGCGACTCTTCCTTCGGCACCCTTTTTAATACATCAGATAAGTATGTTTCCGCTTCTTCCACCCGTTCTCTGCGGTACAGCAGATCCGCCTTGGCATGCAAGGCTTCAACATACGATGGGTAAATTTTCAGTGCCTCGTCAATATAGCGCTCCGCTTCAAAAGAATTACCGAGCTTTTGCTGTGCTCTTCCTGCAATCACCAGTAGCAACGGATTTTGAGCATCTTTTTGCAACAATTCCGTCACTAACTGCAAAGTGTTTTCCGGCTGAGTTGAAAGCCACTCGGCCGCCAATTTGATTTTCTTATTCTTCACTGCAGAATGTGAGTTTTGCTTCTTGGCAACAACAGTTCTTGCGGACGACTTTTTCATATTGAGCGCTTCATCATAGGGATAACACTGGCATACCACATCAGGATCTGATCCAGATATACCGGTCTGGAGAACTCCTAGTATAAAGAGCATAAATATAAATAGCGGGTATAAAACCCGCTATTTTTTACGCTATTTATTACGATTGATGCGATTAGATTATTGCAGCAGAGACAGTACGCTTTGCGGAACCTGGTTCGCCTGCGACAGAACTGCAGTACCCGCCTGTTGCAGAATCTGGTTTTTGCTCATGTTGGAAACTTCCGTTGCCACATCAGCATCTTCAATACGGCTACGAGCAGACGTCAGGTTGGTTACCGTACTGTTCAGGTTGGTAACGGTAGATTCAAAACGGTTCTGAATCGCACCCAGACTGCTACGCAAGGAGTCAACCTGTGATATCGCTTTATCAATATCAGCTAACAGTCCAGATGCGACTTTTGCCGTTGCTGCCGCAGTCCCAGTAGCTGCCGTGTATTCTGACAAAATACCAACGCC
This sequence comes from Brenneria corticis, assembly GCF_003115855.1. GTDB lineage: Bacteria > Pseudomonadota > Gammaproteobacteria > Enterobacterales > Enterobacteriaceae > Brenneria > Brenneria corticis. The sequence goes on from NZ_KZ819075.1 coordinate 246,666, forward strand.
TGAGGCGGCACCAGTACCTGTGTAACCAGCTGTGACAGCAGCCAAAGTGGTAGAACCAGCAAAAAGCGTAGAAGAATCGATTTTCTTCAGGCTAATATCAATTTTTTCATTATCGTTTGCGCCGACCTGAATACTCAGACTGGTAGTTTCAGACAGCACTTTCACGCCGTTAAACTGAGTCTGTGCGGAAACGCGGTTGATTTCTTTTACGCGGTCAACGATTTCATTGTTGATGGAAACCAGGTCATCCGCAGAGTTAGAGCCGTTGTTTGCCTGCACGGTCAGTTCACGAACACGTTGCAGGTTGTTGTTGATTTCGTTCAGCGCGCCTTCAGTGGTCTGCGCGATGGAGATACCGTCGTTGGCGTTACGGGCAGCCTGAGTCAGGCCTTTGATATTGGCGGTAAAGCGGTTAGCGATCGCCTGACCTGCAGCATCGTCTTTGGCGCTGTTGATACGATAGCCAGAAGACAGACGTTCAATTGCCGTCCCCAGCGCGGACTGAGATTTGTTCAGGTTGTTTTGAGCTATCAGCGACAGGCTGTTAGTATTAATGACTGCCATAATTATCTTCCTTATTGCAATTCAAGTCGGTTTAGGTTCGGGCTGTAGCCCACGGCTTTCATCACCGTCCTAACCTGTATCGGCACCCTTGAAAGAAGCTTTAAAATTATTTTCAGAAAAAATTCCGTCAGACAATTTAATGCAGTACCGTTATTTAAATCGCCATAATGATTGCATACACTGTATTTACTGCCTGTTTTTTCTTTTATGTGTGGGTGAACCTAAACTTTCCTCTTGTATTGCCGATACCCTTTCCACGACATATGGAATACTTTTAAGGAAGCATAATGGCCAGCATCAGTTTTACCGGCTCTACCAGCGGCTTAAGCGATATCCTGTCTCAATTGACGACCAATGAACAGACGCGCCTTACCCCAATTAAAACCCAGCAAACGCTGTACGAAAATCGTAGTAAAGGTTTCGATACGCTGAAAACGGCGTTAACCAAACTGGAGTCCGCCAACGAAGCGCTGGCCAAAGCCAACTCAATCAATAAAACGACGGTCAGCAGCACCAATAGTGCTTTTACGGCTACCACAACCAGCAGCGCGTCTTCCGGCTCTTACAACGTTGAAGTCAAGAATCTTGCCACCGCACATTCCTTGCTTTCGTCTGAATTCACTAGCAGCACCGATAAGCTGGGAGAAACCTCAGGTGGAACCCGGACGCTGACCATCAGTCAGCCGGGACGTGAAGAACCGCTGGAAATTACGCTTACCGACAGCCAGACCTCGCTGGAGGGTATCCGTGACGCAATTAACAAGGCTGATAGTGGGATTGGCGCCAGTATTATCAAAGCGGATGATGACAGCTATTATCTGGCCATCACGGCGAAAGAGACCGGCACTGACGCCAAAATAAGCGTCAGCGTCACCGGTGATGACACGCTGAACAGCAAGCTCAACTACTCCGCAGACAGCAATAGTGGCGCCCTGACGCAACAAACCGCCGCGCAAAATGCCGAAGTCGTTATTAACAGCATTACCGTAACACGTCAGAGCAACACCATCACCGATGCCATCGACGGCGTATCGCTGACGCTAAAAGCGCAAACCACCTCTGGCTCGCCGGAAACGCTTGATGTCGCCAACGATACAGAGCCAATGCAGAAGGCCATTCAGGAATGGGTGGATGCCTACAACGCGCTACAAACCACGATCGGCACCTTAACAAAATACACCACCGTTGACTCCGGCGCCGATGAGCAAGACTCAAGTAATGGCGTGTTGCTTGGCAATAGTACGTTACGTAATATACAGAACAAGCTGAAAACACAGATCTCCAATGCCCAAAGCGGAATGGACATCAGCACCCTGAATGAACTCGGGGTTAAGCAAAATGCCACTACCGGGGTGCTGGAAGTCGACACGGAAAAACTGCAAACAGCGCTGAAAGAAAAATCCGGCAGTGTGACGGAGTTCTTTATCGGCGACGGGAAAACTACAGGTTTTGCCACCCAGGTTAATACTTATCTGGATAATATCTTGGATTCTAAAGATGGTGCTATCCAGGCTGCAAAAGACGGGATTGCCTCCACGCTAAAAACATTACAGAAGCAGTATGACAATACGCAAGTCAGCATCGAGGCCACCATCGCTCGATATAAAGCGCAGTTCACTCAGTTAGATACGCTGATTTCACAGATGAACAGCACCAGCGATTATCTGACAACGCAACTCGCCGCATTAAGCAATACCAGCAGCAGCTAAGAAGGAGCCTTGATGTACACTAGAAACGGCAGTCAGGCCTATGCGCGCGTGGGCCTGGAAAGTGGCGTAATGAGCGCAAGCCCTCATCAATTGATTGTAATGTTATTTGACGGGGCGAAAAGCGCGATGGTCAGGGCACGCATTTTGATGCAACAAGGCGACATAGCCAATAAGGGTATTGCCTTGTCTAAAGCAATCGACATTATCACTAATGGACTTAAAGCCGGTCTGGACGTAGAGAAAGGCGGTGAGTTGGCGGAAAACCTGTCGGCGTTATATGACTATATGGCGCAACGGTTGATGATCGCCAATCTGCATAACGACGTAAAAGTCATTGAGGAAGTGGAAGCTTTGCTGGAAAACATTGCCGATGCCTGGCGTCAGATTGGTCCAAACTATCAACCGGCGCAGGAAGCATAAAATGGATAATCTCCGCCAGCTTCTTAAAGATTATAAGCAACTGCAATCCCTCAGCAGAAAGATCCTTGGTCTAGCCTCAGGCGGCCAGTGGGACGAGTTGGTTGAGCAAGAGATTATTTATATCCAATCCGTCGAGAAATTGAGCGCAACGCCCATACCGACCAATTTAGACAGCGTTATACAGTTGCATTTTCGGCGGATTTTGCAGGAAATTCTTGAAAATGAAGCGCAGATAAAACAACTGTTGCAAAACAGAATGAATGAGTTGAGTTCACTGATGGACACGTCGCGTAAACAACATGCCGTCAATACCGCCTACGCAGAATTTGCCGGACATAAACTATTACCTGGCGAACCAACCAAGATCGTAAAGTAAGCTCTATATGAGCTCAATTCATCATGCCTGCGCCGACAGGCATTTCATGACAATCGAAAGGCTAATTTGTTGATCGATTTCTACTGCGGGAAATAACGGCGGAATCACACCGTCATATTCATCACTTCCTGATAGGCGGATACCAGCTTATTGCGTACCTGAATCCCCATTTGCATGGATATTGAGGATTTCTGCAAATCAACCATCACATCGTTCAATGCCACGCCGGGCTTACCCAGGGTAAAATTCTGCGCCTGAGTGCGGGAGTGCTGCTGTACTTCACTGATTTTATCCATTGCCGATCTGAGTTCAGTGGCAAAACCAGGTTCTACCGCAGGCCGGGAAACCGGCGCGTTTGCCGCCTGCAAAGCGTTAACCTGCAGCTGCTGTAATACTCCTTCGATACCGTTAACAGACATATTCCCCTCGCTAGTCTCCCAGAGTGCATTTTCATTGCCGTAAGTGATGATTGTTTAACTAAATAAACCTTATAACGGCAAACATTTCGTTTGAAATACGCCGATTTTTTCCGCCATCACTCCAGGTCACACACCCTATCACATCCTTTACGCGCTAAATCGCCCAATTAGCGTTAAAAAGGTGGGCTTATCGACCCATCGATTTTTCTTTTCCGGAAAATAATGACATGCCTGCAATTGTAGGCGAATTGTTTTATTGATTGCGCATTCAGGGAGTTCTGTTTTGTTACGTAACAACGTTAAGTATACCGTTCAACAACCAAGCAGAGATCGAGTATGAACGCCTCGATAACCGGCACTGCTACCGGTAAAAACGGCTTTGGCGAAATACTCAACCGCTTACGCGCCAATCCTAAAATTCCTCTATTGATTGCCGCCGCCGCTGCCGTCGCCATTATTGTTGCGCTGGCCTTGTGGGCCAAAGGCCCCGACTATCGGGTGCTGTATAGCAATGTCAATGACCGTGATGGCGGGGCCATTGTCAGCGAATTAACCAAACTGAATATTCCTTATCGCTTTGCCGATGGCGGCGGCGCGATAATGATCCCGGCACAAAATGTGCACGAAACGCGTTTACGTCTGGCGCAATTAGGTTTACCTAAAGGCGGCGCCGTCGGTTTTGAACTGCTCGATCAGGAAAAGTTCGGCATCAGCCAATTCAGTGAGCAGATCAATTATCAGCGCGCTCTGGAAGGCGAGCTTTCAAGAACCATCGAAACGCTGGGACCGGTACAAAACGCCCGCGTACATTTGGCTATTCCCAAGCCATCTCTCTTTGTTCGTGAGCAAAAGTCCCCTTCCTCCTCGGTTACATTAACGCTGCAACCCGGCCGTGCGCTGGACGAGGGGCAAATCAACTCGATTGTCTATATGGTATCCAGCAGCGTTGCCGGGCTCCCCCCGGATAACGTTACCGTCGTTGACCAAACCGGGCGTCTGCTGACGCAGGCCGGCGGCAGCGCCCGCGATCTGAACGCGGCGCAGCTTAAATACAGCAACGAAGTCGAAGCCATGTATCAGCGTCGTATAGAGGCTATCATCGCTCCTATCGTCGGTATGGGAAACGTACATGCGCAGGTGACGGCTCAAATCGACTTTGCCGCCCGTGAGCAAACCGATGAGCAGTATCAGCCAAATCAGACGCCTGACAAGGCCGCGATTCGCTCGCAGCAAACCAGCCAGAGTGAGCAGAGAGGCGGGCCTAACGTCGGCGGCGTGCCTGGCGCGCTGTCTAATCAACCCGCGCCAGCGCCTACCGCGCCGATTGAGGCGCAGCCCAATAATAACGCCAACGCAAATGCCAATAATCAGCCCGGCCAGCAGAATAACGCGGCGGGTACGCAGGCCAATGCCAGCTCCAATACCGCCATTCAGACGTCCAACGTCCGTAACGATGCCACGACAAACTACGAAGTAGACAAAACCATACTGCACACCAGGCACAGCAGCGGTGGCGTAAAACGGTTGTCCGCGGCGATCATCGTTAACTATTTACCGCCGGGCGAAGACGGTAAACCGGTCGCGCTGACAGAAGATCAAATCAAACAGATTGAAACCGTTGCCCGTGAAGCCATGGGATTTTCAGCCGAACGCGGCGACTCGTTAAACGTTGTCAATACGCCGTTTATGGAGTCGGTTGAAGGCACCGGCGAACTCCCCTTCTGGCAGCAACAGGCGTTTTTCGATCTGCTGATCGAAGCGGGCCGCTGGTTGCTGGTACTGATTGTCGCCTGGATATTATGGCGCAAGCTGGTCCGTCCGCAGTTGCAGAAGAAGGCACAGCAGCAAGAGGCCGCCATGGCGGCAGCAATGGGTAAAGACGGAAATGACGATGTCGTCGTCAATCTGAGCACCTCGGAAGCGGAGCAGCAGAGAAAATCGCAACAGCGTATCAGCGCCGAGCTGCAAAGCCAGCGGATACGTGAACTGGCAGAGAACGATCCTCGCGTCGTCGCGTTGGTCATTCGTGAATGGATGAGTAGTGAACTATGAGTCTGACAGGAACAGAGAAAAGCGCCATCTTATTGATGACCATCGGTGAAGACCGGGCGGCAGAGGTATTTACTCACCTTTCTACCAGAGAGGTGCAGCACCTTAGCGCGGCGATGGCGAGTATGCGTCAGGTGTCACAACAGCAGTTAGTGGAAGTGCTTAAAGAGTTTGAGTCGGATTCAGAGCAATACGCGGCACTGAGCGTTAACGCGGGTGACTATCTGCGCTCTGTTTTGGTCAAGGCGCTTGGAGAGGAGCGTGCGTCAAGCCTGCTGGAAGATATTCTGGAAAGCCGCGAAACCACCACCGGCATGGAAACCCTCAACTTTATGGAGCCGCAGACCGCCGCCGATTTAATTCGCGACGAGCATCCGCAGATTATCGCCACTATTCTGGTGCATCTGAAACGGGCCCAGGCGGCCGATATTCTGGCGCTATTTGACGAGCGTCTGCGTAATGACATTATGTTGCGTATCGCTACCTTTGGCGGCGTACAGCCTGCCGCATTAGCCGAACTGACCGACGTTCTGAACGGCCTGTTGGATGGTCAGAATCTCAAACGCAGCAAAATGGGAGGGATTCGTACCGCCGCCGAGATTATCAACCTGATGAAAGCCCAGCAGGAAGAAGCCGTTATCGATGCGGTCCGGGAATTCGACGGCGAACTGGCGCAAAAGATTATCGACGAAATGTTCCTGTTCGAGAATTTGGTGGATGTGGACGACCGCAGCATTCAGCGTCTGCTGCAGGAAGTGGAGTCCGAATCCCTGTTGCTGGCCTTGAAAGGCGCGGAAGAACCTCTGCGCGAGAAATTCCTGCGCAATATGTCGCAACGCGCGGCGGAAATCCTGCGCGACGATCTGGCCACTCGTGGTCCGGTACGTATGTCCCAGGTGGAAAACGAACAGAAAGCCATTCTGCTTATTGTTCGCCGTCTGGCGGATAGCGGGGAAATAATTATTGGCGGCGGCGAGGATGCCTATGTCTGATGCCGCAAACAGCCTTGACTGGCAACCCTGGAAACTTAACGATCTGGCCGCTCCCATCGTCCCCGACAATGATAAGCCGGAAACCGTTGAGCCGGACATCGTTACCGAAGCGCTCCCCCAGGAAGACGATGATCTCGTTTTTCTGCGTCAGCAAGCGCAGCAACAGGCGCGGGAAGATGGCTATGCGCAGGGGCATCAGCAGGGTTATGACGCGGGCTATCAGGAAGGTCTGAACGCGGGCCGGCAACAAGGGCTGCAGGATGCTTTACAGCAACAACAGCCCATGGTTGAACAGATGCAACAGATGGTTACGGAATTCCAGCAAACGCTGGATGCGCTGGACAGCGTCATTCCCGCCCGATTGATGCAACTGGCATTGACGGCCGCCAAGCAAATTCTGGGGCAGCCGCCGGTGTGTGACGGCACCGCGCTGTTGAGCCAGATTCAGCAACTAATTCAACAGGAACCGATGTTTTCCGGCAAGCCGCAGTTACGCGTGCATCCGGCCGATCTCGAACGCATCGAGCAGGCATTAGGCCCGACGCTCAGTCTGCATGGCTGGCGGCTGCTTGCGGATAATCAACTGAATCCCGGCGGCTGCAAGATCAGCGCGGAAGAAGGCGATTTGGATGCGAGTCTGGCAACTCGCTGGCATGAACTCTGCCGCTTGGCGGCGCCGGGAGAGTTATGATGACCTCACGCCTCGGACGCTGGCTCGAATCTCTGGATTCGTTTGAGAAACGCATAGACAGAACGCCATCTGTGCGTCGCTACGGCCGTCTGACCCGAGCAACCGGCCTGGTGTTGGAAGCGACGGGTTTGCATATGCCATTGGGGGCGACCTGCCTTATCGAACGTCAAAACGGCACTCAGATTGAAGAAGTCGAAAGCGAGGTCGTTGGGTTTAACGGACAACGACTTTTCCTTATGCCTCTCGAAGAGGTGGAAGGCATCATTCCCGGCGCGCGCGTTTATGCCCGAGTCGACCTGGTGAGCAGTTCCCAGGGCAAACAACTGCCTTTGGGGCCGGAGCTATTGGGCCGCGTATTAGACGGCAGCGCCAAACCGCTGGATGGATTACCTGCGCCGGATACCGGCTATCGGGCGCCATTAATTACCGCGCCATTCAATCCGTTGCAGAGAACGCCGATTGAGAGCGTATTGGATGTGGGCGTCCGCGCCATTAATGCACTGTTAACCGTTGGCCGGGGGCAGCGCATGGGATTATTCGCCGGTTCCGGCGTCGGTAAAAGCGTGCTGTTGGGTATGATGGCGCGCTATACCCAGGCCGATGTCATTGTTGTCGGTCTGATCGGCGAGCGTGGACGTGAAGTAAAAGACTTTATCGAAAATATTCTGGGCACCGAAGGTCGCGCCCGCTCTGTCGTCATTGCCGCTCCCGCCGACGTGTCGCCGTTATTGAGAATGCAAGGTGCGGCTTACGCGACCCGCATCGCGGAAGATTTTCGTGAGCGCGGTCAGCACGTGCTGCTAATCATGGACTCATTGACGCGTTACGCCATGGCGCAACGCGAAATCGCGCTGGCCATTGGCGAACCTCCCGCCACCAAAGGTTATCCGCCATCCGTTTTCGCCAAGTTGCCTGCGCTGGTTGAACGCGCAGGCAACGGTATTCACGGCGGCGGTTCGATCACCGCTTTCTATACCGTATTAACCGAAGGGGACGACCAGCAAGATCCCATTGCTGACTCCGCGCGCGCCATTCTTGACGGGCATATTGTTCTGTCGCGTCAGTTGGCCGAGTCCGGTCACTATCCCGCCATTGATATAGAAGCATCGATCAGTCGTGCGATGACCTCATTGATTGATGAAAGTCACTACGCGACGGTACGCCAGTTTAAACAATTACTGTCGAGCTATCAGCGTAATCGGGATTTGGTCAGCGTCGGCGCTTATGCCGCCGGTAGCGATCCCATGCTCGACAAAGCAATCCGCCTGTATCCACAGATGGAAGCTTTCCTGCAACAAGGGATGTTTGAACGCAGCAATTATGACGAAGCCTGCCAGGCGCTGGAAACAATTTTCCCCCGTAACGGGCAGGAGCGTAAATGAAATCCCAGTCCCCCCTGATTACGCTGCGCGAACTGGCGCAGCAAGAGGTCGAAAAAGCGGCCGGGCAATTAGGCCAGGTGCGTCAGGCGCATCAGCAGGCTGAACAGCAGTTGAATATGCTGTTAAACTATCAGGATGACTACCGCCAGAAATTAAATACCACCATGTCTGGCGGTATGGCCAATAATAGCTGGCAGAATTATCAGCAGTTTATCCAAACGCTGGATAGCGCTATTGAACAGCATCGGCAACAGCTTTTGCAGTGGACATCGCGCCTGGATCTGGCGATGAAAGCGTGGCAGGAAAAACAGCAACGGTTAAACGCGTTTGAAACTTTGCAGGATCGGGAAACAACCAGGCAAGTTGCCAGAGATAATCGCATAGAACAAAAACTGATGGATGAATTCGCCCAACGGGCCTCACTGAGGAAAACCGAATCATGAAGCTGCCCGCATTACCTATAACAACCAGCACCGGCGATACCGGTAGTTCTACTGCTTCTCTGTCGACGCAGGGCGAGTTACCGAAAAATTTTGTGGAACTGCTGGGAAAACAGCTATCCCTGTCTTCCGATCCGTCAGCTAACAAGTCGCTTGACGCAACGGATAAAGAAGCACTGTTGAACGCGATCGGAAAAGATGCCGCCACCTTGAATGGTGACGATTTGAACGCGCTCCTTGCCTCATTTAGCGCGTTAGCCGGCACCTTGGCACCCGTGGGCAAACAAAGCCCGGAGACGACAAAGCTGTTGGATAGCGCAGCAGAATCCGACGATAAAACCAATCATTCCGCCGATGATGCGGCAACTATGCAGGCGCTCCTTGCCATGTTGTCAGCAACGCCAGCTGCGACCATGGACAACGGTACCGCTGATAATATCCAAAATGCGAGCTTCGGTATTGCGGGATTACTTGACGGCAAACGTCAGGCCGACGCCGCTTTAGCAGACGCCAGCGCCACTGACGAAGACGCGAAAACGACGCTGGCGAAAATTTTCGGCGCTTCCGACACCGCGCGTAACGACGCAGACAGCCTGCAATCATCCGCCAATCCTCCTGGTGCGGTAAAACGCAACGCGGCGACGGCGCAATCCGATGATTCAGCAAAATCGGCGACCGCCTCTCCATTGATTGCCGGCGAGCGCAATAGCCAGGAGCCTGCTCTGATTGCCGGCAACCAGAGCGTGGCGTCTCCCCAGGTTGCGCCAGCGCCGAATGTGCAATCGACATTTTCCAGTAGCTCTGCGACACTAGTATCGCCAACCCATGCGCAGTTAAATACGCCATTTGGAACGCCGCAATGGCAGGACGCATTGAGTCAACAGATCGTTATGTTTAGCCGCAACGGGCAACACAGCGCCGAGCTGCGTCTGAATCCGCAGGAGTTAGGGGCGCTTCACATCAGTTTAAAAATTGACGATAATCAGGCGCAAATTCATCTGGCATCGGCAAATAGCCAGGTTCGTTCAGCATTGGAAGCGGCACTGCCCCACCTGCGTAACGCGATGGCGGAAAGCGGCATTAACCTGGGGCAAAGCAGCGTCGGTAGCGATGCATCCAGTTGGCAAGCCCAGCAGCAAACGGCCAATAACAGCGGCGAAGGCAGCAGCGGTTCTTCCTATCAGCAGCAATTTGGCGATTCGCCAGAAAACATTGCCAAGCCATTAGAAGTTCCAGCCCATTTGCAGTCAATGGCGTCTTCAGCCAATGGCGTTGACATTTTTGCCTGATATTGCAGTAAAGAAATAAGTTAACGCGGTTTTTCTTGCCTATTCCCTGTATTGATCGCTTGAATAGACGAGATAATCATTAACATTACGAAATTATTTATTGTTGATTCGAGTCGGTAATAAATATCAATAAGTAACAGGAACTTTCTTTGGCTATGTCTGATATACAAGTCCGGCCAGGACAAAAACGCTCTGTTTGGCTAATACTACTGATTATCGTTGCTCTCGCCGCCACGGCGGCGGCAGGCGCCGGTTGGTGGTTATTGCATCAGAAAAACACAGCGACTGCCGAACAAGAGGCGCCTCCGCCTCCAGAGCCCGTTTTCATGCCACTAGACACTTTCACTGTCAATTTAGTCAATGCGGATAACGATCCCGATCGCGTGTTATACGTTGGTTTTACCCTGCGTTTGCCGGATGAGGCGACCCGCACTCGGTTCAATAACTATCTGCCCGAGGTGCGCAGCCGTTTATTGCTGCTCCTGTCTCGTCAGAATGCCCTTTCGCTGGCAAACGAACAGGGTAAACAACAGTTAATCGAAGAAATCAAACAAGTGTTAAGCCCGCCATTGATCCCCGGTCAACCGAATCAGGTGGTCACTGATGTTCTGTTCACTGCTTTTATACTGCGGTAATCAATATGGGCGATAGCATTCTTTCTCAAGCGGAAATAGACGCGTTACTAAATGGCGACAGCGGCGATAGCGACGCCGATGACAAGGCGTCCGCCAAAAACGACGGTGACGTTAAACCTTACGACCCCAATACCCAGCGACGCGTAATCCGTGAACGATTACAGGCGCTGGAAATTATTAATGAACGTTTTGGCCGTCAGTTTCGGATGGGTTTGTTCAACCTTCTGCGCCGTAGCCCCGATATTACGGTGGGCGCAATAAAAATCCAGCCTTACCATGAATTTGCCCGCAACCTGCCGGTTCCGACAAACCTCAATCTGGTTCATCTGAAACCATTACGCGGCACGGCGCTGTTTGTCTTTTCGCCAAGCCTGGTGTTTATCGCCGTTGATAACCTGTTCGGCGGTGACGGCAGATTCCCGACAAAAGTGGAAGGCCGCGAGTTTACCCATACCGAGCAGCGCGTGGTGAAACGCATGTTGCGCCTGGCGCTTGAAGCATACAGCGATGCCTGGAATGCCATCTACAAGCTGGACGTGGAGTATGTGCGTTCGGAAATGCAGGTGAAATTTACCAACATTACTACGTCACCCAACGACATCGTAGTCACCACGCCATTTCATGTCGAAATTGGTTCATTGACAGGGGAATTCAATATCTGCATTCCCTTCTCAATGATTGAACCTTTGCGTGAGTTACTGGCCAACCCGCCGCTGGAAAATTCTCGTCAGGAAGATCAGAACTGGCGCGAAACCTTAGCCATGCAGGTACAGCATTCCGAACTCGAACTGGTGGCGAATTTTGCCGATATCCCTTTGCGTTTATCCAAGGTATTGAAGCTGAAGCCCGGGGATGTGTTACCAATCGATAAACCTGAGCGGTTGATTGCTCATGTTGATGGCGTACCGGTGCTGACAAGTCAATACGGTACGCTTAACGGGCAATATGCATTACGAGTAGAACACTTGATTAACCCTATTTTGAATTCTCTGGACAATGAGGAACAGCCCAATGAGTGACACCAAGAAACCGTCCGACGACAAAGAATCAGTGGACGATCTGTGGGCTGATGCATTCAACGAGCAACAGACTGCGGAAAAAGCCGCCGCCACGACGGAGGGGGTGTTTAAAACACTGGAAGGTCAGGATGGCGTGGGTTCGTTACAGGATATCGATTTGATCCTGGATATTCCGGTAAAGCTTACCGTCGAGTTGGGACGCACCAAGATGACCATTAAGGAACTGCTGAGATTATCTCAGGGTTCGGTCGTCGCACTCGACGGACTGGCAGGCGAGCCATTGGATATATTGATTAACGGCTATCTCATTGCCCAGGGCGAAGTGGTGGTCGTCGCCGATAAATACGGTGTGCGTATTACCGATATCATCACGCCATCCGAACGTATGCGTCGCCTGGGTCGCTGATGCCAACCGTTCAGACACCAACCTCGCCTGTAACAGTAACCGGTCAGCCATCTACGCTGGCTACCGTTCCCCCGCTTACCGGCAGCATGCTGCTGACTCAGGTAGGCAGCGTACTGGGTGGAATATTATTACTTATTTTGTTTATTGCCTGGCTAGTGCGCAAACTCGGTTTGGCGCCGCAGGCAAAACAGAACAAGTTATTAAAAGTCGTCTCCAGTTGCCCGTTAGGGCAGCGCGAGCGCGTGGTCATTGTCGAAGTTGAGGATACCTGGCTGGTGCTGGGTGTTACCGCGCAACAAATCACGCCGCTGCACACGCTGCCGGCGCAGGCGACCGATAACGGCGGCACCTCGGCCGGTGAAATTAAACCGGTTGATTTTCAGCAGGTGTTCAAAAAAGTTCTAAAACGTCCGGAAAAATCGGAATGAGTGTGTTATATCGTCAATCGTTCGGCCCTGCGCTGTTCCGCTTTCTGCGCTACGTTCTGGCCGCCAGCTTACTGTTTTTGACGCCATCCGTGTGGGCGCAGTTGCCAGGAATTGTGACTCAACCGCTGGCAAATGGCGGTCAGAGCTGGACGCTGCCGGTACAGACGCTGGTTTTTTTAACCTCACTGACTTTTATTCCCGCCGCGTTGTTGATGATGACCAGTTTCACCCGCATCATCATCGTGCTCAGTTTATTGCGTAATGCCCTGGGCACGCCAACGGCGCCGCCCAATCAGGTGCTGCTGGGGTTAACGCTTTTCCTGACTTTTTTCGTCATGTCGCCGGTATTGAACCGCGTATATGAAGACGCCTATATTCCATTCAGTCAGGATCAAATCAGCATGGAACTGGCCATCGAACGAGGGGCTGAGCCTTTGCGGGAGTTTATGCTGCGGCAGACTCGCGAGTCCGATCTGGCATTATTTACCCGGCTCGCCGAAATCCCGCAAATACAGGGGCCGGAGGCGGTGCCAATGCGCGTATTATTACCGGCCTTTGTCACCAGCGAATTAAAAACGGCTTTCCAGATTGGTTTTACCGTATTTATTCCGTTCTTGATTATTGACCTGGTGGTTGCCAGCGTTCTGATGGCGCTGGGGATGATGATGGTGCCGCCGGCCACAATATCACTGCCATTCAAACTTATGCTGTTTGTATTGGTTGACGGCTGGCAATTGCTACTCGGCTCACTCGCCCAGAGTTTTTATAGTTAGCGGTTTTTAAGTAACCGGAGTTTCAGTATATTGCGTGCGCTTGATAGAGGAACGCTAAAATGACGCCAGAATCGGTAATGGCGCTTGGCTACGAGGCAATGAAAATTGCCCTGGCACTGGCGGCGCCTCCGCTATTATCCGCCTTGCTCAGCGGGTTGATCATCAGTCTGCTGCAGGCGGCGACGCAGGTAAACGAAATGACGCTGTCGTTTATTCCTAAAATCCTCAGCGTATTCCTGACGCTGGTTATTGCCGGCCCCTGGATGTTAAACCTTATGCTGGACTATATGCGCACCCTGTTCGGCCAACTTCCCTACATCATCGGTTAAATATGCTGACGTTTAGCAGTTGGGATATGCTTAACTGGGTCAGTCAGTTTTTCTGGCCTTTTGTCAGGATCCTGGCGCTTATCAGCACCGCGCCGGTTTTCAATGAACGCTCGATTAGCAATCGGGTAAAAATCGGGCTGGCGCTGTTTATTACCCTGCTGGTTGCGCCCTATTTGCCATTAAACGCCACGCCTATCTTCTCCGTAGTCGGCATATGGGTGTTGATTCAGCAGATTTTAATCGGCATTGCATTAGGCATATCAATGCAGCTGGCCTTTGCCGCTATTCGTCATGCGGGAGAACTGATCGGGTTACAAATGGGGCTGGCATTCGCCACCTTTTTTGATCCGACCGGCGGCCCGAATATGCAGGTGTTGGCGCGCTTTCTTAATATACTGGCGATTTTGCTTTTTCTTACTTTTGATGGGCATCTCTGGCTGATTTCACTGCTGGCGGACAGCTTTTATACCCTGCCGATAAGCGCTAACCCATTGAACAGTGGTGCGTTCCTCGCTCTCGCCCGAGCCGGCGGATTGATTTTTATCAACGGTCTTATGCTGGCGCTGCCGATAGTCACCCTGCTGTTGACCATTAACCTGGCATTGGGATTTCTCAATCGCGTCGCGCCCCAGCTTTCTATTTTTGTAGTTGGTTTCCCGATTACATTGGCCATCGGCATCATGACCATCGGCCTGTTGATTCCCCTGCTCCCGCCCTTCGCCGAACGCTTATTCGGCGAAGTCTTCGATCTATTGGCGGATATTCTCACTCAGTTGCCCTCCTAAAAGGTGGGGTTCTGACAAAACGGGAGTGTGACTCAGGGAAGGAAAAACCAATAAAAAACGGCACGTCGTCTCAACAAAACAATCAAGAGGACGTGCCCAAAAAATACGCCCGGTTTAAGCGTATTCAAATCGGTAGCGCTGATTTGGCAATATCAATGGTATTGCTAAACGGCTATTTATTAAGTTGGAAAAGAGACATGCCCTGCATGCTCTGAAAATTGGTATATGCCGCCTGTAATGAAGCCTGCTGCATGGTATAAGTTGAAATGGCGTCATACCAGTCCGTGTCTTGCAGTTGAGACAACGTATCCTTGTTGGCAAGCGTCCGGTCAGCGCCGATGGAATCAAGGTTATCCAACTCATTGAGCTGAACGCCAAGTTCGGCACGCACAGAAGACACATTGTTTAATGAATTAGTTAAACCGCGACTGGCCGTAGCCAATGCGGCCTCAACGGCAGCTTTGGTGGCGTCATCAGCACCGTCGAGAGGTGTTTCAAGCGCATTAATCGCCAGATCCAGCGTTGCGAACAAATCAGACTGTACGCTTCCATCAGGTTCTTTTTGCGCATCGCCCGTTACGCCATTAAATACCGCAGACCCGATATGGCCGACCGTCATTGAACGGGCGGCATCAACACGCTGCTCAATAGCCTGATATCCCCCCACATACTCAACGCCCGTCGAGTCGTCAACAAACGGCGCGCTATCGGTTTCATAGCCGGCAAAAATATAGTTACCGTTACCGTCGGTGCTATTGGCCATATTCAGCAATTGCGCTTTAATGCCACGCAATTCAGCTGCCACCGACTGACGGTCATCATCGCTCTTCACGCCGCCGCCGCTGATAACCTGAGTACTTGCCGCGATAACGGAATCAGCCACTTTTGAAAGTATCGACTCTTCCAGCGACATACTTTGCCGGGCAAAAGTACGCGCCAGCGTGTACTGGCTATTTTCCGATTGAGCCTGGCCCAGCATAATCACCTGAGCCGCGGCAATAGGATCATCCGAAGGATTAACTACGCGCTTTCCGGTGGAAAGTTGCATTCCCGTTTTTTGCCAGGCCGTCTGACCGTTCAAAATGCCTTGCATATTCTGCTGATATATCATGCTGGTGCTCAGACGCATGGTATTTATTCCTCTTTATAACAGTCAGATTAATTGCGAATCGACAACAGAGCGTCGAATATGGTCGATGCAGTCTGGATAACCGCGGCATTTGCCTGGTAATACTGCTGATAACGCATTAACTCACCATATTCTTCATCCAGGTTTACCCCGGATACGGATTGCTGTTCCGCCGTAAGCTGCGTCACCACGCTGGCCTGCGACGTACTATTCACTTTCATGGTATTGGTTTGGTTGCCGACATCCGCGACCAGGCCGGCATAGGCGCCGGTGATGGTGGACTTGCCCTCAACGATTTTTTCGCTCTGCAAGGCGAGCAGCGCCTTGGCATTGGTATTGTCGCTGGCGCCGCCGAATACCGGTTCGCCATTCTCCAGCACGGGATCGCCATTTTCATCCAGCTTGACGGATGCCGCAGCGATTTTACTGGAATCGGTGATGGCGACGCTCATGCCGGTAACCACGCTGGCGACCGGTTTCAGCGTAAAGCTGTCGTTGGCGGCGGGCGTCCCGGAGACGGTGAGCTTCAAGCCATCAAAATTCAGGCTGGAGTCTGACGTATCAACCGTAGCGGTGAATTTCGCATTGTCGGATAGGCGGGTTACCTGCCAGTCGGTACCGTCATATTTAATCGTGTAATCAGACGCCTTGACGGCGCCGGTGTCCGTGTAACCGGCCGTCAGTTCGGCGCTTCCGGTATTTTTGCTGTTTTTCAGCGTCGCGGGGCCGCCAAAGGTAAAAAAGTCTTCCCCCTTCTCCCCGTTACGATCGTAACCTTCTTTATGCTGGGTATTAAACGCATCGGCAAAGGCCAACGCCATCTGGCCCAGTTGGTTACTGACGCTGTCCAGCGTCTCGCTGCGGAAAGAAAGCAAGGCGTTCAGGGAACCGCCGGAAATTGAGCTTTCCTTGACTTCGGTAACGCCGGCAATCTTGTCGTTGTACCCTACCGTAATACGGGAAGGATCGCTGTCGGAACTGACCGCAACCAGTTCATTGGTACGCGTTCCCTGCACCAGGCTAAGGCCGTTTTTAAGCGAAACGTTGTAGACAATGCCGTCCTGAACCGAAACGTCGACGCCGACCAGCTTATTCAACTCATTGACCAACTGATCGCGCTGATCGAGTAAATCATTCGGCGCGGCGCCCTGATTCGCCCCCGTCAGACGCGTAATCTGGTTATTCAGATCGGCAATCTGGTTGGCATAGGTATTTATCTGTTGCACCGTACTCTGAATTTGCGTATTCAGCCCCTCGGCGGTGTCCTTCAGATATTTATCCGTTACCTGAAACTGATTGACCAGCCCCTCGGCTTTTCCCAGCACCGTCTGACGGGTAGAGGAGTCGCCTGAATTGCTGGTCAGGTTCTGCAAGTTGGTAAAGAAATCCTGCAGGGTGGCGGAAAGACTGGTGGTACTGTCAGCCAGCAGATTATCAATCTTGGAAATCTGCTCGTAATAGGTTGTTGCCGAACTGCTTTGGGTTTGCGCCGAACGCAGCTGCGTCGCAATAAAATCATTATATTCGCGGTTAATCCCCACGACATTCACGCCATTGCCAATATAACCTGCGGACGTACTGGTGCTCACCGCCTGAGAAAGTAATACGTTCTGCCGACTGTATCCGGTCACCGCCTGATTACTGATGTTATTACTGACCGTGCTCAGCGCCGCCTGCGCGCCTTTCAAGCCACTCATCGCGGTATTAATCAAATTGGACATGTGGGTTTCCTTGTACACAGGCTTTTAACCAAATGCGCTGCGTTTATTAATTGGATTGCCGCGAGAGGAACCCTCGCTTAGCCTGAATCAGTTATCGACCTGGAAAAACAAAACTTGAAAGAAAAATCAAAACAGCCGGCTTAAATCATGGGTATAAGCCTTTACCGCTTTTTCACCCGAGCTTTTCATCTGCTGAATCATGCCGACCAGCTTTTTAGCGTATTGGGGATCGGTCGCATAACCGGCACTCTGCAAGGCGTGGGCGGCCTGCTCGGCGCTGCCGGCATTCGCCACATCGGCATAACGGGGGTTTTGCGTCAGCAGTTTCACATAGTCACCAATAGCCTCGGCATAGGACTCGTAAACCCGGAAGGTGGCCTTGACCTTTTTGGCGACGCCCTGTTCATATTCTGTCGTGGTTATCTCGGTAACCGGTCCATCCCAGCGACTGCCGGCCTTGATACCGAACAGATTGTGGCTTGGCCGGCCGTCTTCGGTAGGAATTTCACGCTGTCCCCAGCCTGACTCCAGCGCCGCCTGGGCAATAATCAAATGGTGGGGAATACCGCTCTGCTGGCTGGCCATCTGGGCGGGAAGAGAGAGACGGGAAACGAAATTCTCACTGGTTAAAGGTAAGGCCGAGCCTTCGGCGGGCAACTTCGGCATCGCGCGACGCACAATTTGCTCCACCGCCGCCGCAGGCATGCGTTGCAGCGCCGGTCCATCAAATGTTAATGGTACCGGCGCTTTCGGTTCAGAGGATGCCGTGCGCTCCCCGGACAGTTGCCGGACCATCACATCCGCCAGTCCTAACCCTTTTCCGGCGACTTGCTGGGAAAGCTGCTGGTCATACATGGAGGTATACAGACGCGTTTGCTCACTGCTGAAGATCCCGTCCTGCGGCAGCGCGGAACGCATACTCTTCATCATCATCTGGACGAAAATACCTTCCATCTGTTGTGCGACGGCACGGATACCCTCCTTACTCTGCGGGTTGCCGGATACTTCCCGTTTCAGCGAGTTCAGCGATTGGGCATCATAAGCGGCGCCGCTTAGCGTCTGTATATCCTTCATTAGATAATTTCCAACTTGGCGCGCAGGCAACCCGCACTCTGCATAGCCTGCAGGATGGACATCAGTTCCATCGGCGTTGCCCCTAACGAATTCAGCGTACGAACCACATTGTTCAAGTTAGCGCTCGAATTGACTCGCTGCAGCGCCCCACCGCTCTGCTGAACCGCGATCTCGGTCTGCGGGGTGACAACGGTCTGCCCGCCGCCAAAAGGCGTATCGGGTTGGCTGACGTTCGCTTGCTGGTTAATGGTGACTGACAGGTTGCCTTGCGCAACCGCGCAGCTATCCAGCGTGACGTCACGATTCATTACCACCGAACCCGTACGTGAATTGATGATCACTTTGGCGTCCTGCATACCGACGTTGATTTCAATATTTTGAATATCGGCCAGGAAACGCACCTGCGAGCTATTACCATGTGGAACAATAACCTGGACGGTACGTGAATCCAACGGCGTGGCGCTGCCGCTATGGCCGGCACGGTTGATGGCGTCGCTGATACGCTGCGCCATGGTGAAATCATCGTCGTTCAGCTGCAGCATAATGGTGTTGGAAGCGCCAAAGGTGCTCGGCAGTTCGCGCTCGATAATCGCACCGTTGCTGATACGACCGCCGGCCAGCTGATTCACCTGAACGCTGCTGCCACCGGCAGACGCGCCTGCCCCGCCAACCAGTACGTTTCCCTGAGCCAACGCATACACCTGGTTATCAACGCCTTTCAATGGCGTCATCAGCAGCGTGCCGCCGCGCAAGCTCTTGGCGTTCCCCATAGAAGAGACAACGACATCGATATTTTGCCCGGCGCGGGCAAACGGCGGCAGTTTCGCCGTCACCATCACCGCAGCAACGTTCTTGAGCTGCATATTGGTACCGGCGGGCACGGTAATACCCAGTTGGGAAAGCATGTTGCTCAGGCTCTGAGTGGTAAAAGGCGTCTGCATGGTCTGATCGCCCGACCCATCAAGCCCGACAACCAATCCGTAACCAATCAGCGCGTTGTCGCGCACGCCCTGGACGCTGACCAGATCGCGAATCCGCTCTGCTGACGCCGGCATAGTGACAGATGCCAACAGGCTAAACAGGACGGTGAGAAATAAAGTAATCCGCATCAGGTGCCTCTTTATTAACTTAGAACGGAGAAACATTCAGGAAGAACCGCTGCAGCCAGCCCATATTCTGCGCTTCGTTGATATAGCCATTGCCGACGTATTCTATACGCGCATCCGCAACCTGAGTTGAAGGCACCGAGTTGCTGCCGCTAATGGTGCGGGGATTCACCACGCCGGAAAAGCGGATGAACTCGGTTCCCTGATTAATCGCAATCTGTTTTTCGCCAACCACATTCAGATTACCGTTCGGTAAAACCTGATTGACGGTAACCGTAATGGTGCCGCTGAAGGTGTTGTTGGCGTTCGCTCCGCCCTGACCGCCGAACTCATTTGTTCCCGTTGCGTCCAATGTCGCCCGGTTATTACCAAAAAGCCCCTCCAGATAACGCGGCGTCGTGCCGAAACCAAAAGTAGAGGAGCCGTCACGGCTGGCACTGGCCGATGAACTCTTACTGGCGCTCACATTTTCCTGCAGAACGATAGTCAACGTATCTCCCACATTGCGCGGCCGACGATCTTCAAACATCGGTTGATAGCCATAGTTCATTGGCTGTGCCGTCTGAAAAATAGATCCGTTGGACGCGGTCAGCACCAGTGAGGCCGGCTGAGCCGTCGTCGGGCCGGTCACAACTTTATCATGTGGAATATAGGCGCAGCCGTTAAGTGTTAACATCACGATCAATGCCAACAGACCAGGTCGGCGGAGTTGTTGGATAACAACCGACTTTGCATTCATCATCACTACGGACATCGCCTTAAATTGAATATATTTCAATATATTAGAAATAACCGCGGCACCTATCCCCACACATGAGGCGTTAAACGCGCCAAACGGTTATTTCGTAACCACTGCGCTTATTACAGTTGGGTTAATTTCTGCAGCATCTGATCGGAAGAAGAGATGGCTTTACTGTTAATCTCGTAAGCGCGCTGAGTCTGAATCATGGAAACCAGCTCTTCAGCCACATTCACATTCGAGGTTTCAACATATTTCTGGTACAGCAGCCCCGCGCCGTTCAGACCCGGATTACTTTCGTTCGGCGCCCCGGAGCTCTCAGTCTCCAGATATAAGTTCTCACCAATACTTTCCAGGCCGCTGTCATTAATGAAGGTTGTCAGCGTCAACTGGCCGACCTGCGTTCCCGCGGTCTGTCCCTGTTGCGTGACGCTGACGATACCGTCACGGCCAATCGTCAACTCAATGGCATTGGAGGGAATGGTTATCGCCGGCTGAACCAGAAAACCGCTGGAGGTGACCAACTGACCGTTGCCATCCAGTTGGAAAGCGCCGTCCCGGGTATATGCCGTGGTGCCATCCGGAAGCTGAACCTGGAAAAATCCCTGCCCCTTGATCGCCACATCCTTGGAATTTCCCGTTTCCGAGAAAGTCCCCTGCGTATGTATACGTTCGGTCGATACCGGACGAACCCCCGTCCCCAGCTGCAACCCCGAAGGCAGCATCGTCTGTTCCGATGACTGAGCGCCCGGCTGGCGCACGGTCTGATACAGCAAATCCTCAAACACCGCACGCTGACGCTTGAAACCATTGGTGCTGACGTTCGCCAGGTTATTGGAAATAACATCCATATTGGTTTGCTGGGCGTTCAGACCGGTTTTGGCAATCCACAAAGAACGGATCATCTAGTCACTCCTGTGCGCATTGGCGCTTAACTCATGGCTAATATCTGATTAGCGCGTTGGGCGTTATCATCGACGCTGCTGATAACTTTCATCTGCATTTCGAAGCGTCGGGCGTTGGCGATCATATCCACCATGGTGTCAACCGGATTCACGTTGCTGCCTTCCAACACGCCGGGCATAACACGTACCTCGGGATCGTTGGGCAGCACATTGCCACGCTGCTGCTGCGCGGCCTGCGTCAGACGAAACAGACCGTCATCGGAACGCGTCACTTCCTGCCCCGTGGCCTGAACCAGCTTCAGCCGCCCCAACTGCGCCACCGTGTTTGGCGGATCGCCGGCGTTCAATGCGGTAATGGTGCCATCCGATGCAATGGTGATCTGCGCCTGGGGAGGTATCTCGATCGGACCGCCATCCCCCTGCACCAAATGCCCCTGAACCATCAACTGTCCGTCGGCATTGATTTCCATATTACCGTTACGGGTATATGCCTCACCGCCATCTGCCGCCTGAACCGCCAACCAGCCATCCTTGGGCAGCGCCACATCCATCGCGCGTCCGGTGTAATCCATTACGCCCGGCGTCATATCCGCGCCCGGCGTTGAAGCGGCCACCAACGTGCGGGTAGGAAGCGTCAGCCCATTAACCGGCACTGCGCGCAATGCCGACAACTGGGCGCGAAACCCGGGAGTAGACGCATTGGCCAGATTGTTGGCGGTAACGGCCTGCTGCTCCAGCGTTTGACTTGCCGCGCCCATCGCGGTGTAAATAGCATGATCCATGCAATATCCCCGTTAAAACGATTAACGCAGGCTAACCAGCGTTTGCAGAATGGAGTCCTGCGTTTTGATGGTTTGCGAGTTGGCCTGGTAGTTACGCTGAGCGACGATCATATTGACCAGCTCTTTACTCATATCGACGTTGGAACTTTCCGTCGCCTGACCGATCAGCTTGCCCAGGTTACCGGAGCCGGCGATATTGACCACTGCCTGACCGGAGTTATCGGTCGCCGACCAAACGTTATCGCCCTCGGGAGATAACCCCTCAGGGTTGGCGAAGCTGGCTAATACGATTTGGCCAAGAACCTGCTGTTTCTGGTTGGAATAGGTGCCGACCACGGTGCCGTCGTCATTAATGCTGTAACCCGTCAGTTCGCCGGGAGCATAGCCGTTCTGGGTAGGAGTTTTGGTACTGCTATCGCTGTTCTGCTGCAGGCTGCCGGCGAAGCTCAGGGTAAAGTCAACTCCGTCCGAACCATTCAGCGGATCCACAGCTACCGCCATCGGTTCAGTATTTAGCAATGCGCCATTGGAACTGAATTCCATTTGATATGCTGGCAGAAAATCAGAACCATCAACACTCGTATCTTGTACATAGACGCTCCACACAGCAGTAGCGCCGGTATTTGTAGGGGGCGTTGTAGCAATATCATTTTTAACAAAATACAGCGCAAAGTCATGAGCGTTGCCCAGGCTGTCATAGGTGGTGATAGACCCTTTATAGTTCGAGGTATCAGCCGGATTGGCCGCATCCCAGCTCTTTACCTCATCCGAAGAGTTCAGGTTGGCGATGATGGAAGCCACGGTGGTGGCCTGCGCCTGCATGGCGTCTTCCGGGATGCTCAGCGCGACCGGGTCGGCGCCCTGCTGAATGGTGGGCGGCGTACCGGTGGCCGGGTATCCCGTCAGTTGCATGCCCTGCATATTGACGATATTACGCGAGCCGTCCAGGGTGAACTGGCCGTTACGGCTGTAATAAACAGAACCGTTGGCATCCTGAACACGGAAAAAACCGTTGCCGCTGATGGCGATATCCAGTTCGCGCGAACTGCTGGTCACCGTACCGTTGCTGAAATCCTGCATAACGGCGGCAACCTGGGTGCCCATCCCAACTTTGGAGCCGGCGAACATATCCGCGAAAGATACCGTACCGGATTTGAAGCCTACCGTTGCCGAGTTGGCAATGTTGTTGCCGATGACATCCAGGTTATTGGACGCGGCATTTAATCCGCTGACAGCCTGAGAAAAACCCATGTTACTCTCCAGATAAATTGATTAAACCCTATTCCAATGCCTTAACGGCGCTGGAAAGGTGTAAGTTGAGTTGACCGCTATAAGATCTGCCGAACGTCTTCCAGCGTTGCCTTACCGCGCAGGCCGAGATCCAGCACCGCGCCGGAATCGCTGTTGGTTACGCTGTTCACCAGCGCATACTGCAATGGCTGTACAACCTGTTGCGCGCCGTTGGAGCTGGCGGCAATCGCTACGGTATATGCGCCATCCGGCGCCACCGTTCCGTCCGACATCTGGCTGTCCCAATTAAAGGAGTGAACGCCGGCGGACAATGCGCCCAGTTCCAGGGTACGAACCGCTTTACCGGTGCTGTCGCTGATGGTGACGGTAACGTTTTCCGCGGCCTGTTCCAGCTCCAAGCCAAACGGCGTGCTGGTTTCACTGCCCACCAATATGTTTTTCCCGGGGATCATCACGCCATGGCCAATCAATGTCGTTGCCTGCAATGATTGATTGTTATTAATCTGACCGGAAATAGACCCCAGAGTGGTATTCAGTTTTTCAATACCGCTCACGGTATTGATTTGCGCCAGCTGGCTCAATAACTGGTTGTTGTCCATCGGGTTGGTAGGATCCTGATTCTGCAATTGCGCAACCAGCAGAGTCAGAAACTGATTTTGCAGATCGACACTGCCTGTGCCGTCTGTGGTAGTCGTCGTACTGGCGCTCGTTTTAGTCGCCGAACTTGTATCATTAATTGTAACTGACATCCCAACCCCCGATTACTGTCCAATCGTCAATGTTTTTAACATCATTGTTTTCGTGGTGTTCAATACTTCCACATTTGCCTGATAGCTACGGGATGCGGAAATGGTGTTAACCATTTCCGACACAGGATCCACATTCGGCATACGGACATACCCTTGCCCATCAGCCAGGGGATTACCCGGTTCGTAAACCAGGCGGCCCGGAGATGGATCTTCAATTACATTGGCGACGCGAACCCCCCCCGTAGATTGGCCGGGTGCGGCATTCACTTCAAATACCACCTGCTTGGCGCGATAAGGCTGTCCATCCGGACCCGTCACGCTATCGGCGTTAGCCAGATTACTGGCGCTTACGTTCAGGCGCTGAGATTGCGCTGAAAGCGCTGAGCCAGAAATTTCAAATATATTTAATAACGACATAAACTCTTACCTTCTATCGCGCTACTGACCTGATTGTAATACCGTCATCATGCCTTTGATTTGACCGCTCAATACCGTCAGACTGGTTTGATATTTCAGGCTGTTATCGGCAAAATTGGTTCGCTCGCGATCCATATCGACGGTATTACCGTCCAGTGCGGGTTGGTCAGGAACGCGGTATAGCAGGTCAAGTTCTGGTGGCTGGAAGTTCTGCGCGGGAATATGTCGCGCCGCGGTGGTTTTTAACGCAATACCCGTGCCTTCTGCTCGCCCCTGCGCCATGACTTTATTGAGCTGGCTCGCAAAATCGATATCACGAGCCTGGTAGCCCGGGGTATCGGCATTGGCAATATTCGCGGCCAGTATTTCCTGCCGCTGGGCACGCAGGTTCAACGCTTCCTGCTGAAACTGCAATGAGGCGTTCAATTTATCCAGCATGCTCCCTCCGCAAGTTAGAATTCAGAGCAGATAGGATAATTCTCATTATGGCGATACCATCGAACGAATAAACGTAAAATGCAGCGCTATTTGTCGCCTTAACCTGACACCAATGCCATTACACTAACGCACGGTGGTACGGTTATCTGGAGGTCTTATATGAAAATCAACCATGCTGTCATTCGGCTGCTCGCCTGCATGTCGGCATTAGTGAGCGGATATGCCTCCGCAGGCGATCTCTCCGACCAGATAAACCGCTTTTTTTCAGATCGTTATAAAGAAAGCGCTCATAGCGTTAACGTCGTGGTAAAGTCGCCTGAATCACAGTGGCCTAAATGCGCAAGGCCGCAGATATCCTTGCCCGGAAATACGCGCGCCTGGGGCAATATCAGCGTATCTGTTCGCTGCGATGGGCAACGCCGGTTTATTCAAACCGAAGTGCAGGTTACCGGGAATTATGTGGTCGGCGCCCGTATCGTGCATCGCGGTTCAACGTTGGAAGAGAAAGACTTGCGCCTGACCAAAGGCCGCCTTGATAAGCTGCCGCCGCGTACCATCCTCACGCTGGAAGCGGCCGAGGGGGCGATTGCGCTGCGCGATCTGACGCCCGGGCAACCGATAACCACATCCATGCTGCGTCGAGCATGGATTATCAAAGCGGGGCAGAATGTTCAGGTTTTGGCTGAGGGCGCAGGTTTCGCCATCAACAGCGAAGGCAAAGCCATGACGAATGCGGCGGTAGGCCAATCGGTCAGGGTCAGAATGGCGTCAGGGCAGATCATAAGCGGTATTGCGCGTGAGGATGGGATTATTCTTATCTCACAGTAATTTATTAAAGATTTCTTTACGCTTGCCGATGATTATAATCAATACCGTTACTGACAATTTTTTCTCACCTGAACTGTTGTAAGCAGTTGTTGTTATCAGGTTGATAATTAAACTATTTTATCCTCACATTAGAGGGCTTATTTATGAGTATCGATCGTGCCCAGCCGCTGAAACCGGTCAGTCCCGTTCAGCCGCGTGAAGCGAGTGATGTATCCAAGCAGAAACGTAAACAGACTGAAGCGCAGACCGAAATCAGCGGTACTCAGGTCAGACTCAGTGATGCTCAGGCAAAATTGATGCAGCCTGGTACGCAAGACATTGATATGAATCGCGTTGAAACCTTGAAACAGGCGATCCGCGATGGCTCGCTGAAGTTCGATGTCGAAAAAATCGCTGACGCGTTAATCAAAGATACTCAGGACTTTTTAGCGAGTAAATAATCACATGCAAAAGTTACAGACGATACTGGATAAGCTACTACATAATCTGGATAGCCTGCAGGCGGTTATGTCTGAGGAGCAAGTTCAGCTTTGTGCCGGACAAATAAACAGCAGCGCGCTTCAGCAGGTAACGGAGAAGAAAAGCTCGCTGTTGGCAACAATGCAATATCTGGAACAGTGTCGTCATGAAGAAGAATCGCTAGCGACACTTAAGGCGCCCTATGAAGGCAATGAAGAATTGGCGGAGCGCTGGCGGCAGGTACAGCAGTTGACGAAAAACCTGCGCGATCAGAATCAACATAATGGTTTACTGCTTAATCAGCATATTTCCCACACTGATAAAGCGCTGGAGATACTGAAACCGCGTCACGGGCAATCATTATACGGACCGGACGGTCAGGCAAAAGGCTCCAGTATTTCCGGACGAAAAATCAGTATCTAAATAATTGTCTCTGTAGCATGCAGAGACATTTTCCTCACAGATTGACTCCCCCGATATTCCACAGCGACGCGTTACTTATAGTTGACCGCGATGCTGATGCTGTGCACGTTAAATGCTCGATTAAGCCTTCCGGTGCCTTCAATATAATATATAAAGCGAAACTCGCTATTGGCTGGCAAGCCGGTGAAACTTCTTGTCTGGCCGCTGCCGCCCTGCAGATTGACACATCGCTGAAGTGTGCAAAGCCGGACGACCAAGCCGACGGGAGGCGGCGATAATGACTCATAACGCCAGTGGATCAGCGTAATTGTACTGTCGCTGCCTACTTCCATATTCGCGGTAGGCAAAAATGCCGGAGAGGCGGCGGTGACGCCGCGATGCTGCAGCACCACCCCGTTTTTGCTGGCATTCCAGGCGCCCGGCGTGGCGAACGCCACGGCAGGAATAAATAACGCCGCCAGCAGTAATTTCCCCATTCGCATTACGCTTCCCCGATAATCGAGGTCATCCGAATCTGCCGGTTATCGCTGATTTCCAGATTGGAAAGCACGGCCAGATTCGGCAAGCTACGGTGCAGAAAGCGGGCAAGTAAAGCGCGTAAAGCATGATTGACCAGCAGGACAGGCGGCGCCCCCAGCATTTCCTGTCGTTGCAGCGCCTGTTTTGCCTGCTCAAGCAGACGATCGGCGAGACCCGGCTCCAAGCCGCCCCCTCCCTGGAGAGCCTGGAGCAGCAGCCGCTCCAGAGAACCATCCAATCCAATCACCTTAAGCTCGGTTTCACCGGGGAACCACTGCTGTGTTATCGCCCGTCCCAGAGCGACCCGAACAACGGTGGTCAACTCATAAGGATCCGACTGTACCGGGGCATGTTCGGCCAGCGTTTCCATAATGGTTCGCATATCGCGGATGGAAACGCTTTCGCTCAATAGATTCTGTAAAACTTTATGCAGCGTGGTTAACGTCACCACCCCGGGAATAAAGTCTTCCGCCAGCTTGGGCATTTCCTGCGCCACGCGATCCATCAGTTGCTGCGCTTCCTGCCGCCCAAACAGCTCACTGGCATGCAGGCTAATTAAATGATTAAGGTGCGTGGCAACAACCGTACTGGCTTCCACTACCGTATATCCCTGGGTTTGCGCCTGCTCTTTTATCCCGCTTTCTATCCAGACCGCCGGCAGCCCGAATGCGGGGTCCTGGGTAACCTCTCCCGGAAGATCGCCTACGGCATTGCCCGGATTAATCGCCATCCAACGGCCGGGATAAGCCTCGCCATGACCGACCTCCACCCCCTTCATCAAAATGCGATAGCTGGCCGGCTGAAGTTCCAGGTTGTCCCGAATATGAACAACGGGCGGCAAGTATCCCATTTCCTGGGCGAATTTCTTTCGGATACTACGGATTCGGCCTAACAGTTCGCCATCCTGCTGAAAATCCACCATGGGAATAAGTCGATACCCGACCTCCATGCCAAGTGGATCTTCCAGTTGAACATCCGCCCAGCTCGCCTCTACCACCTGATGTTTTTCCATTGCGGAAGGTTCAGGGGCAACAGCCGGCATTTTTAGTTGCTCGCCGCGCATCCACCATGCCAGCGCCAATAGCGCGGTGGTGAACAGCAGAAACACAAAGTTGGGCATACCGGGGACCAGGCCGATCAATCCCAATACCGCCGCGCTTAATATCATCACCCGGGGATTATTAAACAGCTGGGTGACCATCTGCTGCCCGACATCCTGATCGGTGCTGACGCGGGTAACAATCACCCCCGCGGCGGTCGAGATAACCAGCGCGGGAATTTGCGCCACCAGGCCGTCACCGATGGTGAGCAGGGTATAACTCTCCGCGGCATGCCCTACCGGCATATCATGCTGAATAACGCCCACCAGCAACCCGCCGATGATATTGATCACCATAATCATCAGACCGGCGATGGCGTCGCCACGGACAAACTTGCTCGCACCGTCCATCGATCCATAAAAATCGGCTTCCTGAGTGACTTCGGAACGCCGCTTTTTCGCCTCGTCCTCGCCGATCAATCCGGCATTGAGGTCGGCGTCGATCGCCATCTGCTTCCCTGGCATACCGTCCAGTACAAAGCGCGCGCCCACTTCGGCGATACGCCCGGCGCCCTTGGTGATCACCATAAAGTTGATCAAAACCAGGATGATGAATACCACGATCCCGATGGCGAAATTACCGCCCACCAGAAAATGGCCGAATGCTTCAACGACCCGCCCAGCGGCGGCGGTTCCGGTATGACCTTCCAGCAGAATAATACGCGTCGACGCCACGTTAAGGGATAGACGCAGCAGGGTCGAGAACAGCAGAATGGTCGGAAAAGCCGCAAAATCCAGCGTGCGTTGGGTGAACATGGCGACAAGCAGCACCATGATTGAAAGCGCAATGTTAAAGGTAAACAGCAGATCCAGGATAAAGGGCGGCAGCGGCAGCACCATCATGGACAATATCAGCAGGATCAGGACAGGCCCGGCTAATATTTGCCACTGAGCTCCCTTAAAGTTACTCGGTAAACGTAGTATAGAGGCCAAATTAGCCATCAGTAGTATTCTCTTTAGCAAAATCCAGTGCATCCGGCACCGGTAGATGTTTAGGCTTTCTCGGGATTAAGCCACCTTCACGCTTCCAGCGTTTCAGTTGATAAACCCAGGCTAAGACCTCTGCAACAGCAGCATACAACGCCGCCGGAATATGGCGTCCGACTTCAGAATGACGGTACAACGCTCGCGCCAGCGGCGGCGCTTCCAAAACAGGGATTCGATGCTCTGCGCCCAGTTCGCGGATACGCAGCGCAATCTCACCGGCGCCTTTAGCCAACACTTTAGGCGCATTCATTTTTTTCTCATCATATTGCAATGCGACGGCATAATGGGTCGGGTTGGTTACGATCACATCGGCTTTAGGCACATCAGCCATCATTCTTCGCTGCGCCATGGCCCGTTGCTGCTGGCGAATACGCCCTTTAACATGCGGATCGCCTTCACTTTCCTTGTGTTCGTCACGAATCTCTTGTTTGGTCATGCGCAATTTTTTGATATGGCTCCAGATCTGCCAGAACACATCAAACGCCACCATCGGCACCAGCCCCATGATGACAAAAAATCCACAGAGCGTTGCCAAATTTAATGCATCGCCCAGCGCCGCCATCGGCGGCTGTGATATCAGATGCAGCATCTTCGGCCAGTTATGTAATAAAAACCAGGCGGTGACGATGCCGACCATTACCGACTTTAATATGGCTTTAAAAAGCTCAGCCAATGACTGAGAAGAAAACAGCCGTTTTAAGCCGGACAGCGGATTTAATTTCTTTAAATCAAATTTGATTGACTTAGGGCTGAATAACACACCGCCCAGTAACATCGGGGCTGATAACGCAACCAGCACTGACCCGAGCATAATAGGAATCAAAGCCGACGCGCCCAGCTTCAGCAATACACCGATATGGCGTAGCATCCGGGTGTCATCGCCAATGGTTTGATGATCAAAATACAACCCCTGGCTTACCATTAAAGCCAACTTGCGCGCCATCGACTCGCCGCCAATCCACAGTATGGCTAACCCCGCCATCAGCATCAGAATCGAGCTCAATTCACGGGAACGGGGGATCTGTCCATCTTCGCGCGCCTTCTCCTCTTTATGGGGAGTGGGGGACTCTGTTTTTTCCAGATCGCTATCTTCAGCCACTCAGCGTTCCTGTTATTACTACCTGGGATAGGGATTTGCTGCCTAGCATGACAAATATGGAAAAACTTTATGGCTGGAACAACGGGAAAAACCTACGTTTCTTTAACGGATAGTAGGCCGGTAATCCGGGGGAGGAAAGGATTTGGCCGGCAACGGCCGGATAATGCGGAATAGGCACGGCTCAAAGATTGCCGGGCCGCACTCCCGCGGGTGTAACGATGGCGCAGCTACACCCGCGGGACTTAATCTTTACAACTAGAACCCGAGGCTATCCAACAAATCATCCACCTGATCCTGGTTAGACACCACCCCTGCCGCGGTTTTATCCACCTGAGGACCGTTTAACAGCCCGTCGTTGGCGCGTTTGGCCGCGGCGGGTTTCTCCGGCATGTTTTCCAGCAGCACCATCAGTAATTGTTTTTCAATTTCCTGAATAACATCCATCATGCGCTTGATGACCTGACCGGTAAGATCCTGGAAATCCTGGGCCATCATGATTTCCAGCAGTTGCGCGTTGGTAAACGAGGTATGCTCCGGCACACCTTCGAGATAACTGCGCGTATCGGTGACCAGTTCGCGCGCGTCGGCCAGCTCAATCGGATTTTCAAACCATTGATCCCAGCGGGTCTTCAGCGATTTGGCGTCGGCTTCCAGCTGATTCTGGCGCGGCTGCGCCGCTTCAACGCAGTTTAACGCCCGCTCTGCGGCCTGGGCCGTCATTTGCACGACGTAATCAAGGCGATCGCGGGCGTCGGGAATGGCTTCCGCCGCTTCGGCAATCGCGTTGTCCAGTCCCAACTCGCGCAGGCTGTCGCGCAGCATGCGGGTCAATTGACCGATGCGAGAAATAATCTCGGTGGCCGAAGCGGTGTCATTTACGGGCGGCATTGGATGTGACGTCATAAGATCCCCTTACATACCCAGTTTTTCGAAAATCTTACTCAGCTTCTCTTCCAGGGTCGCAGCAGTAAATGGTTTAACAACATAGCCGCTAGCGCCAGCCTGGGCTGCGGCGATAATATTTTCTTTCTTCGCTTCCGCGGTTACCATCAATACCGGCAGCTTGGAGAGCGAGGCATCCGCACGAATGGTTTGCAGCAGTTCCAGACCGTCCATATTGGGCATGTTCCAGTCGGAAATGACGAAATCGAAAGCGCCAGCGCGAAGCTTGCTCAGCGCGTCGGCGCCGTCTTCCGCTTCTTCTACGTTATTAAAGCCCAGTTCCTTCAGCAGGTTGCGAACAATGCGGCGCATTGTCGAAAAATCATCCACTACCAGAAACCTGAGTTCTTTGTCGGCCATACCTACTCCTAAAATATTTATTGCTCACCGGGAGCTGCTTATATACGTAATGCCTGTCCGGCAGAGATTTGTGCCAGCATCCGCTGACTGACCTGGTGCAGATCCACCACTTCGTCGACGCCCCCCATGGCGATAGCTTCGCGCGGCATACCGAATACCACGCAGCTTGCCTCATTTTGCGCCAGGGTATAGGAACCGGCCTGATGAAGTTCCAACAAACCGGCGGCTCCGTCGTTTCCCATTCCCGTAAGGATGACCCCTACGGCATTTCGCCCGGCATGCTGCGCAACCGAGCGAAACAATACATCAACCGATGGACGGTGACGGTTAACCGGCGGGCCGTCATGCAACCGCACCTGATAATTCGCTCCGCTGCGCGCCAGTTCAAGATGCCGGGCGCCGGGGGCGATATAGGCGTGCCCGGGTAAAACACGTTCGCCATCCTCGGCTTCTTTCACCGTAATCTGACAGAGTTTATTCAGACGCTCGGCAAATGACTTGGTAAATCCCGGCGGCATATGCTGCGTAATCAGCAAGGCGGGGCTGGTGGGCGGCAGCGGTTGCAATACGTGGCGTATCGCCTCCGTTCCCCCCGTCGATGCGCCGATGGCGATTAATTTCTCACTGCTGAGCAACGGCGTATGCTTAATAATCGCCATCGGCTCGTGGCTATCGCTGCGCTGCGGCAGGCGCGCCTTGGCGGCCGTGCGGATTTTTTCGGCGATAAGCTCGCTGTAGGCCAGCATGCCTTCGCGTATCCCCAACTGCGGTTTGGTCACGAAATCAATGGCGCCCAGTTCCAGCGCGCGCAGGGTGATTTCAGAACCTTTCCCGGTCAGCGACGACACCATAACCACCGGCATCGGACGCAGGCGCATCAGTTTTTCCAGAAAATCCAGTCCGTCCATCCGCGGCATTTCGACGTCCAGGGTTAATACCTGCGGATTGAATTTTTTGATCAAGTCGCGGGCGACTAAGGGGTCGGGCGCCGTGGCGACCACTTCCATATCCGGGTGGCTGTTAATGATTTCCGTCATGATCTGACGCATAAGGGCAGAATCATCGACACACAACACTCTAATTTTGCTCATTATCTTTCCTTAGCCAGTCCATAAACAGTCTGCCCCCGCAGATAGAATTCCCGACTGATCTGACTGAAATTCTCTGAATGACCGGCAAACAACAGCCCGCCCGGTTTAAGCAACGGAACAAATCGACGTAAGATGCGCTCCTGTGTTTCTTTATCAAAATAAATCATTATGTTACGACAAAAAATGGCGTCGAACGGCGCAGGAACGGACCACTCGGGCGCCAACAGATTCAACTGCTGGAAATGCACCATGGCGGCAAGCTCCGGGCGAACGCGCACCAGCCCGCTGTGCGGACCGGTGCCGCGCAGGAAGAATCGCTGCATCTGCTGGGGGGAAAGCGAGCGCAACTCCTCCTGCCGATAAACACCGGCGGTGGCTTTTTCCAGCACCTGGGTATCGATATCGCTGGCCCACACCTGACAGCCGCTCACCCGGTTACCCAAAACCTCGGCCAGCGTCATCGCCAGAGAATAAGGTTCTTCTCCGGTGGATGCCGCGGTACTCCAGATGGTATAGCCATTAGGACGCTGGCGGGCGTGCTCGGCCAGTATCGGAAAGTGGTGGGCCTCGCGAAAAAAAGCCGTCAGATTTGTCGTCAGCGCATTAATAAACGCCTGCCACTCCGCGCTGTTGGGATCGGATTCCAGCAGCGCCAGATACTGGCCAAAATCATTTATCCCCAGCAAACGCAAACGCCGCACTAGGCGGTTATAAACCATTTCTCTTTTGTGATCGGCCAGCACAATACCGGCGCGCTGATAAATTAGCTGGCTGATGCGTCGG
Organism: Brenneria corticis; assembly: GCF_003115855.1. Taxonomy (GTDB): domain Bacteria; phylum Pseudomonadota; class Gammaproteobacteria; order Enterobacterales; family Enterobacteriaceae; genus Brenneria; species Brenneria corticis. Next base: position 280,273 of record NZ_KZ819075.1, read on the forward strand.
AAATGGACGTCCGACAGCGGCAACCGATCTACCATCTGCGTCAGGATAGATGCAGGTTCGGGGCGATTTTGCGATGGTGTGCTTTTCATATCAAACCGCTCGAATATTTATTTTTGCTATGCTGTTTTCCAATCTGAACTGTTCCTTACGGCTATGGCGGATTTGTCGTTGTTATCATTTATCAGGTATTCATCCCTTGCTGACGCAAGATTAAAAACCGATACGGTATTGGTCAGCATCCCGGCCTGTTCGGCAAGCGAACGCACCGCGGAAGAGGCCTGTTCGACCAACGCCGCATTTTGCTGGGTAACGCCGTCCATCTCCGTGACGGCTTGAGCGACCTGCTCGATGCCCCGGCTCTGCTCATCGGAAGCCGAAGCGATTTCCCCCATGATATCGGTAACCTGCGCCACCGATCGAACGATATCGCTCATGGTGCTTCCCGCGGACTCGACCAAGTCGGAGCCCTGGCGGACGCGGCTGACAGACTCGTCAATCAGCCCTTTGATTTCTTTCGCCGCCTGCGCGCTGCGCTGCGCCAGACTGCGCACCTCGCCGGCGACCACGGCGAACCCCCTTCCCTGTTCGCCGGCTCTGGCGGCTTCCACCGCCGCGTTCAGCGCCAGAATATTGGTCTGGAAGGCGATGCCGTCGATCACGCTGGTGATATCGCTGATCTTTTGTGAACTCAACGCAATATGCTGCATGGTCGTCACCACATCGCCGGTTATTTCGCCGCCTTTCTGCGCGGTGACCGAGGTCTGCCGCGCCAGCTTCGCCGCCTGGTGCGCATTGTCGGCGTTCTGTTTCACTATCGACGTCAGCTGCTCCATACTGGCGGCGGTCTCTTCCAGGGCGGAGGCCTGCTCTTCCGTGCGGGAAGACAAATCGTCATTGCCGGCGGCGATCTCCTGCACGCCGTGCAACATGGCGTCCGTCCCCTGCCTGACGGAATGAACCATGCCCGCCAGCGACGCCTGCATTTTTTGCAGGGCGCTGAACATCACGCCTATTTCGTTGCGTCCGAAGTCGGCGATCCTTTCCGCCAGATTACCGCTGGCGATGTGCTCAAAATGCTCACGCATCGTTTCCAATGGCTGCAACAAAGCCTTTTTCAGCCAAATCAACCCGAGCAGGGTGATAAGGAGCGACAGAGTAACCACAATGCCGAACGACCATTTGGAGTCGGAATAAGACTGTCGGCTACTGTCCGCTGCCACTTGCAAATGCCCGTTGATATACTCCACATAGACTGAAAAATCAGCCTCGAAGTTATCCTGAAAAGACTGCGTCGGCTGATCGAGAAACGGCTGTAGCTGCCCGCTGTCCAAAAACACGATCAATTCTGCGAGGGCGGCCTGCAGCTTCTCATAGCTCGCCTGTACGTTACCCGTCAGCTCCACGCCCTTATCGGTTATTCTGGGCACCGCAAGATACTGTTTAAAATGGGTATCGGCCTGGGCCAGGTACGTTCTGGCGCTGGTCATCAGCACCGAGACCTGCTCCTGCGCCACATTGCGGGCGGCGCGCGTCGCCGCCCGGTTCAAGGTATTGCGCGTCTGCAGCAAGGCAACCCAGCTCATGGTTAATTCATCCCGCTGCTGGCTTCCCACATTCACCTGGGTGAAGTTCTGGTAGTCCGTACGGAACCCGTTAAACGAGAAGCTACTGGATACCAGTTGCATAACAAAAAACACCATCAACAACAAAAACACACAGGTAGAAATACGGATCCGCCGAAACATGGAATGTCCTTTAACGTTCTTATTAAGCCAGAAAACCTTTGCCGTACATTGATACTGCTTGTTTTAAAATGTTTCCCAATTCTCCGTCGACTGGCTTTGGTGCGACTTTTTCTCCGTATTCGCTGATACCGCCGGCAGAGCCGGTTTTTGACGGCTTTGCGCTGGCGTTGCGTGCTGCGTGTTGGCGCCGGCATCCGCCAGGCGGAATACCGCCACCGCCTGGCTGAGAATGCGCACCTGTTCTTCCAACGCCACGGCGGCCGTAGCCGACTCCTCAACCAATGCGGCGTTTTGCTGGGTGACGCTGTCCATCTCGGTAATAGCCTGACCGACCTGGTCGATACCTTTGCTCTGCTCATCGGAAGCGGAAGCGATTTCGCCCATAATGTCCGTCACCCGGGTCACCGCGCTGACGATTTCCTCCATGGTTTCACCCGCGCTCTCGACCAGTACGGAACCTTCATCGACACGATTGACGGAATCTTCAATCAAACCTTTAATTTCTTTTGCCGCCTGGGCGCTGCGCTGCGCCAGACTGCGCACTTCTCCGGCCACAACGGCGAAACCTCGCCCTTGCTCTCCCGCTCTTGCCGCTTCTACCGCCGCATTCAAGGCCAGGATATTGGTCTGAAAAGCGATGCCGTCAATCACGCTGGTGATATCGGCGATTTTTTGCGAGCTGCCGGCAATATTGTGCATCGTTTTAACCACGTTATCGACGACCTTGCCGCCTCTCTGCGCCGTCTCCGACGCGCTCAGCGCCAGTTGGCTGGCCTGCCGCGCGTTCTCGGCGTTCTGTTTCACCGTCGAGGTCAACTGCTCCATACTGGCGGCCGTTTCTTCCAGCGCGGAAGCCTGCTGTTCGGTGCGCGAGGAGAGATCGCTGTTGCCGGCGCTGATTTCGGTGGCGCCGGTATAAATGGCGTCGGCGCCCTGCCGCACCGCGCTTACCGTGGTAACCAATTCATGCTGCATTTCCCGGATACTGTCCGCCAGGATGCCCATCTCGCTCTTACTGTGGTAATTGACCGCTTTGGTCAGATCGCCCTTGGCGATATGCCGAATATGTTCAACGATATACTGCAGCGGACGCGTGATTAGTTTTTGAATGCCCAGCCAGGCGACAAGCGTTAATGCCGCCACCAGAATAATAATGGTGCCTAATACCCACAGCGCGGAATCATAAGCCTTGTCGTTTTCAGCGATCCCCGCCCGATGTAAACTATCGCTGTCAATTTGATAGGCGTTATAGGCCTTTTCAAAATTATCCTGAAATCCCTGAGTCGGTTGTTCGACAAATTTTTCAAATTCATTATTGGCAAGAAACAGAACCAGCTCGGAGAGCGCGCCGTGCAGCGCGGTATAATTCTCTTTTACCGTCTGGGCGACCTTGGGATCCTGCTGTACGGCAAGCGCCGTTTTTTCATAATTGCCAAAGTGGGCGCCGGCGGAATCCAGCTGGGTTTTGGCCAAATTGAGCAGTTCATCAAACGCCGCGCCGGCGCCCCGCCCTTCCGCATCCAGCGCCACGCGGATGCCGGCCCGGTTTAAGGTGTTGCGCGTCTGCAGCAAATACGACCAGGCCGCATCCAACTCCGCTTTCTTCTGGCTGATAACCTGAGTTGAGCTGAAAATACCTTTGTCATTTTTTAAAGAGCTAAAAAACAAACCTGCTGAAATAAGCTGAAGTGTGCCAAATAATACCAATATAAGTATCAAACTTGTTACAACCTTCATACGACTGAACATATCACATCCTTTGAGTTGATCGACTGCCGGTGACAGCGCTAGTATCGGCATTACTTCAAATATCTTTATGATTTCTCAAACTGAAGGTCAATAATAAGAAAGAGAGGAGCGGACCACCCGGCTGGCCCGCCAATCAGCAATAAATCAGACTTTCGCCACGCTGTCGACCAGCGCCATTTCTTCGCTGCTGAGCAGTTTTTCAATATCGACCAGAATCAGCATCCTTTCGCCCAGCGAACCCAGGCCGGTGAGATATTCGGTTGACAGCGTGACGGCGAATTCAGGCGCCGGGCGGATTTGGTCGGCGGTTAAAGACAGCACATCGGACACGCCGTCGACGACAATGCCGACCACCCGCTGCCCGAGATTCAGCACGATAACGACGGTATTATCGTCATAATCCACTTCCTGCTGCGCAAATTTAATGCGTAAATCCACGATCGGTACAATCACGCCGCGCAGGTTGGTTACGCCTTTAATAAATGCAGGCGTATTGGCAATGCGGGTTACCTGATCATAACCGCGAATTTCCTGCACCTTTAAAATATCGACACCGTACTCTTCATCACCCAGCGTAAAAATCAAGAACTCCTGTCCTACGGTTTCACCGGTCAATTTGGTGACGTTTGCAAGTCCAGTCATGTTTTCCACCCTTTATCACCTATCTGTTTTATTATTAAGCAGCGGTTTCAACCACACGCTTTTCACGATTAAGCGCCTGTAACGCTGAAACATCCACAATCAGCGCAACGCTGCCGTCACCCAGGATAGTAGCGGCTGAAACGCCTGGCACCTTGCGATAATTACTTTCCAAATTCTTCACCACCACCTGGTGCTGCCCGATTAATTGATCCACCAGCAGCGCGTAGCGGCGACCGGCGCTTTGCAATATCACCACAATGCCCTGGGTCGGATCGGTTTTTGCGCCATCCACATCAAAAATATGGAACAGCTCAACCAACGGCAGATATTCGCCGCGTACTTGCAAAACCCGCTCTCCGCCGGCCAGCGGATACAAGTCTTCGGCCTGCGGCTGCAATGATTCCATAACGGCATTCAGCGGCAGGATAAAGACTTCGTTATTAACCTTGACTGACATGCCGTCAAGAATTGCCAGCGTTAACGGCAGAAGAATACGAATGGTCGTTCCCTTCCCGGCCTGGAAATGGATTTCGACGTGCCCGCCCATTTCCTGAATGTTACGTTTCACCACATCCATTCCGACGCCGCGGCCGGAAACGTCGGTGACTTTCTCCGCGGTGGAGAAGCCGGGTGCGAAGATCAGCATGCCGACTTCTTCATCAGAGATGTTGTCGCTCACCGCCAGCCCTTGCGCAAGGGCCTTCGCCAAAATCCTGTCGCGATTCAGGCCGGCGCCGTCATCAATCACTTCAATGCAGATATTCCCGCCCTGATGTTCGGCGGACAGCGTCAAATTGCCGACCTGCGGTTTACCCGCCGCAATGCGCTTCTCCGGGGATTCAATGCCGTGATCGAGGCTGTTGCGCACCAGGTGGGTAAGCGGATCGATAATGCGTTCAATTAGGCTCTTATCCAACTCGGTGGAACTGCCGCGCAGGGTAAGTTCTACCTGCTTATCCAACTTGGCGGCCAGGTCGCGGACCAGACGGGGGAAGCGGCTGAATACGTATTCCATCGGCATCATACGAATCGACATTACCGACTCTTGCAAATCGCGGGCGTTACGCTCCAGCTGTCCCATGCTATTCAGCAAGTCGCCGTGGGCGACGGGATCAAGCTCGCTCGAACGCTGCGCCAGCATCGATTGGGTAATAACCAGTTCGCCGACCAGGTTGATGAGTTGGTCGACTTTCTCTACCGCCACGCGAATACTGGTATCGCCGGTTTTGTTGCGGTGTTTCGAGGCGTCGGGAACAATATGCGGCTTGGCGGCGGCCGGCGCGGGAACAGCCTGAAGCGCCGGAGCGGCGGGCGCCGCCGGTTTTGCCGGCTCGGGCTGAGATTCAGCCGCGGCGCTCTCCGGTTGGGCCGCAGCCTCTACCGGGTGAAAGTGGATTTGCTCCGGCTCCAGCACAAAACACAACACCGCGCTGATATCATCTTCGCTTTCGGAAGTCACCAAAGTCACTTCGACGCTGTTATCAGTCTGATGAGGGTCTTTAACCGTGCCCAGGTTGCCAAGCTCCTCCAGCATTTGGGGAACTTCCTGCGGCTTAAGTCCGGTAAGCTCAATACGCAGTTCACCCGAACCGGTCGACGCCGACGTTGCAGAGGCCGGGCCGTTTTTATCCTGCTCCGGCGCGGTTGAAGACGGGGCGTCGCTCTGAGCCGCAGCGATTTCGGCCTGAGACTCCAAAGCCAGTTGGCGCAGAGCCTGACAGATATACTCAAAGCTCTCGGCATTGGGCTCCTGCGCGGTTTTGTAAGCGTCCAACTGATCCTGCATGATGTCTTTTGTTTCCAAAAACAGATTGATGATGTCAGTGCTAAGACGCATTTCACCGCGCCGCGCACCGTCGAGTAGATTTTCTAAAAGATGAGTGGTTTCCTGTAACACAGTAAAACCAAAGGTTCCGGCCCCGCCTTTTATCGAGTGAGCGGCCCGGAAAATGGCATTCAATTGCTCTGTATCAGGTGCCAGGGGATCCAGCAACAGCAAGTGCTGTTCCATATCCGCCAGTAATTCGTCTGCTTCATCAAAGAATGTTTGATAGAAAGCGCTCATGTCCATGCTCACGTGGTCACCTCTGCTGTGAATCGCGGCTTATTGAGAAAGGGGCGCCTGACTGTCCGGCGCAGCAGGCAACGACGTCGTCGGCTGCTGGCGCTCTGGAGCAGGAACTCCATTAACGGGTTGCGGCGGGGTTTCACCACTTCCATCCATATTATTATTACTATTGTCGGCAGGCGGAGTGGTAGGTTTAGGATTTTCCAACTCCATATTTTGTAAATTTTCCGCTTTGTCTACATTTAGCACATCGCTTTCGGCGTTTTCATGTTCAATATCCCTCTGCGCCTGCCTATTCAACACCAGCAGGCTGATGCGGCGGTTTATCGCATCATTAGCGTCCACCGCCTGTTTCAGGCTCATGGTCGACGCCATACCGACCACGCGCAGCACTTTACCGTCGGCCAGCCCGCCGATAAGCAGCTCGCGGCGGGAAGCGTTGGCGCGATCGGCGGATAATTCCCAGTTGCTGTAACCCCGGTCGCCGCTGGCGTACGGCACGTCGTCGGTGTGGCCCGAGATACTCAGCTTATTGGGGATATCATTCAAAATAGGCGCTATCGCCCGCAGGATGTCGCGCATATAGGGCTCAACCTGGGCGCTGCCGGTTTTAAACATCGGGCGATTCTGGCTGTCGATAATCTGTATCCGCAGCCCCTCATCCACCATCTCGATCAGCAAATGCGGGCGCAGGGCGCGCAGTCGCGGATCGGCTTCAATAAGCTGGTCCAATCTTTCCCGCAGCCTGTTCAAACGGATTTCGTCTAATCTCCCCTCCAACGTATCCATTTTAATGGTCTTTTTAACCTCACCGTCCTGCTGGGTGAAGTCATCCCCGCCGCCGGGGATCGGGCTCTCGCTTTCGCTGGATTTGCTACCGCCGGTTAAGGCTATTTTTAACGGGGTGCGGAAATACTCGGCAATCTGGGCCAGCTGCATCGGGGTGGAAATGGCGATCAGCCACATCACCAAAAACAGCGCCATCATCGCCGTCATAAAGTCGGCATAGGCAATTTTCCAGGAACCGCCATGGTGGCCGGCATGCCCGGATTTGCGCTTCTTACGAATAATGGGGTGCTGATGTTTCATGCGTCATTTTCCGCTGCCTGCTGAGCGGGAGCCTTCACCCGACGGATATGCTCTTCCAGCTCAATAAAGGAAGGCCTTTCCGTTGAGTACAATGTCTTACGACCGAACTCGACGGCGATTTGCGGCGCATAACCGTTAAGGCTGGAAAGCAACGTAACCTTAACGCATTGTAAAACTTTTATTTTTTCTGAATTTTTCTGTCGCAGCAAGGTTGCCAACGGTGACACAAAACCATAAGCCAACAGAATCCCCAGGAAAGTCCCCACCATGGCGTGGGCAATCATCATTCCCAGTTCCGCCGCGGGACGGTCGACATAAGCCAAAGAGTGAACTACCCCCATTACCGCCGCCACGATACCGAACGCCGGCAGGGCATCGCCGACCATGGCGAGGCTGTTGGCCGGCACATCGCTTTCGTGTTCAACCGTCTCGATCTCTTCATCCATCAGCGTTTCAATTTCAAACGCATTCATATTGCCGCTCACCATCAGCCGCAGATAATCGGTAATAAATTCAACGATATTGTTGTCGGCCAAAATGCGCGGGTAGCCTGAAAAAATTTCACTTTCGCGGGGGTTATCAATATCAAACTCCAGGGAGAGCATGCCCTGCTGACGGGACTTGGCCATCAGCCGAAAAAGCAGCGCCATAAGATCCATATACAATGCCTTATTGTATTTCGATCCTTTCATCAGCAAAGGCAACGCCCGCCCGGTGGCTTTTATCGCTTTACCATTGTTGCCTACGATAAAAGCCCCCAGAGCGGCCCCGGCGATAATCAACACCTCCGCGGGTTGATAAAGCGCGCCCAGGGCCCCACCGACCATGAGATAACCGCCAAGTATCGACCCCACAGTTACGAGATAACCCAATATAACCAGCACAAGAATTCCTTATATGAAAAGGTGGGCGGAAAGTGAGATAAAACGCAGGTATGAAGCCAGGAATTACTTGAGGAGAAATCTATCACTGTCCTCAATAACAAACAGTGATAGATTCACAAATCGCTACCAAGCTCAGACTGCGTGTTTTACCTGTTCATCCAGCAGTTGAGGTATAATATCGGCAAGATTTTGCGAAAGTTTACGTCTTTTTACCGCCCTGGATGGGGGCTGACACAAGCTGCAGACAAAACTGTTTTTTGGCTGATGAGCATGAGTGATAAACATACCGTTACAGCAATTACAAGCTGAGAGTTGCAGCATGCCGCTGTCGACAAATCGAACCAGCGTCCATGCGCGAGTCAGCGCCAGTAATGGCGTATCATTTTTCGGTGAACATTGTTCCAGATAGAGGCGATAGGCTTTGATTACCGCCTCCACGCCGCTGCATTGCCCGTGTTTCAGCAAGAAACTATAGGCGTTATAGAACATGGATGAATGAATATTCTGTTCCCAGGTCATAAACCAGTCCGTTGAAAAAGGCAGCATTCCCTTTGGCGGCGGACTTCCTCTAAGTTCTTTATATAGCTTAATCAAGCGTCCGCGGCTTAGCTGCGTTTCACTTTCCAACATCTGCAGACGGGCGCCCAGAGAAATAAGCTCCATTGCCAGTTGGATGTCTTTCGCTTCCTTAACAATACTTTTCTCCGCCATTACTATGCCCTTTTCTTAGGCAGATTCTCTTCTTTCGAAGTTGACTGTTGTAATAGATGGCTCGACAACAAAATACCGGTATGGATTTGCTGTAAATCATCCACACGCGATTCTTGAGTCAAGAGTTTGATGGTATTGTGATCGTTAAAACGGAAATGACATATCAGTTGGTTGGTTTCAGCTAATTTAACCATCTGCGGCAAAGTCAGCTGCATCAGCATATCTGCCATTGTCTCATCAATACCCAGACGAAACATTGCAGAGGCTTTTTCGTCATTAATTAAACGTTGTGCCAGTAACAAATAAGACAGATTAATGTCATAAATGTGCTTGAGTAATTCAGAGGTACCCATATTTCCCATCCCGATAGGCTATGTTTAAAACATAAGTTAGGTGATAGACCATATCGCCCGGTTCAAAAATCACGCTCCATTGATGGCATAAAAAACTATCAGTGCCAGATACTAGCTGCTATTTTTATCTCTTAACGCAGGACAGTGAGTACTTCCGCCAACTTCCATCATGATGCAACCATTACGCATCGCATCCTTTCTTTCCCAGCACTTTAGACCCCTTCAAGGTCCATCACAGCCAAATCATAGGATTATTCCTAAAACAGCGCAACTGTACCGCCTAATCCGTAGCACATACAACGCGAGCGGAGAATGATTTTAGTAATTATGTGACATAGATCACAAAATTGAAAGAACCATAGGTGATTTTCGAGCAACCGATATTCTTAATTGCTCATTTTTGGCACAAAAAACTGTATCAAACGTTACAAAATAACATTCTGCTTGCGTAGAAAAAATACTTTCGCTGCTATCTAAATGATAGATAAGCGAAAACATGGAGCATTTTGGCAGAGCAAATTTACATAAAGATGTTCATTTATGTTCTTTACCAAAAATTTGCATTCCTTTACGTACTGAAACGGTATCTATCCATCGCTTAGCGGTTCAGTTCTTACCCCTTACGCCCTGTTTTTGCCGTGCGCCCCCGCTTTTTACGTTGAGACATTGATGCGGATTGCCATGCTCATTAAAAGGTAAAACGGCAAAGGTTACCCGATTAAGTTGCGCGAAGGAAAAAGCGGCAGAAACTGTTGTAATACACCAAACCTGTCTGACAATTAGTCAACTGCGATAATAAAACTCCCTTGGGCATAACTATTAACAATCAGGAAACTTACTAATTAATTATTTTAAAAAAGCGCCCTATTATATCCGTGATATATGAATGGCACACGGTAATTATTAATATCCTGCAACTATTTAATTTACCGATCTGATTCAAGCAGCGCGTAACCAAAAATATATGACGCAAAAACACCTGACATCAAGTTATTACTTTATTGATTGAAATTAAGCTTAATTAAGCCAGAGAAACCCGGCACCGCTGGTATTTTTCTTAATCGCAGGATGGCCGCCGACCGCCAAAGCAAGTCAAAAATAATCTCTGGCGCAAACGACTATTTTTTCCGATTCCTATCAGACGATTATCAATCTGTCTACTTTAACGGCAATCCGCCTTTATTTTCCGTGCATAAGTTCGAAACGTGATGGAGATCGCATTGAATCTTATTAAGGTTTCCCAACATGTGCCGATGGTATTTCAGATTGGTTGCTGTAGGTTACCGCTGGTCGTCAAAGCAGGCATTTACCCCCACATGCCAACGCTGCCTGCCGACGGCACCATAAATGATAATGACTTCTCCCGAAAATGAGCGGATGGATATGAAAATAATTTCAAGACCCGAGCAGTCGGGTAACACTGGCTTGTTAAGCAATTTACGGTTAGTCCCTTTATTCGTCATTATTTTAGGCGGCATTATGCTGCTGTTCGCGCTATCGATAGGCACGTCCAGCCATTTCTTACAACGCGGCGGTCAATCACTGGCCGACGTCACCCAGGAAATTGATATCCGCATGGGGATATCCAACAGCGCTAACCACCTTGGCACCGCGCGCCTGTTACTGATTCAGGCCGCCGCTGCCGCACGTATCGGAGATGCTGACGTCTTTAATGACAACCTGAAGCAGGCAACGCAGCGCATCGAGCAGTCGCAACAGGCGTTTCTGGTTTATGAACAACGCCCGGTAAAAACGGCCCAGGATGCCGCATTGGACGCCAGCTTACGCAAAGCCTACGACGACTATATCAACCAGGGGGTGATGCCCATGCTCGCCTCGGCCAAGGAAGGACTGTTTGAAGAAGTGATCAGCCATGAATCGGAGTACACCCGGGTTTTGGATTTGGCGTATAACAAGCCTCTGCTGGAAGCCGTTGGTTATCGCAACCAGCGCGCCAACGAACTGAATACCACGGCGCAGGACAATGCCACATTGGGATATGCGCTGATGGGCGCCAGCTTTGGCGTCGCGATCGTTTTAACCCTGCTGACATTCCTGCTCCTGCAACGCGCGCTAATTCAACCCATGAACCGACTGGTGAGCCGTATCCAGCGTATAGCACAAGGCGATCTCACCCAACATGCGGATAACTATGGCAGCAATGAAATTGGCACCTTGGGTCGAAACGTTCAGCAAATGCAGTTATCGTTGGTTACCACGGTAACAACCGTGCGCGAAAGCGCGGACGCCATCTATCAAGGCACGACTGAGATCTCCTCAGGCAATACCGACCTTTCCTCCCGCACGGAACAGCAGGCCTCCGCTCTGGAGCAAACCGCGGCCAGTATGGAGCAGTTGACCGCAACCGTAAAACAGAACGCCGAGAATGCGCATCACGCCAGCCAGCTTGCAGCGAATGCCTCAGGAAAAGCCCAAAAGGGCGGTGAGATTGTCGCCGACGTGGTCAACACCATGGATAACATTTCAGGCAGTTCCAGAAAAATCTCTGAAATCACCAGCGTAATTGACAGCATTGCCTTCCAGACCAACATCCTGGCACTAAATGCGGCGGTGGAAGCCGCCAGAGCCGGCGAACAAGGCAGAGGATTTGCGGTGGTGGCCAGCGAGGTGCGCAACCTTGCGCAGCGCAGCGCCCAGGCGGCAAAAGAGATAGCGGCCTTAATCTCCGAATCGGTGGATTTAGTTAACAACGGGTCGGCGCTGGTTGATAATGCGGGCCAAACCATGAAAGAAATCGTTGATGCGGTGACCAATGTCACCGACATCATGGGGGAGATTGCCTCCGCCTCCGACGAGCAGAGCCGTGGCATCACTCAGGTGGGCCAGGCTATCTCGGAAATGGACAGCGTAACGCAGCAAAACGCGGCGCTGGTTCAGGAAGCCACTGCGGCGGCGACCTCTCTGGAAGAGCAAGCGGCTCTGCTGACCCGCGCGGTGGCGACATTTAACCTGTCCGACCGTCAGTCGCCGGCGCCGGCCTCCACGCCCGCGCCCAAGATAACGCCAACGCCGTCTCTGGCGTTAACCCGGCAAAAAACCAAAGCGGAGAATGGCAATTGGGAGACCTTTTAACGTAGTCCGCGGCGGGTATTGATCCGAACCCTGGTCAATACCCGCGCTACATCACTCCGCTGAAGACGATTTAAGCTCCACGAATGTCCCGTCTTGGCTTTCAACTTCATTAAAGAACCAAACGCCCGCGGGATAATCTTCCAACGCGACTAAATACATCGTTCCTTCCTGAAACGCTTCAACGGCCAAAATAACGCCTTCCCTGCGGGCCCTGCCGTCTGTTTTGACTGTTACCACATCATTCACTTTCATACATTACTCTCAAAAACCGCTGTAACCTCAGGAAACGGGATGATCGTTGCTGAATACTATAACCCGCAAGGAATATCCGACATAGCCAGCCGTATTACCCTTTTCGCTTCGAACCGTTATTTATCCTGCTAATTATACCGTTAGTTTTTATTCTTTACATCACGGACGCATTATTCCCCGGCGGTTACAAAAACTAACATTAATCAGGTTAAATAACTTCAAACCGTCATGAAGCCCGCCGTTTACACGCCGATAACAGACACGCAAGAGACATACCGTCATGGATAATTGATCAGACTGTAAATATTCACCAGCAGTCTGGCATCTGAAGGGAAACGCTAACGCGATCCTGTCTTTTTAGGATTAACCGCCTTATCATTTTTTCACCGGGATTTACACCATGAGCTTTGTACGCAATATCAAAATCAGAACCATGATGATTCTGATTCTTATACTATTTTCTTTATTGTGGGGCGGAGTATCGGCCTTTGCGCTGTACTCGCTAAGCCAATTGACCGCCGAACTGAAATTGACCAACGTGCAGCAAAACAACGGCGACATTATTAATGGCGCCAACGGACAGTACTATCGCATTATCAGCGCCCTCGAACGTGCCACACGCGCAAAACAAAATAACAATACCGCAGAAGTCGATCTGGAGCTTAAGTTGGTTGAGGAGGAATTGGCGAGGATCAAGGTCGGCCTGGAGGAATTTAAAACCACCGATCATGCCAACATCGCCCCGGCCACCATCGACAACATTTATAACAGTTCATACCAGCTTTACACCAAGGGCGTGCTGCCGCTCTATGAGTCGGTCAAGGCCGACCGTATTGATGAGTTTGTTCAGTATGCAACCCAGACATATCGCCCCTTACGCCAAAACTTCACCGATGCCATCGATGAGTACAATGTGGTTATTGATAAGTTGAAAAGCGAGGCGCAAAACAGAATCGACGCCTGGGTCCACTGGTGCCAGAACGCGCTGATTCTGGCGCTGATTACCGGCTTGATCATCGTCCTGCTGACCGATCGCTATCTGGCCATTTTCGTGGTCAAACCGCTCGAGTTGATTAAAAAGCATCTTCAGGTTCTGGCGGTCGGTCATTTACACACCCAAATGCTCAATATGGGTAAAAACTGCGTCGGACAATTGATTCCTTTCGTTCAGCAAATGCAAAACAACTGGATCACAACCGTATCCGAAATTCGCGGCAGCGCGGAAGAGATTTACCGCGGTTCCGGTGAAATATCTTCCGGCAATACTGATTTATCTTCACGCACGGAGGAGCAGGCATCAGCGCTGGAGCAAACCGCAGCCAGCATGGAACAGTTAAGCGCCGTGGTGAAACAGAACGCGGACAATGCCAACCAGGCCAGCGTATTGGCGCAGAATGCCTCCAAAACGGCAAACAACGGCGGCGAGATTGTCGGCGACGTCATCAAGACGATGGGTAAAATAACCAGCAGCTCGCAGAAAATCGCCGATATTATCAATGTCATCAACAGCATTGCTTTTCAAACCAATATCCTGGCGCTGAACGCGGCCGTAGAAGCGGCCCGCGCCGGAGAACAAGGGCGCGGATTTGCCGTCGTCGCCAGCGAAGTACGGAGTCTGGCGCAACGCAGCGCCCAGGCGGCGAAAGAGATTGAAGGATTAATCGATGAGTCGGTGGAAAATGTAAAAACAGGCTCGAACCAGGTAACGCTTGCGGGTGACGCCATGGAGAACATCGTCAAGGCGGTGACCAACGTAACGGACATCATGGGCGAGATTGCTTCCGCCTCAAACGAGCAGAGTAAAGGGATCACCCAGGTTGGTCAGGCGATGGTGGAAATGGACAGCGTGACGCAGCAAAACGCCGCGCTGGTTGAACAGTCAACCGCGGCGTCGGCATCGCTTGAAGAACAGGCGCGCCGTTTGACGGAAATTGTCTCAATCTTCAAACTTTCCGAGTCAGCGGAAAAAACCAGGGAAAGAACGCCGGCTAAAGCGTCGCACACGCAGCCATCAGCCGCGACAAAGAAAATAAGCGCCAATACCAGCAATTGGGAAACGTTTTAAGCGGCATAAAAGCGGGCGACAGCGCCCGCTTTTCCTCAGCATCAACCATTGGTTAGGCGCTCGACCAGATGAAACTCCGCTGTACATTCAACAGATAAGCATGATTATTAACAACACGACGGGCCAAAAATCCTTTATAGTTCCATGCAAGGTTCCACACAAAGGAGGAGCAGTCATTGCAGCGGCAATTCGTTTCATCATCAAGGATTCGTTCGATTGGATACGACCCGGAAAATCGTATCCTTGAAATAGAATTTCATAACAAAGATATCTATCAGTACATTAGCGTTCCTGAACGCATTTACGGGAAATTCATTTCTGAAGCCGTAGTTTCCAAAGGCCGCTTTTTTGATGGGGTAATAAAAAACAAGTACCTGTGCCGAAAAATCAAGTAACGGCCAGAATAAAGCGGCTCCCCTCCAGTAGACCATTAAAAAAGCGGGATAGTCCTGATCCGCAGCGTTTCCACGGGTATCAGAACCGCCATTTGCCAGGCACTTCAGGTGATGTTCCTCAAGAAAGGGTGAGCCGTCAGCCTCACAAAAGGGCTGGATTGCGACAACATTCACGCACGTCGTTCGCTTTCTGAATAATGTTAGCTATCGTCAGCCGTCCTGACGGCCCAGTTCTCCATACGTAGTCCCGGCGCGGCTTCCCTGCCCCTAGGATATTGCACCCAAAGAAGCATGTTTAGCGCAGGCAAGACGGGAGCAAGCATGCTTTGGGGTTTGGGTAGGGGTCTCTGGTGTCGCCACTCTGCCGCCATTTTGTCGCCACTTTCCATTTTCCAGGCACAAAAAAACCGCCTGTTTGGCGGTTAACGACATTGCTCTACATGCTTGTTTTAATTGGGTTTTTATCGATGGTGCCCGGGGCGGGACTTGAACCCGCACAGCGCGTACGCCGAGGGATTTTAAATCCCTTGTGTCTACCGATTCCACCACCCGGGCTGGGATATTGGAGGCGCGTCCCGGAGTCGAACCGAGGTAGGCGGATTTGCAATCCGCTGCATGGCCACTCTGCCAACGCGCCTTACCTTTAAATCGCCTCAGCTTTAGCAGCTGAATATTGGAGCGGGAAACGAGACTCGAACTCGCGACCCCGACCTTGGCAAGGTCGTGCTCTACCAACTGAGCTATTCCCGCTTTATACGAACATGCTGATTTTTTTACTAACTTTCAACGAATCAGCGTCGCCGTTGATGCGGTGCATTCTACTGACCTGACGCGATGAGTCAACAGAATTATCCACCAACCAGGTTCGTTTGCTGGTTTTTACAGCGGGCGCGCCCTCGCCCGCCACCTTTTAGGCCGTAGCCTTGCTCAAGGCTCCAGCAAATCATGCCGCGCGGCGTTCAGGTATTGAAACATCGACCAGAAGGTCAACACCGCGGCGACGTATAAAGCAATTACCCCCGCGCCTTCCACAAAGCGTTCCGGACGCCAGAGCAAAGCGAACAACGCCATCATTTGCGCCGTTGTTTTGACTTTCCCAATCCAGGAGACCGCCACGCTGCTGCGTTTGCCAATCTCCGCCATCCATTCCCGCAATGCGGAAATGATGATTTCCCGCGCAATCATCGTTGCCGCCGGCAAGGTAATCCACCAGGAGTGATAATGTTCGGCCACTAAAACCAAGGCCACGGCGACCATCACTTTGTCGGCGACCGGGTCAAGGAATGCCCCAAACCGCGTGGTTTGCTTCCAGCGGCGGGCCAGAAAACCATCAAACCAGTCGGTAACCGCGGCAAAAATGAATATGAGCGCGCAAACCAGAGGCGCCCAGCCAAAGGGAAGGTAAAACGCCAGTACAAAAAACGGGATTAAAGCAACACGAAACAGAGTCAGCAACGTCGGTATATTAAATTGCATAGCGCTTAGGTAACTATTTGGCCGGAGTGGATATTACGAGTATGTTGCTACATTGTCCCTAGTGTTTCAATGCATGGAAGATTTTTTCTGCCAATGCTGTTGAAATACCCGGCACATTTGCAATTTCCTCGACGCTGGCATTCATTAAAGGCTGCAATCCCCCCATGTATTTCAGCAGGGTCTGCCGGCGTTTAGGCCCAACGCCTTCAATCAGCTCTAGTGTACTGGTATTTTTAACTTTTGCTCTTTTTTTGCGGTGCCCGCCAATCGCGTGATCGTGAGAGTCGTCACGAATGTGCTGAATAACGTGCAAAGCAGGAGAATCAGACGGTAAAACCATACCGTCTCCCGTCGCCTCGAAAAACAGCGTCTCCAGGCCGGCCTTACGGTCGCTGCCTTTAGCCACGCCGAGCAACAGGGGTTTACTCTTATCCCAGGGTACCTGAAGCGAGTCAAATACGGCTTTTGCCTGACCAAGCTGCCCTTTACCGCCATCAATTACGATCACATCGGGGATTTTGCCCTCCTCCAACGCCTTGCCATAACGGCGTTTAAGAACCTGGGTCATCGCGGCATAGTCATCACCGGGAGTAATCCCGCTGATATTATAGCGCCGATATTCCGAACGTAGCGGACCATTCGCATCGAACACCACACAAGATGCCACAGTCTGCTCTCCCATAGTATGACTGATGTCAAAACACTCCATGCGATTAATTTCCGGCAGTTGTAAAACCTTGGCCAGAGCGGACAAACGCTGGTGAATCGTCGATTGCTGCGACAGCTTCGTCACCAGCGCCGTGGCGGCATTGGTGCGGGCAAGTTTCAGGTAACGCGCGCGATCGCCGCGCGGCCGGGCCTGAATCTGTACTTTGCGTCCGGCGACTTCAGTTAAAGACTCCGTCAGCAACTCTTTATCCGGCAAGGAAAAATCGAGCAGAATCTCTGCGGGTAGGGTTCGCGCCGCACTCCCCTGCAGGTAAAACTGTCCGACAAATGTTTGCACCACCTCGCCCAGTTCGGTTCCAGAGGGAACTTTGGGAAAATAACTGCGGCTGCCCAACACTTTCCCCTGACGGATAAACAACACGTGCACGCAGGCCATTCCGGCATCAAAAGCCACGCCGATAACGTCCAAATCTTCGCCGGAGCCAGAAACAAACTGCTTTTCCGTGACGCGCCGAACGGCCTGAATCTGATCGCGGATACGGGCCGCTTCCTCAAAATTCAGCGCGCGGCTGGCGGCTTCCATCCGTGAGATAAGCTGATTAAGCACCTGCTGGTCTTTGCCGGACAAAAACAGACGCACATAGTCAACCTGTTGCCGGTAATCCTCGTCACTGACCAGTCCGCTCACGCAGGGGCCGAGGCAGCGACCAATTTGGTATTGCAGACAAGGACGCGAACGATTGCGGTACACGCTGTTTTCGCACTGGCGAACCGGGAAAAGTTTTTGCAACAGTATCAACGTCTCACGCACCGCATTACCATTCGGAAACGGTCCGAAATATTCACCTTTTGCGTGTTTGGCGCCACGATGAACGGCAAGACGGGGATGTCGATCGGCACTCAGAAAAACCATGGGGTAGGATTTATCATCACGCAATAAGACGTTATAGCGCGGCTGATAAAGCTTGATGTAGTTATGTTCCAGCAGTAAGGCTTCCGTCTCGGTATGCGTGATGGTCACGTCAATCTGCCGGATGCTTTTTACCAAAGCCTCCGTTTTACGACTGCCGACATTGCTGCGGAAATAGCTGGAAAGTCGTTTTTTTAAATCTTTTGCTTTACCGACATAGATCACCGTATTAGCGGCATCATACATCCGATAGACCCCAGGCTGGCTGGTGACTGTCTTTAGAAATGCCGAGGCATCGAAACTTTCACTCACTACTTAACAATGTCTCCGCATTAAAGAGGCCGTGCCGAATCGCCAGGTGCGTCAGCTCCACGTCGCCATTGATGTTCAGCTTGCTGAACATCCGATAGCGGTAACTGTTCACCGTTTTCGGGCTCAGATTAAGCTGGTCAGATATTTCAGTCACCTTTTGCCCTTTGGTGATCATCAGCATAATCTGCAACTCCCGCTCAGACAAACACTCCAGTGGCGTCTCGGCCTGTGGTTCCAACTGGCTTAGCGCCATCTGCTGCGCAATATCAGAGGCAATATACCGCTTACCCGCATGAACGGCACGGATGGCGCAGATAACTTCCTGCGGGGCGGCGGCTTTACTGACGTATCCGGCGGCGCCCGCCTGCATTACTTTAGCAGGTAAAGGGTTCTCTGTATAAATAGTTAGCATGATAACTTTTATATCAGGAGAAAAGCGCAGTATTTTACGCGTTGCCTCAAGACCGCCAATCCCCGGCATATTCATGTCCATCAAGACAACATCAACATCATTGCTGCGGCACCACCTGACAGCGTCCTCACCACATGACACCTCACCAACTACTTTGAGACCTTTGATATCGTCAAGAATGCGCCGTATCCCTGCCCGCACCAGTTCATGGTCATCAACAAGAAAAACGCTAATCAAAGAATAATTCTCCAAAAAAGGGAGTAACACTTACATAATAATTTGCTTGCAGGTGATACTACGTTGGTTTCTAAAAATAATGCATACGGACTTATAGCAATGATGTATTTTTAAATATGCCGCAGTAATAAACGATCGATATCGGTAGCAAGATGATAGCAATATAACATTAACGCCGGGATACGTATTGATCACATTCCTAACATATCAGGTTATGACTCCCCGCGCTCCGGGCTCATATCATCGGTCACCATCAGAAACTGTGTAACAAAACAACGATAACCAGTGGCATTAAATTGGCATTGTATCGCATATATCAATCAAAATTTACTATTGTAACTATATGTTGCGGGATTTAATCCTGCATTACATAAACAATAAAGAAGAGAAATAGCATCCAGACTGAGAAATCCGCTGTATTCGTTCGGATTGGTTCAGACACCGATTCACTATATAAACCTGGGCTGCCGAATACAATTAAAAACAAGTCAACTGCATAAAAAACAACCACCGCATAACCATGAGTGATTAATAATAGCCGCCGACAATACGCGTTATGCTATACTCGCGGCAATCTGATTATGCCAGCAGCACGCGCTTTCGAGCCAACTGGGGGCTGACTTAAACACGTTTTATGCTGTTTCTTGTTAAGGAGAAAACATGAGCAACGTAGATTTTTCCACCGCCGCGAACGTAGCAGAGCTGGCACACGAAGTAACCTGTTTAAAAGCGACGATTACGCTGCTGTTAAAAGCCATCGGTCAGGCTGATGCGGGCAAAGTCATTATCAATATGGAAAGATATATCGCCCAACTGGAAGACCCTGAGCAGGCGGCGGCGTTCAGTAACACCATCAAGCAAATCAAACACGCTTACCGCCAATAACCGGGTTCCCGTCGGCTCAGAGCCTTCTAATGCCGACGGTATCTTCCCCGGAACATTACCCCCTCCAGCCCCTGGAAAAAATCCCGTCGGATTCATATCCGATAGCGGGACTCAACGTAAATCCGCGACTTGGTCAAAACGCCACCCCCTCCCCTGCATCATCAATCCGCTATGTTTCACTCAGTAATTAAAGAAAAGATAACCCCTCGCCAACACCAGGAGTAAAAGAGATTATTTTTCTTTAAATAAATCACAATAAAGCCTATTAATTAGAGTGGATAGGCTATTACCCGATAGTTGTTTTAGCGGCAATAGCTTTTATTTAAGCTGCCCATTGATGAGATCAATAGAAAGGATAAAATAACCGCATCGTTTGAGATTTGTCACAGGATAAAAAAACAGCGGACAAGATTAAAGCGAGGTAACTGATTGAATGTTGGTGGGTCGTCGGGGGCTCGAACCCCGGACCAATTGATTAAGAGTCAACTGCTCTACCAACTGAGCTAACGACCCAACGGGGTGGATTATTCACTTCTTGGCGGCGGCTGTCAAATAGTTCACATTGATTTTTTTTCCATTTTTTCAGCTGCACAATTTACATTGTGAGCAATGCGTAATTTTGCTAACCTGAGCGCCGCCCAATTCACTCCTTTCATATTACAATACGCCGTTTACTCAGGGCAAAAAACATACAGAATCACATCGTGCAATTATTCACCATATTTATGCCAGCCACTCCCTATAATCAGTACGATAGTTACGCTATCTTATCTATGCCCAATTCAATAAATGAGAGAGCCGCTCAAGAGCTCAAAACGACATCACATAAAAAATAGGAAATCGCATTCAATGACTGATCAACCAAAAGAGGTCGCAGACCTTGCAGAGCCTGGCGGTGAAGGACTGCGGCGCAACCTGACCAACCGGCATATTCAGCTTATCGCCATTGGTGGAGCCATTGGCACCGGGTTGTTTATGGGCTCGGGAAAAACCATCAGCCTGGCAGGTCCGTCGATCATCTTCGTTTACATGATTATCGGCTTCATGCTGTTTTTCGTTATGCGAGCGATGGGCGAGTTACTGCTCTCTAATCTGAACTATAAATCTTTCAGTGACTTTGCCGCCGACCTGCTCGGCCCCTGGGCGGGGTTTTTTACCGGCTGGACATACTGGTTTTGTTGGGTGGTTACCGGCATTGCCGATGTGGTGGCGATCAGCGCCTACGCACAGTTCTGGTTTCCCGATCTATCGCAATGGATATCGTCATTACTCTGCGTACTCTTATTGCTCACGCTTAACCTGGCGACGGTAAAGCTGTTCGGCGAAATGGAATTCTGGTTTGCGATGATCAAGATAGTGGCCATCGTTGCCCTAATCCTTATCGGCGTGGCGCTGGTGATGATGCAATTCCCCTCGCCATCAGGTTCTGTCGCATCGTTTAATAACCTATGGAATGACGGCGGTATGTTCCCTAAAGGCATCGGAGGATTTTTTGCCGGATTCCAGATAGCGGTCTTTGCCTTCGTCGGAATTGAGCTGGTTGGCACCACGGCGGCAGAAACGAAGAACCCAAAAGTAGTGCTCCCCCGAGCGATCAACGCGATACCGATCCGTATCATCATGTTCTATGTTTTTGCGCTGGTGATGATCATGTCTGTTACGCCGTGGAGCGCAATCGCCGCCGATCGCAGCCCCTTCGTTGATATGTTCGTACTGGTCGGGCTACCCGCCGCGGCAAGCGTGATCAACTTTGTGGTACTGACTTCCGCGGCATCGTCGGCCAACAGCGGCGTATTTTCCACCAGCCGGATGCTGTTTGGGTTAGCCAAACAGGGAGATGCGCCGAAGCGCTTCAGTATGCTGTCTAAACGCGCGGTTCCTTCTGCGGGATTACTGTTTTCCTGTATCTGCCTATTGTCCGGCGTGGTATTGATTTACCTGATCCCCAATGTAATGACGGTCTTTACCCTGGTTACCACCGTCTCCGCCATTCTGTTTATGTTCATCTGGAGCATTATTCTCTGCTCTTACCTGATGTACCGTAAAAAAAGGCCGCAGCTACATCTGGACTCGCAGTATAAAATGCCCTGGGGTATTTTTATGTGTTGGATTTGCCTGGCATTCTTTGCCTTTGTGATCGTCCTGCTGACGCTACAGCCCGATACCCTGCAGGCGCTGGTTGTCACGCCACTGTGGTTTATTATGCTGGCAATAGCCTATCGGGTTATTCAGAAGAAAAAACGGCTGGCATGAAATAGACAGCATCATTACCACTCACAAAAGACGCTGATTATAAAAATCAGCGCCTTAACTGTTTATTAATAATTTGCGTATGCATATTACTTTTATCGATTTATAAGATAATTTATTATAAAAAAAGAAAGAAAACTCTTATCATCCAATTAATTAATACAGCCACGATAATAATATAATGGAATTAATTCCTTAATGAAGTAGTCATAAAGCGATTAATATTCCGGGATAATAATTCGGCTGCTAAGTAGGCATCTTCGCCCTTGCGCTGAGTCGTTTCCGCCAGTACGCCTTTCACCTTTGTTGTTAACTCATTAATTTTATTGTCATCTAGCATAGAAACAATGGCAAACACCAACATTTCTAATGATTCTATTTTGGCATGAAGTTCTTTTTCTCCGACCTCTTTTTCTGCCAGTCTGATTAATAGCTGAGAGAGAAGACTATTCATTTGAACTCCTTAATCAAAAATAACAGTCAGTTATCCCAAGAAACACTAACAGAACGTTAGTGAATGGGATTAGAGAAAACATTACGAGGATTAATGTAACATCTAAAGTAGCTTGATCGCTAGTATCTATCGCAATTTTGGCGTCATCATATTCACAGCATGACGATAAAAATGAAAGAGCAGATGAAATAGATAAGCAAGATGATGTTTTTAAAAACCATTTATATAGCCAGCCATAGAGAAATGGCTGGCTACTTAAAAATTATACGTTTACCGACTGCCTGACGCCATTCACTGCGCTTTTGGCCTGCTCGCACTGGTACAAAATAGCCTGGGCATGCGAATAAAGAATTTTTCCGGCTTCTGTAGGCGTAACGCCACGTCTGCTGCGTACCAGCAACTGCTTTTCAAGCTCACTCTCCAGCGTCGCGACCTGCTGGCTCAGCGCTGGTTGCGCAATGTGCAACAACTCAGCAGCCTGGGTCAGGCTACCGATATCAACGATTTTCACAAAATACTTGAGCCGTCTAAGATTCATTTCTGCCTCCTGAGTAAGTTCCCCATAAGAGATAGCAAGATCCGCGCCATATTAGAAACGTTCAAGATAAAAACCAGATACATGCTTGATAAGCCATGGGTAAAATAAGGAAAAGAGATGGTTCACAGGATGCGCCAGACCAGCCGGAAACGACCGATATCGATTTCTTCTGCCAGGGAATGCACCACGCTAATGCAACTGCTGCTGTTTCAAGGTGCATACGGTGATGTAAAGACGGCGTAACAGCTCAGTATTCACATCAAACCCGGCAACACTTGCGCAATAATTTCAATATGTTGATTATTACTTCAGCAATCAGTTATCACGAAGCATAACAGCCTTTGACAAGGTGAAATGCTCCCGCTATTATCCCCCGCAGCTAACCGATTCCTCTGTAGTTCAGTCGGTAGAACGGCGGACTGTTAATCCGTAT